>JADFJC010000121.1 GCA_022566315.1 Planctomycetota bacterium
GCTGCGGCTTCGGCTGGCGGTGTCAGCAAAACTCGGACTACCAACCAGTAGTCCTGCGTTTTGCTTCCTTGCCAGCCTTGTCCTCGCTCAGCCAAAAACGAAACCTAATTTCTTTACCAGTCCTTATTCTTTGCAACCCTCATTAAATCTGGTATAATCAGCCATCAGGAGTCTGCTTTATATTGAGATTCTCCCTGACAGTAAGTGTTGCCATCGGGTAACGATTTTTTACAAAGCAAAGATTTAGGAGTACCTGCTATGACAAGTCTAAAATCCTTTCGATTGAACTTGAGTATTCTTATTGGCCTGTTTCTTATTACCGCCTCGGCGAGCGCGGCGGACTGGCCGACCTATCGCCATGACAACGCGCGTACGGGCGGCACGTCCGAATCGCTGGCGACCCCGCTGAGCCTGCAATGGATTTACACGCCGGCTCATCCTCCCCGCCCTGCGTGGTCCGGACCGGCTAAACGCCCAAGAGAGGGTTTTGAGCAACGCCATCGAGTGATTTTCGACGATGCTTTCCAAGTGGCAGCAGTTGGTAACATGGTCTATTTTGGGTCTTCATCTGACAATAAAGTCTATGCGCTTGATGCCGTTACAGGCCACGAACGCTGGTCATTCTTCACCGGCGGGCCGGTGCGTTTGGCGCCAGTCGTTTGGAAAGGCCGGGTTTTTGTCGGCTCTGATGACGGTTTCGTCTATTGTCTAAATGCCAAAAGTGGAAAACTGGTCTGGAAAGTACGCGGCGGGCCGAATGACGAAAAACTTATAGGCAGCGGCAGGATGATTTCTCGCTGGCCTATCCGTACCGGCGTACTCGTCGATGCAGGCATCGTTTATTTCGGTGCCGGAATATTCCCGCATGAAAATGTTTACCTCTGTGCTGTGCGGGCAGATGATGGGACGATTATCTGGAAAAATGGCAGCATTAGTGAGCAGGATGCATATCGCAAGGAGTTCACGCCCCAGGGATACCTATTAGCCACAAGCACCCGTCTTTTTGTACCATCCGGAAGGGCTATGCCCGTCGGCTTTGATCGCGCAACTGGTCGCGAGGTTTTCAAAAGTAGCTACGGCTGGAGAGGTGAGCAGGCCGGCGGTATCGTTGGAGGAACATACGCACTTCTCGCAGATGAGCAAATTTACACAGGTACGCAACACCACCTTTTGGCTCTTAACCAGAAAACCGGCAGGGTGGGCTTCGGCTGGTTCCCGGGTCGACGACTCGCGGTGGTGGGGAATATGGCCTATATGGCAACCGGACGCCAACTGATGGCTATGGACCGAACTAAGTACGCCGAGGCCAGCAGACGTCGAAATTCGTTAGAGTACAAGATAAAGTCACTTCGAAGCAGCCTCAGGAGCGCCAGGGGCGAGGACCGCAAAAAAAAGGAACAGCAGTTAAAAACTGTAGAAGAAGATTTGAGCCGGCACCGCAGTGAGAATATTGGGCCGACCCTCCGGTGGCGTGTACCAAGCCGATGCGATGCGGAATTGATACTGACTGCCAACCTGGTGCTTGCCGGTGGGCAAGGGCAGGTCAATGCCTTCAGCAGGAACAACGGCCAGGTCGTCTGGGAGGCGAAAGTCGATGGCAAAGCACGTGGATTGGCCGTCGCCAATGGCCGAGCCTACGTCAGCACAGATACAGGCAAAATCTATTGCTTTGCTGCAAAGCGAGTAGCAAAATCGAAAACCCCGGTGCCCCGCCCGCGCATCAGCAAAGCAATAAACCCTTACCCTCAGGACGAGCTGACCGCAGTTTACGAGGCGGCCGCCGAAGCGATTGTTATGGAGACCGGTGTTACAAAGGGCTATTGCCTTGTGGTCGGCGCCGAACGTGGTCGTCTGGCATGGGAACTGGCGCGGCGAACTGACCTGACTATTATCGGGGTCGAACCCGACCCGGAAAAAGCCGCTGCAGCAAGATTAGCACTGGACGCGGCGGGCCTGTATGGCCAGCGAGTAATCATTGATGAGGGTAGCCTTGAGAATCTGCCGTACTCGAACTACTTTGCCAACCTGATTGTCTCCGACAGCCTGCTGCTGACCGGAAAGATACCCGGTAACCCCGAGGAGCTTGTTCGGCATCTAAAGCCGTGCGGCGGTGCTGTTTGTCTTGGCATTCCGGCCAATGCGTCAGGAAAGGCAGGTGCCGTCTCTTCCGAGCAGCTTGGCCAGTGGCTGAGGCGGCTGGAATTAGGACAATGCCGAATCAGCCAAACCAACGGCTGCTGGGCGACTCTCAAACGCGGAGCACTGCCCGGAGCAGGCAAATGGACACACCAGTACGCCGATCCGGGCAATACCGCCTGTAGTGACGACCGAATCGTAGCCGGTCCGTTAGGCCTGCTGTGGTTTGGCGACCCCGGCCCGGCCCCGATGGTCAATCGCCACAACGCCGCCGCTGCGCCTCTTGCGGTCAATGGCAGGCTATTCATCCAGGGTGAAAACGTCGTAATGGCCTATGATTCTTACAACGGCGTTCTGCTGTGGAAGCGCGATATCCCCGGTGCGATGCGGACGCGACTGAAGAAAAGTGAGTGCGGCAATTTAGCCGCCTGCGAAGATAGTTTCTTCATTGCCCTCGGTGATAAATGTCTGCGGCTCGACGCCGAAACAGGACAGACTCGCCAGACTTACAATATGCCTGCTGCGCCACAAGGCGGCTCGCATAAGTGGGGATACCTCGCCTATGTTGACGGCATCCTCTACGGCAGCACGATGAAACAAACAGGCGTATCGGATTCGATTTTCGCCATTGATACGCGGAGCGGCGAGACGCTATGGAATCACAGTGGCAAGAACATTGTCAACCTGACTATCGCAATCGGGGACGGCTGGCTGTTTTTCATTGACAGTTCGCTGACGCCGCAACAGCGGCAGCAGTTACTGCAGCAAGACAAAACACATCTGATGAATCTTAGCCCCGAAGAAGCCAAAAAAGCAGAAGCAGCGCAAAAGAAACTCGACGTACGCCTTGCTGTTGCGCTGGATGCCCGGACAGGCGGCAAGCTCTGGGAAAGGGCTGTGGATGTAACCGACTGCAGCAAGATTGGAATAGGCGGCGGCGAGCTGACGGCGATGTATCGCGACGGTGTCGTGGTCCTGTGCGGGGCCAACGCAAACGGTCATTATTGGAGTCAGTTCCTCTCGGGCCAGTTCTCGCAGCGTCGGCTGGTAGCTCTCTCGGCTAAAAATGGTGAGGTGCTTTGGGCCAAAGACGCCAACTATCGCCATCGTCCGCTTATCATCGGCGGTATGGTCCTTGCTGAACCCTGGGCGTTTGACCTCAAGACCGGCCAGCAAAAAACACGTAGTCACCCACTGACCGGTGCCGAGACAACGTGGCAGTTCCTGCGCCCGGGCCATCACTGCGGGGCGATTTCCGCCTGTCCACAAATGCTTCTGATGCGTTCGGGCTACACGAGCTACTACGACCTGCAAAACGACAGCGGCATACGTCATTTCGCCGGGCATCGACTCGGATGCTGGATTAACGCAATCCCCGCTGACGGCCTGGTCCTTGCACCTGAAGCCAGTGCCGGCTGCATTTGCCTTTTCCCCATAATCTGTTCGATTGCACTTGAGCCGCGCCCCGACTACGACCGATGGGGCATCTACAGCACCGGCGGAGCCAACACGCCCGTCCAACATCTGGCCATCAACCTCGGCGCACCCGGCGATAGACGCGACAGAAACGGCAGACTATGGTTCGGCTACCCGCGACCCGGACTGCCGCGAAACCGTGCAGCAATGGGCTTTTCACTCAAATTAGGAATGGACTTTTTCGGCGAGCCGGAGTATCCTCGGCGCAATGGACTTGACCATCCCTTTCGGGACAGCGAAACTCAGGCTATAGATGGAACCAACATCCCCTGGCTGTTCGCTTCCTGTGCCCGTGGACTTAAACGCTGCATCGTGCCGCTTTTGTCCAAGGCAGATAAGCCCGCTGAATATACGGTCAGACTGTATTTTGCAGATTTCGATAATGAGCAGGCAGGCAAACGCATCTTCGACATTAAATTGCAGGGACAGGTGGTTCTTGACGACTTCGACATTGTCAGGGAGGCAGGAGGTTCCTGCAAAGCTGTTGTACGACAGTTCCGGGGCATTGCGGTCAGTGATAACCTGGAAATCGAACTCGTTGCGCAGAATAAGAATCTCTCATCGAAGAATAGTGTGCCGGTCCTTTGTGGTGTGGAAGTGCTGCGCGAAAGAAAAACAGCCGAAGTCGCAACAATGGTTCATGCTCGACAATAGGCCTTGCCGACCTGCGAAGAACAAGAAGAAAAAATGAGCACAAATCCAACTACACGTCGTCAGTTTTTAAGAGCAATGGGGCTGGGAGCTGCGATGCTGGTGTCGGGGCAGGCGCCGATATTTTCGGCCGACAAACGGAAGAAGCGACCGAATATTCTATTTATAACAGCCGATGATATGAACTGCGATTCAACAGGCTGCTTCGGTGGACAGACTCCAGATATTACGCCTAACATTGACCGTCTGGCTTCCGAGGGTATGCGTTTTGCCCACGCTCATATTACGATAGCGGTTTGCCAGCCAAGTCGTTCAGTACTAATGACCGGCCGTTATCCCCACCGCAATGGGGCTGAGGGTTTCCAGCCGATTAATACGAGTGTGCCGACATTGCAGGAGAGCCTGCATAAGGCCGGCTACCTTAACGGCATTCTCGGCAAGGTCAAGCATCTGGCGCCTATAGAGAAGTTCAAGTGGGATATGGTGAAGGATGTTGGAGAATTGGGTAACGGCCGCGACCCGAAACTTTATTATAAGTTTGCCAAAAACTTTTTCCAACAGGCATCAAATAAAGGCCAGCCGTTCTTCCTGATGGCTAATTCACACGACCCACATCGGCCGTTTCACGGAAGCGTGCAGGAGCGGAATAGATTTAAACAAGGGCTCAAAAATATTCCGGCCCCATCGCGTGTGTATCGAATTGAGGAAATCCAGGTTCCCGGTTTTCTGCCCGACATCCCTGACGTACGTAAGGAAATGGCACAATACTATAGCTCAGTCCGCCGCTGCGACGATACGGTTGGAGCCGTGATGCGTGCTCTGCGCGAATCAGGCCAAGCGGAAAACACTTTGATAATGTTCCTCTCAGACAATGGTATTGCTGTGCCGTTTTCCAAAACTAACTGCTACCTTCACAGCACGCGCACACCGTGGATTGTTAGCTGGCCGGGCAAAATCAAGCCCGGCACTTTAGACAATCGACACTTTATATCCGGCATCGATTTTATGCCCACTGTGCTTGACGCGGCTGGGTTGGCTCAAACCAAAGGAATGGATGGCTTTTCATTTTTACCCATTCTTCTTGGCCAACAACAAGCTGGTCGTGATAAGGTATTTACGCAGTTTCACCAAACTTCCGCAAGAAACCGTTATCCGATGCGCTGCGTACAGAACCACAAGTTCGGATACATCTTCAATCCGTGGGCAGATGGTGAACGGGTCTTCAAAAACGAATCCCAATCCGGCTTGACGTTCAAAGCGATGCGGGCTGCCGCGAAAACCGACCCAAAGATTGCCGCTCGCGTTAAGCTATTCCAGTATCGAGTCGTTGAGGAGTTTTATGATTTAGCAAACGACCCTGATGCGCTTCATAACCTCAGTGACGATCTTAGATACCAAAAAGAGCTCGACAAGATGCGGAAAGAATTGTTAAAGTGGATGAAACGCACCAATGACCCTGCATCAAAAGCATTGGAAAATCGTAATTCACCAGAAGCTCTGAAGAAGTTTATGGCCGAACAGGATGACAGGGCCGGAAAGAAACAGAAAAAAAGAAAAAATCGTAAAAAACGAACGTCATAAAACAAACTTTTTACAAAATTGAAGGGGTCAGAAAAATGAATAAGAACCATTTAACCAGGCGAGAGTTTTTAGCTGCTGCCTCAACAGGTACTATCGTTGCTGCGTCTGGGGGAATTGCTGCCTATGCAAACCCAGGCAAAAAAGCAGGTAAACTTGCGATCCTTGGCGGTAAGCCGGTCAGGACCAAACGTTGGCCTTCCTGGCCAATCTGGGACAAGTCGGCCGAAAAACCTATTATATCTGTATTACGCAGTGGAAAATGGTTTCGGGGCAGCGGTACAAAGGTCTCAGAATTTGAAAAAAAGTATGCAGAATTAATGGGAGCGAAGCGCTGCCTGGCTACGGCCAGTGGTACCACGGCTCTGATGGTAGCCCTGCACGTACTGGGCGTCGATGCCGGAGACGAGGTTATTGTTTCGCCTTATACATTTATTGCCACGTATAATGTGGTTCTCCTTGCCAAAGCCCTGCCGGTTTTTGCCGACACCGACCCCGAAACATTCCAGATAAATCCGGACAAAATAGAAGAAAGAATCACCAAAAATACCAGAGCTATCCTTCCGGTTCATATTCTGGGGCTGCCTGCAAATATGGACAGAATCAACGCTATTGCCAAAAAACATAACCTTGTAGTAATAGAAGATGCCTGCCAGGCATGGTTGGCCGAATGGAGAGGTAAAAAGATCGGCACGTTAGGAGATTTAGGCTGCTTTAGCTTCCAGAACTCCAAACATCTTCCGGCCGGTGAAGGCGGTGCCGTTGTGGGAAATGATGAGGAAATTATGGACCGATGTCAATCTTTCCACAACTGCGGCAGACCTTATGGAAGTGTAAAAAAGACCAGCGGTTACCCCATCAGAGGCAGCAACAGCCGAATGCAAGAATTCCAGGCGGTTATATTAATGTCCCAGATGAAGCGCTTAGAAAAAGATACGGCAAGGCGCAATGAGAACGCCCACTATCTGACATCGAGAATCAAAGATATTCCCGGTATTCTTCCTCACAAATTATATGAAGGCGTAACCAGGGCGGCCTATCATCTGTATCCATTCCGGTATAAGAAAGAGCACTTTAATAACATTCCTCGAAGTAAATTCCTCTCCGCCCTATCAGCGGAAGGCATCCCCTGTTCCGGAGGTTATGGTCCCCAATATAAAGACGGCTTAATCGAAGAAGCATTAAACTCGGTGGGTTATAAGAGACTTTATTCGAGAGAGAGACTGAAGAGATACCGCAGAGAAAATCACTATCCCGATAATGACCAACTCTGCAAAGAGGCAGTATGGTTTAGTCAGACACTTCTTCTCGGAACCAAAAGGGATATGGATGACATAGCGGACGCTATATTGAAAATCTATGAGAACAGAGATAAGCTGGCGTAGCTCAGCGGCAATCATTCTTTCCTGACGTCCGCCAAATCACAAACTTATGATATTCTCTATAGACGACCGATGCAAGAATTCCTCTGAAAATGCGCAGGAACAAATGCAAGTAACGTAGTTCCGGACCAAAAGAAATCTTTGATAATAGTCTGCTTCCATATTACAATTTGTTGTCGCACAAATTTATTCAGTACGAGGACAACATTATTTACAATTCTCGAAAGGGAGAAAAATGGGAAAGATAAAAGCGGGCCTATTGACAACAGTCGCTGGTATTCTGCTCTGTCTGCCCCTTATTTGTTTGGCTGACCGGAACAAACCGATTCTCGAAAGAATCGGCGTTACTCGCGGAATCTGCGTAGTGCTCGGTGACAGGAGGTGCGAAATTGCTTTGGAGCTGGCGCGGCAGAGTGAGCTGCTGATATATGTGCAGTTGCATCGCGAAAAGGACGTCGAAAAGGCGCGCAGAATAGTTGATGAGGAGGGCTTTTACGGGACGCGTATTTTTGTCGAAAAAGGTGCATTGGCCAAGATACATTTGGCTGACAATGTGGCTGACGCCGTTGTCGTCGTGGGTAAGGCACCCAAAGCTGAAGTGCTACGGGTCCTTCGCCCCAAAGGTAAGGCCCTGTTAGGGCACGAAGTTTTGGTTAAGCCGTTTCCCGAAGGTGTGGATGACTGGAGCCATCCTTATCACGGCCCGGACAATAATCCGCAATCAGAGGATACAGTCATTCGGGCACCCTATCTGACACAGTTTTTAGCTGAGCCGCGCTATGCGCCGGTGCCTCAGGTCGCGGTGGCTTCGGCGGGTCGCGTATTCAAAGCGTTCGGGCACGTTGCTTTCAAGAGCCGGGAAGAACCCCTGCTCAATAAGCTCGTGGCGTTCAACGGCTACAACGGCACGATACTTTGGCAGAGAGACCTGGCTGAGGGCGTGATGATTCATCGCAATACAATGATTGCAACACCGACGACGTTGTATGTCGGCGACGATAAGTCCTGTAAGCTAATTGATACAGCTACCGGCAAATTGAAGGATGAAATTATCCCGCCGGTGGAAAAAGCCGGAGGGACGTTCTGGAAGTGGATGGCTCTGGAAGACGGCGTGCTCTATGCGCTTATGGGCCAGCAGGAACAAAGAGACCCGACAAAACGGTGGGACAGGAAGATTCACGGTTGGCCATGGAATCCCATATCAAAAGGTTTCAATCAACCGGAAAATCCGTGGGGATTCGGTCGAAACGTTTTGGCCATCGAACCAAAGACGAAAAAGGTCCTGTGGAGCTATCGAGAGGATGAGCTGGTGGACAGCCGGGCAATGTGCATGAAAAATGGACGAATCTATATCTTTCGATTTGGAGCGTATCTTTCCTGTCTGAATGCGAAGACCGGTAAAGTCATCTGGCGAAAGACGCCGGACAATGCCTCAGAATTATTTAAATCGCTCGGGACATATCTGAACCGTCAGGATTATCGTACCAACTGGCGAACTACAAGTTATCTACAGTGCAGTGATAAGGCTTTGTATTTTGCCGGTCCCCAGATTGGAAAGCTCCTTGCCGTTTCCACCGAAGACGGGAGCATTCTCTGGGAAAATCCTTACAGTAACTTTCAGTTAGTCCTGCGCGACGATGGAGTATATGGTCTCAGCGGCCAAAATGACGAAGGTAGTCTCAGCAAGAAGTTTGATCCGCTTACCGGTGCAGTATTGGCGGAGTTGAAGACAGCTCGCCGGGCATGCACTCGGCCAACAGGAGCTATCGACGCCATATTCTATCGTGCCAGAGGTGGGTCAACACGTTTGGACTTAGCCAGCGGGCGTGCGGAGTGGATTTCACCTATGCGTCCTCAATGTCACGACGGCGTAACCATTGCCAACGGTCTGCTATACTGGTGGCCCTCGGTATGTGATTGCCAGCTTACGCTCTACGGCATCACCTGTCTTGGACCGGCGGGGGATTTCGACTTTAGCCCACATGCAACCGAAGCACAACGTCTGGAGAAAGGCGCCAGGAATTTGAAGAAGGTCGCGAGCCTGACCGAATCGTCGGCTGACTGGCCTACCTTCCGCGCAGACAATACCGGCAGTGCAACAACAAAAGCAACAATCCCCGAGAAAGCCAAACTACTCTGGCAGTTTAAGCCGAAGACAGCACCTGCCCCCGGAGTTTCTGTTCCTACAGCTCCGGTTACGGTTGGCGGCCTGGTATTTGTCAGCGGTCCCGACGGCATCGTCCGGGCTTTGGATGCAGTGAACGGCCGGTTGCGCTGGAAGGCATATACCGGTGGTGCGGTCCGCTTTCCTCCGACTATCTGGAAGGGTCGTGCTTTGGTTGGTTCCGGCGATGGATGGGTTTATGCCTTCGAGGCACAGACGGGTCGGCTTCTCTGGCGGTTTCGTGCAGCTCCGGCGGAGCGCAAGATACCTGTATATGGCTCGCTGCTGTCCACCTGGCCGGCCGCAAGCGGTGTGTTAGTCGAAAACGGGATTGCCTATGTCGCCGCCGGTATCGTTAATTATGACGGCACTTATGTCTATGCGCTCGATGCCGCAACCGGCCGGATAAAATGGCAGAACAATACGTCAGGTCATCTCGACCGGCAGGCCCGTACCGGAGTGAGCGTGCAGGGCCATCAACTACTTCACGACGGCAAGCTCTATTTAGCCAGCGGCACATCTCTCTCGCCGGCTGTCTATAACATTTCAGACGGAAAATGCCTTAACGACCCCGCCGTTCTCCGACAGCTTACACAAAACAATGTTTTTACGTCGCAAAGCCCTCGTGGCTGTGAGCTTTCTTTGCTCGCAGACGAGGTTGTAGCCTGCGGTAAGCCATTCTATGCGCACCCGAAGTATGATGTCTTCGACAACACGGTTTTCAACAGAGTTTTTCTAACATCGAGCAGGGGACGGGACGTTGTTTGGGTAAGCAGCCAGAACAACAAGAAGATTTTATGCTTCGAGCATATTGACAGGGAGTTATTAAGTAAGAAGATGGCGGAGCCTCCAAATCGTTTCAACGTTGATTGGAAAAGGCTTGGTATTAGCGATAAGCCGTTGTGGAGCTACGATTGTAAAGACAGCGTTGCTTTGGCGGTGTGCAGTAATGCCGTGGTGGTCGCTAAGAAATCAGAGATTGTTGCCTTGAATCTCAAGGACGGCAGTGTCCTGTGGTCGAAAGCCTTGCCGTCGGCCCCGGTTAACTGGGGACTGGCCGTTGACAGTGTTGGTCGTGTAATAGTAACTCTTGAAGATGGCCAAATTATGTGCTTTGGCGGAACCGGCTGAATTGCAGCACAGGCGCCAGGTAAAATATGAAAGGGCAAAGTATGGAGAACAGACACACGCGCATACCTGAGACGATTTTACATCTGTTGTTAACAGGTGTGCTGTGCCTGGTGGTGGTAGCTGGTTGCAGCAAAAAAGAAACAGAGGACAAGCCCAGGGAACTGGTAATTTTATGCGGCAGCTCATTCCCCAAGCCGATGGAACAATTATATTCGGAATTCACCGCTCAAACCGGTATCAAGATGGTGACTACCATTGCAGGCAGTGAGGACTTTTTGCCTTTAGTCAAGGCCGGGCAAAAAGGGGATATTCTTGTTACCCATGACCCGTACCTTGATTACGTTGCTGATGCCAACGCCCTGGCAGATTATGTCCATGTAGGGTTTTGGGTACCGGTGCTGACGGTGCAGAAAG
>JADFJC010000122.1 GCA_022566315.1 Planctomycetota bacterium
ATGCTGACTATTACTGGCGTAGGAACAATTGCTATCGTCCTTTTGGCAGTTAGGAGGAACCATGATGCGCGGAATTGTAGAAGATATAGAAAAGGCCGAAGTAAAACGTGATAATGAATTAGCACAAGCAGCCGAATCATTGGAGCAGATCACCAATGGTATGGACGAGTGGATTGGGCAACAAAGGGAAAAATTTAAGCATACCACCACAGCTTTCCGCAAAAAGTGGATTTCACGTTGGTTCTCAGATTTTTTCATTATGGAATTGTTCAAGGACACGGTACACAAAAGGCAGTTTGGTGATATCATAGATACGTTCCGCTTGTATATGCCTGATATCGCTGAGTCGCTGAAGGAGATATGGAACAATTTCTTGCAATGCACCAAATTTATGCGACAAATTCAAAATGATAAGAACAGGGTAGAGGATAATCATGACCTTGGGTTTTGGTGTATCAATTTTTTCGAAACAGCAGCGATCCCAACCGTAGAAAGCCTTCGACATTTAGCGGAACTGACAAAAGAATATTTAGCGGCTCCAAAGCAAGCAGAAACATTAGAGAAATGCCCTCAGGAAGAGTTGAATAGGCAAGTCGGTAAACTCTTGAGGTCTTCTCCCCCGGATATATCGGCTTCCGAAATAGCAAGAATACTAAACGAAAACTATGTTGGAGAATATAAACCAACCAATCCCTGTGCAGTCGGAAAAACACAAAATTGGAAAAAGCATCGCGTGAAGAAACAGAGTCGTAGGAAAAAATGATTTGCAATAGTAAAATGACTATGGCCTTTCAACTATATAAAACAGGTTGATTCGGCAACGCAGTAGTCAAATGACTATTATTCTAATGTTCGGGAGATGGGCTGACTTGCGAAAAATTGTTTGTATTCCATTATATTTGATATTATAATAATGTTATCTATTCGGGGCGTGGCGCAGTTTGGCTAGCGCGCGTGACTGGGGGTCACGAGGTCGCAGGTTCAAGTCCTGTCGCCCCGATTTTTATAACACCTGCAGATATAAGGGTTTGTAGGGCAGCAACAACACCTGCACCGCCGCTCTTTTCGTGGTTTTGGGCCTGTTAATATGATGTAATACCTGGCTTTTCTTTTGTCGCCCTGAACAGTCCCCGTGTTCCTTGCGAACTTGTCGCTCCTTAATAATTTCCACTACTGGTATGGCGTTCGCTGATTTCGTTGACTCCTTACCGTTGAGGTAGAGTCCGATGAAAACGTACTATTGTGTTTTGTTACTGAACCCACTCTGAACAAAAATACATGTGTCGTTTTCGACTATCTTTTATTATACTATAAGGTCTTGAAAATTCAAGATTTGAGAATAGCTTATTCAGGGTATGTTCCAGTTGCGGTTGAACAATTGTGATAGCCAGCTAACGATCATAATCCACCCGCAACCTATCATTACCTGTCAGCCAAGGCCAGGCGACTAATACTGCCCAAGAGGTCGCACCGGTCATTGAAAACGTTACCAAATTTTATGATTTTTCTAATCTTTTGGTATTAAGTGACTTATGAAATGAACATTTTTTTCGAGTTGGCAGATAACGTGTTGTCGAGTTGTATGTCGGTTGTAGCCGTCAACTGGTGAAAATGGGGCCATTTGGAGGAGTGCTTTGGGCGAGGCCCGTGAGCTGTGATTGGCTGGTGGGACCGATATAAAAAATTTCAGAAATAAATGAATGGTCATTGACATTTAGGTCTTGTGAGGAGATATTTAACTCCACCAAAACATGTTTATTAGGAGATTCAATTATGGCCGGATATTCCGGAAAATTCTTGAGGATTAATCTTAGCACAGGTCAGATTGACCAGGAAAATTTAGATATTGAACTGGCTATGAAATTTATAGGAGGGCGCGGGTTGGCCGCATATTTGTTAGCCCAAGAAATTGAACCTGAGACCGAACCATTAGGCCCCGCAAATAAGATTATTTTTGCGACGGGTCCGCTTACCGGCTCACAGGCACCGACTGGAGGGCGATACATGGTGGTAACGAAATCACCTCTGACTGGGACAATCGCCAGCTCCAATTCGGGTGGTTTCTGGGGTACAGAACTAAAACGCGCGGGGTACGATTTGATTATTGTGGAAGGCAAATCAGACAAGCCTTGTTACATATATATCAATGACAACACCGTCCAGATTAAGGATGCCAAAAAGTATTGGGGCAAGCTGGTCTCCGAAACTACCGACCTGCTGCTGCAGGAAACAGGAGACTCCAAGGCTCGAGTTCTGACTATTGGTCCTGCCGGTGAAAAACTGGCGTTGCTGGCTTGTGTGATGAACGATAAGTACCGTGCTGCCGGCAGGTCGGGAGTGGGGGCGGTAATGGGCAGCAAGGGCCTAAAGGCGATTGTGGTACGAGGCACAGGGAAATTAAGTTCAGCCAGAGATGATGAAACCAAGAAGGTATTAACGAACATCCGGAAGAAGATCCGAGAGAACGATGTTACAGGCAAGGGTCTGCCCACGTATGGCACGTCCGTGCTCGTGAACTTGATCAATGAGAGCGGAATCTATCCGACCAACAATTTCCAGGGGGCGTATTTTGAGACGGCCGACAAAACCTCAGGCGAGACTTTAGCCGACAAGTACTTAGTTAAGAATGTGGCATGTTTTGGTTGCCCGATTGCCTGCGGCAGATATTCCAGGGTTGACGACGTCGAAGGCGAAGGCCCGGAGTATGAAACTGTCTGGGCGTACGGTGCAGATTGCGGCGTTGACGACCTGGTGGCGATAATAAAGGCGAACAAGTGGTGCAACGAATACGGCTTGGATACAATCTCCGCTGGGGCGACTATCGCCTGCGCTATGGAGATGTACGAAAAGGGTGTTATCGATTCGGATGAAATTGACGGACCAGCGTTAAAGTTTGGTTCCGGTGAAGCGATCGTGGAATGGACGCGTAAAATGGGGGCAGGTGAAGGATTTGGGGCGAAACTGGCGCTTGGGTCCTACCGATTAGCCGAAGAGTACGGTGTTCCTGAATTGTCAATGTCGGTAAAGAAGCTGGAATTACCGGCTTATGACCCAAGAGGTGTTCAGGGTCATGGCTTACAATACGCCACATCTAACCGTGGCGGCTGCCATGTCAGGGGGTATATGATCGCTCCGGAGATTTTAGGATTGCCGGAAAAGCTGGACCCCTCTTCCATCGAAGGAAAGGCTGTATGGGTTAAAACATTCCAGGACTTAACAGCAGTAATTGACTCCCTTGGATTATGCCTTTTCACATCATTTGCTCTTGGACCGGATGATTATAAGGATATGTTCAACGCTATTGTGGGGCAAGACTGGACCACAGAAGCACTGCTTGAAGCCGGTGAGAGGATATGGAATATAGAACGGATGTTTAATCTGAAGGCAGGTATCAGTCCTGAGGAAGACAAACTACCTCGACGCCTTCTAACTGAACCTATTCCGAAGGGGCCTTGCAAGGGACATGTACATCGTTTGCCGGAACTATTGCCGGAATATTACAAAGAACGTGGTTGGAATGAACAAGGATTGCCGACCGAAGCTAAGCTTATTCAACTCGACATCGCGTGAAGGAATAAAAGATATGGTCGTGGAAGTAAAGCTTTTTGCGACCTTTAGAGAAGGTCGCTTCAACGAAAGAGAATTGGAACTACCTGAAGAAAGTTCCTTGAGCGATTTATTGAAATATCTAAAAATTCCTGAAAAAGATGCCAAGATCATAATCGTAAATGGTCTGGCGACGTCAGTTGAGCATAAATTAAGCAATCATGACGTAATTGCTATTTTTCCCCCAATTGCTGGAGGCTGAATACCTGCACTTCTTTTATCATCTTTAGAGTTCATCAAAATATCCCAAGGTAAACAATGGAAGTAATTGACCAACGGACACTACTTGCAGTCAGGAACTGCTGGACACGGCCACCTATGAAGAGCTCAAAGTCAAATACAAAAATCCCTGTTGCCACAATTTTTTTTGAGGCATCCTCGTTATGATATATCAGCCAACGCTCATTGAAAACGTTTACAAATTTTGTGTCTTTCATAATCCCTTGGCGTTAAGCGACTTATGAAGCGGACATTTTTTCGAATTGGCAGATAACGGGTTGTGAGGCTGTATGGTTGTATTCGGGTAGTAGGCGCCGGCCGAAAAAAATGGGGGGCTGAAGGTTGTCGCCCACAGTTCTATCTTTCGCCCGATGTTTCCAGCTAACTACTCGCCCAGCAATTCGGCCATGCCTTCACCAAAGGCCTTGCCCATTTGGTAGTAGATCTTGGCGCTGCCTAAATAGTGATACCCGCGCTCGGAACCGACGTTGTAGAACTTCACCCAGTCCGGCCCTTTCCACACGCCCTTGTTGGCCATCTCCTCGACCTCGGGCTCCCAGAACTCGCGGGTCTTTACGAACTTGACGTTGCCCCTGAACTCTGGCAGTTTCGCCACTGCCTCCTGGGCTGCCCGGAAGTCGCCTCGCTTTGTGGCGCCCAGCTCACCGATGACCACCGGCAGGTTCGGGGCCTTGAGGTCCTTGCGGACGTCCTTGATCAGTTGGGCCAGCCGTTTGGTGTAGTTAACGTACTTCTCGCCGCGCTGCTCTCTGTCCACCATATCGTTCCAGCCCTGAAACCAGACAAACCCTGCCAGCTCACAGCCTCTTTTCTCGTCGTACTTCGGAAAGAGCTTCTTTAGGTTGCCCAGCACGTCGTTGACATGTTTGATCATATCGCGATACGCCTTGCCGTATCGCTCCTTGATCTCATCTATCGTGGTGTCCGGATTTCTCTTCCTGGCGTTCTCAAGCTCCTTCTCAAGCTTCTCGTCCGGGGGCATCTGAGCACTGGGAGGTAGGAAGTCGCGTTTGACGCTCCTGCCTCCCCAGCAGGTCTTGATCAGCAGCACCTGCTCGCTCATCGCCTCGCCGATGACCCATCCGAAGCCAAGCTCAGGACCGATCTTTCTTTCACTCTGGCCGAAGCCCGGCTTGAGGTTGCCGTAGCGCTCGCCGTCGGTTGTCCATATCCAGACGTCGCTGCGTTCGTACCAGTCGCCCCAGCGGTCCTTCCACTGCTGGTATTCGGGTGCGGTTTCCTCGTTGTATATCAGGTATTCCAGCGTGCGCAAGGCCGCATGGCCCTGCATATTGGATTGGCCCGCCAGAATGAAGACCTTCACCGGCCCTTCCTTGGCCATGGGCCACGGGTCCTGGTTGAAAGCCGATTCCGGCACATTGGCTGAGCCAATGCCGGTAAATACGCAAATGACAGCTAAAGCCAAGATCATCCTAAGACAACTCATAAACTTGCTCCTTTCCGAAAGAGTAAGGACTATCAACCCAACATTTCCCATACGAGTTCCTAAGCAGTACTCCTGCACGCTACGGCGTCTATAATAACACAACATGCCGTTCGATTTCAACACCTTTGATCCTCGTGTTTACAATAAATGGCCTCGCGGTCGAGAAGTCGGTCCGCAGATACGGGCACGACGCATGTGCGCTGGTCATTGAAAATGTTCACTTTGTTTCCTCACGCCCGTATTATCTTCTGATTTAGTGGCAGCTTGAGGTTTGTTTGGGGCAAGCTATCTTTGGTCTGACTCCGCTATGTCCCATCAGGCTTAAAATCGATCAGCTTGAGTCAGGCATACCAGCTTTCAACGAGCGTCGTGCGAGCCAACGACCAATTAGTAACAAAATAATCAAGACTATAAACCATTGGACCAGACAGTTCATAACGCTCGCCGGATTAAGCGGATTGTACCATTTGCCGGGCTCGGCTTCCTTAACCAGCCACCAGACCAAAAGCGTAATCGCCCCTAATGGAACAAATCCTACCAGAACCACATCCCACCAACGCCCAAGCTTCCAGTCGTTCTCATCCACCATCAGCTCCTCTTTACGCAACCGGCTGGCCCCATAGCGCATCACCGCAAAGGCGACTAATGCGCCGGAGATGATCAGGGCGTAACCCCAGACAAAATCCTGGTTCTTCAGGACATTAAGACTGATGGCAGATGGAACCCCCAGAAGGTAAATGATTGCTGTCACGAGCACGATAGCCCGGGAACGCTTCAGGCCCATATCGATGAAGACCCTCGTAGAAAGTTCCAAATGGGCGATAAGGGACGAAAATCCGGCAAAGGTCAATCCTAAAAAGAAGAGGATGGCTAATGGACGCCCCAAAAACATCCGTGCAAAAAGCTGGGGCATCCAGATGAAGGTCAATCCTGTAGATGCCAAACCACTGGTGCGCATAACCTCCAGCACCTCTGGTTGCGCCATCCCCAATTCCGTCCGCAGCACTGCGAAAACCGTCGCAAATACCATTAAGGCCGCCAACATTGAGACGATGTTATTCCCGATGGGAGTGATGAAGCCGTTTTTCACTACACCATACTCTCGTTTGACATACGCTGCATACGTAAGATAAAGCCCCCAGCCTGCCCCGACGTCCCATGCATTTTGCGTCAAAGCCTCCATCCAGATTTTGGGGTGGGCCAATTGTCCCCACTCCGGAGTAAAAAGATAGGCGACTCCCGCCCATGCGCCCGGAAGGGTCAACGCGCGAACGACACAAATCAACACGATAGCCAGCAACGCAGGAACCAGTATTTTATTGACTCGTTCTATAGACTTTATTCCCCGCCAGATGGCAAAAGCTCCAAATCCCATAACAACAGCGTGTGTTACCAGTGGCCAGCCACTGCCTTGATATTCATTCCATCTGGTCATGGCTACTTCTGTTGACAACGGCAGAGGGTTAATCAGCATCTGAACGAAATAGTACACGCACCATCCCACCACGACCGAATAGAAGAACGTGATGGCTGCGGTCACAAAGGTCATGAACGCCCCCATCCAGGCGAATTTTTCGCCGGCGATTCGGGCAATCGTTCCAATAACCCCCATCCTGCATTTACGTCCCATCGCATATTCGGCCAAGACTAACGGGATGCTCCAGAGAAACAGAAATATGACCCAAGCGACCAAAAAGGCCCCGGCACCTTTATCCGAGCCGTTCTGAGCGACAATCCGGGGAAAACGCCAGATATTTCCAGTACCCACCGCGATCCCAATCACGCTCAATAGAAAACCCAGGCGTGATGAAAAGCGTTGATTGACGCTTGCATCAAGATTTCTTGTCATAACAATTCTCTAAAATTGATAGTTACCTGGTTGATGAGCTGATCTGCTTTAATGCCCAATCAGCAGCTTTCCTAAGAATATTTCTGTGGGACTTCATTCCCGCCGCTTTTTTAAGATATTCTGCCGAAGAACTATCTCCACATTTCCCAATCGATCTTAACGCCTCTGCTTGAGCGACATAACTATCGTCTTTTTCAAAGCGCTCCACGAAAAATGCGACCAGCTCAGCTTGCCCACTGTCCCCGAGGGCTTGTAAGGCTGCCGCTCTAACTCGGGAGTTTTTATCCACGCATTTTCGCTTCAGGACACTCGTATGTTCCCTACTTTTCGGCGCGCCCATGTTTTCAATTGCTGCTTTCCTAACAGACCAGAAAGGGTCATTTCGGCCACTTTCCAACAACGCCGCTACTACCGGCGCATCCTTCTTGATTTTGCCCAGCTCCGACGCAGCCCACATCCTCCCAATTACATCATCATTTTTTAACTGATAAATCAATTCCCTGGTTGTTTTCACAAAGGTCCATTCTTTTAACAAGAAATTCCCTTCGTCAAACCTCACCATCAAAGGTGTTTGGTTACATGCAATTTCAAATTCTTCCACCTTTTCCTTAAGCCAGACTTTTTCTGTTTTTTTCCCTTCCTTCGTTACCACGGCAATTACCACCGGCGTTTTGAATACGGGAATCCTTCCGGAGGTGTCCTGGGTCTGGACAATTTTCAGTTTCACTTTCTTATTACTGTCGTCCCAATAATAGGAGACGTCAAACACCGGATGCCCCGGGCTGAAAAACCACTGTTCAAAAAACCATTCCAAATTCCGCCCGGTCATCTCTTTAACCGCAATTACAAAATCATGGGTATCAGCCGAGTCATAGGCATGTTTGTGTAAGAAATGTGAGATGGTTTTGCGAAAAGGTTTATCTCCCAATATCCAGCGCATCATGTTAATAATCACCGCCCCCTTGGGATAGGTATGGCTGTCAAAGTTTTGCTGGGGTTTGTCCCATCGGTGAAAGACAATCGGGCGCATATACCGATTATGAGCCTCGCGCAGATAAGCGTTTTTTTTGTGCAGCAGATCGACGGCCCCCTCATCCGCACCCAGGAAATGTTTAACATAAAGATGGTCACTGTACGTGCCGAAACTTTCATTAATCCATGTATGTCCCCAGTCACGCAGTGTAACCAGATCGCCCCACCACTGGTGGGCCGCCTCATGGGCAATCAGTTTGTGACTGGGGAAATCTTTATCCGCCCTTTCATCATGTATCACCCCCTGCCCGAGCAGGGTCGCCGAGGTACATTCGGCCCCACCGCCAATACCCGGAATAGTAATCTGGTCATACTTGTCCCAGGGATATTCGTACCCAAATTCACGGCTGAAAAACGCAATTATCTCCGGCGTTTTGGAAAACGAGAACTTGGCATTCTCCACATCCTGGGGATAAACCCAGTAATTGATGGGAAGATCCCCCAGTGAATCTTCGATAACATGATATGGCCCCGCCGCTAATACGGTCAAATAAGTGCTATGGGGCCTATCCTGCATCCAATGAAATGTTTTGGTCTTGTTCAGGGTGTCTTTGGTAACACTTACGAGCTTTCCATTCGACAATGCCTTATAATCCTCATTAACGGTTGCGATCACTTCAATAGTTGCCTTGTCATTCGGATGGTCGTAACACGGAAACCAATGGCGCGCGCCGTTGGGAAAAGACAGGGCCTGGATGAGCCGGGGATGCGATTCAGTTGCTTCGGCAAACGAGATACCCAGGGGAAAATTCCTCGAAGCACCGCAATCTTTGGCGAAATAAAATACGGTAACAGACAACTGGTCACCATAATCGTAAGTTTGCCCCAGAGAGACGGCAATTTTCCCATTGCCTTGATGAAATTCCAGCGGCTGACCGCTCTGGTCCTTCACCGAAGAAACAATAAATTTTTCCGCATCAAAAAAACATTTCTCGAAACCATCGCTTAACGGACGGAGGGTAATCCTGGTTTCACCCCAAAACATTTTTTTGTCCTCATCGAATCTGAGTTTGATACGATAGTGAATGGCGTCAAATTCCCGGCTCCGTTCAGTCTGTAGAGTCCGGCTATAAACGTCAATGTTTCGGCCATAGAGTTTATCGCCGCTATTAGCAAAGATCTGTGCCAGGAGAATAAATGAGAAGCACAACTTTTTCATGGCCATACCTTAGAAATGGTTTGGATTAGCAGCAAACTTTTTTTATAGCATATTTTAATTTGAAGGGCAGCAGTTACGGTTTCTTCTTTATAGTAAAAACCGGTGGATACTTCTGTAGCATACCTTCTTCTTTCATCAGTTTTTCGATATCGTCGAGTTCCCAGGGAGCAGCGTCTGTCAGAATGTCCACACCGTCATCGGTAACAACTACCGTATCCTCGATACGTATATAGAGTTTTTCCTCCGGCACCCGCATTTGCGGGTCAACGGCAAACACCATACCGGGCTTCAGAGGACCCCGGGAGCCGCCTACGTCATGCACTTCCATCCCCACCGCATGAGACATGTGCCCGTACGTGCTCCGGGCAGCCTTCTCGTATATTGGTTTGGAAAATTTAGTGTTTTTGAGCACCTCCTCCATTTCCGTCCGGGCTTCCTCCATGATCTCATTTGCCGTTACCCCGGGCCGAATTCGCTTGATCACCGCCTTATGATATTTCAACATAAACCCGTATAGTTCCCGCTGCCAGGGTGCATATTTTCCGTTCACCGGCCAAATCCTCCCGATGTCACTGGTGTAATAACCATAATCCGGGGCATGGTCCATCAGGACGATGTCCCCGTCATTCAGAACACAATCCTTTCGCGAGTAATGCCCGTACCACATATTGGCGCCACCGGCTATGATGGAAGGGTAGCCTTCTCCCCGGGCGCCGTTAACAAAAAATATGTATTTCGACACCGCATCGAGCTGGTACTCCATAACTCCGACCTCCGTCGATCGCATGGCTTCGATTACCGCCAAAGCCGACAATTTTCCGGCACGCCGCATAAGCTTAATCTCCGCAGGGCTCTTGATGACACGAAGCGAATCGATTATCGGGGAGAGATTTTTGATCGCTAATTTGGGGAAACAATTCTGAATCAAATTAACAAAGCGTCCTTCCCCCAATGGGTCACGACTCAAAAGGTCAGTTGCCTCACTACGGTCAATCACTGTCAACTCGCGCCGGGGCGCACGGCTTGCTCTTCGTGAACCCAAAAGTGCGTATAACTCCGAAACGTTCTCCAAATGCCCCAGAAGTGATTCTATCCCATACACCGCGTCAATACCGGTTTGCTTCTTCACCGATAACGCATATTCGGCTGTGGTCGGCCCTGATTTTGATCTCCTGGAAAGTGAAGGTAGATAAACAGCCGTCTTGCCGCTTCTGCCATCAAGAAGCAGATACGCTTGAGGCACTTCAATTCCACAAAGATAAAAGAACTCGTTATTCTGGCGGAAGACTCCAAAACCACGAGCCGTTGGCGCTCCCTGTAAAAGGGCCACTGCCTCAGTGCCTATCTTCTCAAATACCTTTCCCCGACGTTGGGCGAATTCCTCCGGGGGAAAATCACGCTGATACCAAAAGTCGTCCTGGGCGAAGGTCAATACCGGCATCAACAGCCAAATCACCGCCATCTTTTTGCTTATCTTCATCATAAATTACCTCCCTAAGAGCCTATCCGAATAACCGGGTCGTTATGAGGCCGAGCGAAAAGTTCGAGGCCAAGGCGGCAGGCCAAAAATGCTCGCCAGACGTGGTTTTCT
>JADFJC010000123.1 GCA_022566315.1 Planctomycetota bacterium
GTTCCAGATATCGCCTTGCCACGTTGTGGTGGTCTCGGCCTCATTGACCTCATTAATCTTCCAGTAGTAAGTCGTGCCTAAATCAAGGGACAAGGGACCATAGTTAGTCTCGGTCACGGTGGTAACAGGGGCATTACCGTCAATCACAGCCTGCTCGTCGGTGCTCAAGTACACATCGTGCGTGTCTGCCTCTCTTCCCGCTCTGAAGCCGAGGGTTACATCCACAGCGACATCTGTTGTGCCCGAATCCGGGCTTGGCTCTCTTGCAAAGACGGGTATGCTGAAGAATCGCACCTCACTGAGACCATATTGGTCCAGGATGCCTCCCCAGTTGCTGTTAGCTGTGAGCCTGACGTACTTTGCTGTTACGCCGCCAAAATCAACAGTGGTATTGTGTGCATAGTCGGGCGTTCCAGGCGCCCGGGCAAACTCATGAGTAGTACCCAATGTCGTATAGTCGGTGCCGTTGGTCGAATACTCTATCGTAACGTCCTTAATCCCAAAACCGAGAACAGACTCCAACATTCCATTATGGTTCCATACCCACATCTGGTGAAGTTTGTGAACCTTGTCGAGCTCATATTCTATCCAGGCCCCGTTCGGTTCATCGCCGCTAAGCCACATATCCGCCGGTTCTATTGAGTGCAGGTCGTTAGCATCCAGTCCTGAGCCGTTGATGGTATTTTCAGGGTCCGTATCTGCCTGGTGTGTACTGGAAGCCGTGGCGATTATGTTCTCGATGGCATAAGCAACTGGCTCAGTCGTAAGCTGCCAGACTTCGCCTTTGAACTCTATTTGGCTGGTGGGTGGAGCATTGACTTCATCGATGCGCCAGTAGTAAGTCGTGTTGAAATCAAGGCGTTGAGCAGGAGTATAGCTGTTTGCATCCTGAGCGACACCTCCGGTGGCATCGTTGACGTCGTTGAAGCTCTGGCCCAAATAGACTTTGTGCCCGTTTGTCGGGGCTGCAAAATCTCCAGGCGTCCAGTTAAGTACCACTTCCCGCGGCACATCTGTCGCCTCATGAGCAGGACTCGGCTCAGAAGCCAGACCAGGTGGTGGCCCCATCATAACCTGTTGAATCTCTTCGTCCGTCAGTGCGCGGCTGAAGAGGGCCACATCATCGATCCTCCCATGGAACCAGTAATCGTTTATCCCAATGTCCCATGCAATCCCGAGATCCTGGGCCGGTGCAATAGGGCCGGGTGGCGGGGTGGTGGTGGCCCAGGTCTGCCCTCCGTCACCGGAGATCTTCTGTACATTCTGACCTCTATCCAGAACGGCCGCCACAAAGACCCAGTCTCCCAACGGCACCGCGACATAGGGGGTGTCTGTCCTGTTCGCGGCGGTGTCTCCCAGCATGAATCGGTATCCGATTTCGTTGGCGGTACCTCCCTGATCTCTGTTCGAACCTATGTAATACCCTACACTGCCTGAATCCCTTTTGTTCACAGCGAGGTCCCACACTGTCGATCCCCGGGTACCCCGCGCCACCTCCACATACCCCCAGAAAGTCACCGTGAAGCTGCCGGACCCTGGATTCAAGCTATCCTCATGCGCAATCCGCACATGCGCCCGGTCTCCATCGAAGAACAAACATCCCTTGTACACACCGTCCTCACGCCATACCGGGTCGTTGCCAAGCACGCCGTGCATGTTGCGCCCGCTTGAGTCTTTTGCGATGGTGCCGGAGCCATCATCAAACTTCCACCAGCCGACAAGACTCGGGTCAGCAGCTTCGACTACACTTGTCAAAGCCAGCCCCAGCACCAGAACGACAGAGACCAAATAAATCAATTTTTTAGACATAATAGTCCTCCTTCAAAAAATAAATATAGGTTGTTAATTGAGATGTAAAAATATCTTCACTGCAAAGCACCTGTACTCGCGTTACCCCCTTTGCTGTCTGCGACAGCAGACAAGGGGGTGCGAGCACTAAGCTTCCGTTCCAACTCTGTGCCTGGCACAATGCATAATGATTCCTCCTCTGTTCGGAACACTAAAAAGATTCTGTGCAATAGGTGCCGAATGATTCAAAAACTCCACCAACACTTACCTTATTTATACTATATTAGCAATCCTGCCGTCAAGTAAAAAACCAATATTTTTTGGCAGGCGACTCATGCTACGTAGCGAGTACTTCGCAGGGCAGGCTCCGCTCAGGATGAAGAGAATTAGGAGATTAGAGAATTAGCCAAACGGTGTGCAGTCCGTAAGTCCTGGGGATTCCTTTCGGAGGACTCCTTGCGGAATGCACCAGTGGTGGTTTTTTTAGTGGTTTCTACCTTCTTGGTCCAGAGAGTACAACATAGCCTTTTTGCATAAATCTGAGGTCATCCCGTTCATCGGCGGGAGGGGTCATATTGAATACGCTCGTATCGCCCCAGGCGGCACGCATAGCCATATCAATGGTGCTCTTATTGACCCATGTGTGCATTCCGGCACTTCCGTCGGCCCAGCCTAACGTGCCTCTATTTTTACTGTGCCAGATTGCCAGCGGGTCAATCCAATTGTTTCCAAAATCTCTGCTCACAACCCAGGAGCCCTTGTTATATCCCCTCGGATCGATTTCCTCTACAAAGACAAATGTTTCGGCGGGATTTTTAATTTCGGTATATAATAGAAGATGCCTGTTACTCCACTCTTTTTCTTCGCCATTCAGTGCGCCGGAGATAGAGAAGCTGCCAAAGGTGTACATACCTTGCCGCGTTGTTCTGTCGTCAGAGGGGCACCGATACACATCTATGTTCTTGACGTAGGGAAAGAGCAAACCCTGTCTTAAACCTTCCTTACATCTCTCGAGCGGGTCGGGGTCATTGCCCCTTGGCCCTAACATCCAGGCATCCGAGCTTCTGGCCGGATGGCCCCCAACCATTTTTGCATCATTATCATCTTTGTACAGCAGCCACGTGAATGTCAGGGTCTTTACATTGTTAATGCAGTGGAGACGCCTGGCCTGGTCTTTGGCCCGGCTCAAAGCCGGCATCAGAATTGCCATCAGTACGGCGATAATTGCAATTACTACCAGCAGTTCGATTAGTGTAAAAGCTCTTGTTTTCACCGGTATCACTCCTTAGTCATATTTACTATCCAAAAGAAAAGATGCGCTAAAGAAGTGTTATGTTCTGCTAAATCTGAATTTTCTTAACGTTTTAGACTTGTCGTTTGTATTATATTACGTCAGGCCGAATATGTCAACATGGAAATTTGCATTTTTTTGCATTGCCTTGTCTTTGGAAACACACAATGTTGTCTTGCTTGTTTTGCTGGGAGGCCCTGGACTTGGCCATCCCTTACGGGACTACTAAAGCGCCCGATGGGAATACGCCCTCAGCGCGACCTCGAAGTCTTCCCGCTCCTCGTCGTCAGCTGGTGTTCTGACAAAGCTGAACCTCTGCGGATCGTGCAAGGCCGTCAGGTTCCACTCGATGAGTCCTTTGCTGCGCCATTGCTGCATACCGACACGGCCGTCGGCATAACCAACCGTGCTGGTGTTGCTTCGGTGCCAGATTCCGAACGGGTCGACCCACTGTTTTGACGTTGGGTTCATGACCCAGGAACCCATGTTGTATCCCCTGGTGTCACATTCGGCCAGAAAGACCCACTTGGTGGCCGGCTGCTTGATGTCGGTATACTTGTTGCGAGGTATGATCTGCCAAGCGCCGCTGGCCTTGACCCCATTCATGCCGCCGACGATGGAATAGGTCCGATAGGCATACTTGTGGTATGAAATATTCTTGCGCCGATCGGAGGGACAGCGGTAAACTCCTATATTTTTCACATAAGGCCACAGCATACCTTGCTTTATGTACTCCTTCTTCTCTTCAACACTGGAATTTCCTGTATTTGGCGGCATGACAATCCATGGCGCCAATGCCTTCCGGTCATAGCCAGGTGTCGGGGTTTGGCCGTTGACCAGTTTGGCGTCATTGTCATCCTTGTACATGAGCCACCCAAGCGTCAGGGTCCTTACGTTGCTGCGACAGCTAATGCTGCGGGCTTGCTCTTTGGCCATGTTTAGCGAGGGCATGAGAATGGCCATTAGCACTGCGATGATGGCGATTACTACCAGCAGCTCGATTAGTGTAAAAGCTCTTGTTTTCATTGGTATCTTTCCTTTCCGACAAAAAGTGCCTTAAAAAACTATGAGAAAAAATTAGCCCAAGTGATGCACCTTTTATATTTGCCGTCAAAATAACATGATGCTCAAAAGCAGGGTTGTGTTCCGTTAATTCGGCGTTTTCTTAACGTTTCGAAATTATCAGTTATATTATATTACGTCAGGTCGAATATGTCAACACGGAAATTTGCAATTTTTACGCAGCCTTGTTAGTCGTTGTTCTGTCGTCTGTTATAGGATTTCTGATAAGCTCAACGATTATGAGCTTGTGGCAGGCTATATTTCCAGCTCTTGTTTGACCTCATCAATCTTCTCGATGACGAAGTCCAAGTCGTCCTTGCTGTGGGCGGCGGATATCTGTGTGCGGATTCGTGCGGCCCCTTTGGGAACCACAGGATAGGAAAATCCTATGACGTAAACACCCTTTTCTAAAAGTTGTTCTGCCATTTTTTGGGCCAGAACAGCATCTCCCAGCATAATCGGCACGATAGGATGTTCGCCGGGAATAACGTCCAGGCCGAGTCTGGTTATCTGCTGCCTGAAATAGCGGGTGTTGTCCATAAGCTTATCGCGCAACTCTGTGGAATCAAAGAGCATATCCAGCACCTTGAGCGAAGTGGCGACGATGGCCGGCGCAAGCGTATTTGAGAAAAGATAAGGACGCGAGCGCTGGCGCAGCAGCTCGATAATCTCTTTTCTTCCGCTGGTGTAGCCTCCACTGGCCCCGCCCAGAGCCTTGCCGAGCGTTCCGGTTATAATATCGATGCGTCCCATTACCCCACAGTGCTCGTGAACACCGCGTCCGCGCTTGCCTAATACCCCGACTGCGTGCGAGTCGTCCATCATTACCAATGAGTCGTATTTTTCAGCTAATTCACAGATTTGGTCTAATTTGGCTATGGTTCCGTCCATTGAGAACACGCCATCGGTTGCAATCATACGAAATCTTGCCGATTGGGCTTGTTGCAATTTGTCCTCCAGGTCCTGCATATTGGAGTTTTCAAATCTTAGACGCTGGGCCTTGCAAAGGCGTATGCCGTCGATAATGCTGGCGTGGTTAAGCTGGTCGCTGATGATGGCATCTTCGGCGGTGAGTAAGGTTTCGAACAGGCCTGTATTTGCATCGAAACAGCAGGAATACAGGATAGTGTCCTCGGTGCCGAGAAATTCGGAGATTTTTTTTTCGAGTTGTTTATGTATTTCCTGCGTGCCGCAGATGAAGCGGACCGAGGAAAGGCCATAACCCCATTTTGCATAACTGTCCTGTGCGGCCTGGATGATGTCGGGATGGTCGGCAAGACCCAGATAGTTATTGGCACATAAGTTGATGACCTTTTGGCCGCCCTGTATTGTAATCATAGTATTTTGCGGACTGGTTATAATGCGTTCGGACTTGTAGAGACCATTGTCATTTATCTGTTTAAGCTCTTCGGATATATGAGATTTCATCGCTCCGAACATATCTTGTTCCTCACTAAAATTATTTAAGCTGATTTTTTAGAGCCTATCCGAATAACTATTTGTTCCCACTTGTCATTCTGAACGGAGCGTAGCGAAGTGAAGAATCTCCTCTTCGTTGGCCAGATTCTTCGGCTTCGCCTCAGAATGACAAAGGATGAAGGGTTATTCGGATAGTCTCTTATTCTTCCGTCCAATTCAAAATAACTTTCCCTGAATTTCCCGACCGCATTATTTCAAAGGCCTTGAGATATTCGGTATAGTGAAAGCGGTGGGTAATAAGCGGTGTGATATCCATCCCACTTTGAATAAACGTAGTGGCCTTATACCAGGTCTCGAACATCTCCCTGCCATAAATTCCCTTGATGGTAAGACTGTTGAAGACGACATAATCCCAATCTATAGCAGTGTATGACATTATTCCCAACAGTGCGATTTTACCGCCGTGGCACATGTTTGCAAGCATATCTTTGAATGCGTCAGGACTGCCCGACATCTCCAGACCGACATCGAATCCCTCTTTCATACCGAGTTTTGTGACGGCGTCTTCTATTTTTTGGCTTCCGGCATTCAGGGCCAAGGTAGGTCCCATTTTTTTAGCTAATTCCAGACGATATGGATTTACGTCGGTAATCACAACGTAGCGGGCGCCGGCGTGTTTGGCTACGGCGACAGCCATACAACCGATAGGCCCGGCACCGGTTATCAGCACATCCTCTCCAACCAGGTCAAAAGAGAGAGTGGTGTGGACCGCATTTCCAAAAGGGTCAAAGCAGGCAAGTACATCTGTGGATATGTTGGGGTCACAATGCCAGATATTGGTGACCGGAATACACAGATATTCCGCGAACGCACCGTTTCGATTCACGCCGATACATTTTGGGTCGGTGCAGAGATGCCGGCGCCCTGCCAAACAATTCCTGCAGCGCCCACAGACAATATGTCCCTCGCCATTGACTAATTCGCCTAATTCCACATCATGTACGTTGCGGCCCATTTTTTCGACCGTGCCGACGAATTCGTGGCCTATGACCATAGGGGTCTTTATTGTCTTTTGAGACCATTGGTCCCAGTTGAAAATATGAATATCCGTACCGCAAATCGCGGTCTTGTGGATTTTTATCAGAACATCATTGATGCCGATTTCAGGTACAGGTACATCTTCCATCCACAGGCCGGGTTCCGGCTTGCCTTTTACCAATGCTTTCATTAGATTTTAGATTTCAAATTTCAAACTTCAAATTTTAGATTTTAGATTTTAGATTTCAAATTTAGTTATCAGGTACGGCTTACCATTTTATTTGCTGAAGTTCGTCTGTTTTGTGATGGTCGGTCATATCGGGAGCCAGTGCCGTTATCGTTATGAAGCCTGCCTCCAGTGATGTTGTGTCGGTAGGGTTTCCGTCGGTGAGGTGAGAACCGCCGGCCAACTGAAATACGGTTTGGCCCTGTTCGTTTTTCTGGCGGATGTAATACTCGTCAAAGCCCTTGCTTGATTGGGGCACAACTCTTACGCCTTTGGGCTCACCTTTCGATAATTTTGGTATATTGATATTTATCACATTGCCTTTTTTGACCGGCATAAGCTTTTTGAGGATTTTGGTACAGTAGCGTGCGGCCTTTTCGAAATCCATTTGCTCCTCGAACGAAAGGCTCATCGCGACGGCTGGAATTTGTAAGAATGCGCCCTCCATCGCCGCGGCAACCGTGCCGGAGTAATAGACATTTATACCGGCATTTGCCCCGTTGTTTATCCCGGCAACAAGTAAATCTATAGGCCCTTCGTGCAGTTGCATAACTGCGAGCTTAACGCAATCGGCGGGGGAACCCTGGATGCTAAAACCGGTGAATTGGCCGTTAATATCAACTTTATTGCACACCAATGGCCGGGAGAATGTAATGCTGTGACTGGTGCCGGAACGGCTGTCTGCCGGTGCAACAACCGTTACATCCCCAATTTTGACTAATTCTTTGTAGATTGCAGCTAAGCCCGGGGCGAAAATGCCATCATCATTTGTAAGTAATATTTGCATAGCTCTATAAAATACGGTAAAAATTAAAAAGTAAAAGGAAAAACTCTCAGAATTCGTTTAGCCGTCGCCGGAACGGCGACGAAATACGTTTCTATCCAGGGTTATTTGGCTCAATAACATGATAATTTTGCTAACAGACTTTGGCCAATGTAGAATGCAGCGTGGGCTTGTAGCTTGTGCCATAGGTGCCCACCAAAACCAAGGATTGTATGAACCGAACCAGCGGCTGCACTCGTGCAACCGCAGGTGCGAGCAGCTGCAATCGGTCGCCCGTGAGTTGCACCGTTTAGATGAAAATAAATAAAAATTTATATAAAAATATGGTATAATTTAAGCAATGGAATATAAAATAAAGTTCAAGCCAAGAGCGATAAAAGACTGTAAGGCAATAGACAAGAAAGTATTAAAATTAATATTCTCAAAAATCGAATTATTATCAAATAACTTGCAGGGTGATGTTAAAAAACTAACCAATTTCACACCTGAATATCGCCTGCGAGTTGGAGATTATAGAGTTCTTTTTGAAACCGAAAAAGACCAAATAAACGTTTACAGAATAATGCATCGGAAAAAAGTATACAGATGAGGTGATAGCGATATGATAAAACTTGATGCTAAAATATTAGAAAAGAATGGCCAGAAAGAATTTGCTGTAATTCCTTACGAGCAATTCCTAAAAATTCAGGAAGAGCTTGATGATTATGAATCCCTAAAAGCTCTCCGTGAAGCAAAATCAAAGGAAGCTAATGCAAAAACTACTCCATTTGATGATGTGAAAAAAGAACTGAAAATAAAATAAATGTAGTTTTCGCGCAATCCAGGTGATATACGCAATACGCTTCAAGAGATACGAAATTAGAACGTAGGGTGGGCTTGTAGCTTGTGCCATAGGTGCCCACCAAAATCAAGCGGATTGTTGAACTGTAAAATCTGATGTGGTATAATTAATCCAAATAACGATTGGTTTACCATTAGCTATGAATAGAAGGAAAGAAATCTTAGATTTAGTTAGGCTGGCGGGGAAGAAAAAATACCTTTATCTGCCCCATGCTATTCGGCAAATGTCTCGACCTGACCGTATGATAACGACAGCCGAAGTGCGTTCCGCCATACAAGACGGCCAAATCATCGAAGATTATCCTGATGATTCACGGGGACACAGTTGTCTGCTTCTTGGAAAAGGGTATAATGGACGACCGATACATATTATTTGTTCTCCCAAGGATGAATTTCTTGCGATTATTACCGCATATATTCCGGACCCTAACCAGTGGTCTAAAGATTATAAAGTGAGGGTAAAAAAATGAAATGTATTCACTGTCAGGCAATCATGAAACAGGCAACAGCACCACTGCATATTGACAGAAATGGTTGCCACGTAACAATTGACAATGTCCCTGCCTGGGTATGCCAGCAGTGCGGAGAGGCATATTTTGAAGAGCAGGAAGTCGATGCAATTCAGGATCTAATCCGAACAATTGAGCAGAAGGCCAATAAATTTACCTTGAGCGCATAATTCACAAGCTTTTTGAACATTTGAAAATTGGGATTTTGATTAGGATTGCAACTGGTTATAAAAATTAACCTGTTAACCTCGTCTATTTTAGTACAGGATTATCTTGTTAATCCCGTCTAAAAAGAGTTCCGCCGTAGTCCGCTCCACAAGAACTAAGCGGGACTATTAGTATGTGGTGGATAATATTATGTTAGAAGTTGAGTTGATTAATCATGTGCAAGCCCTCGGAAAGTGACTTTATCAAAGAACGTGTAGATGCAATAAAGGAAGCCATCCACTTCTTCTCAAATGATTGTCAATCAGATACAGAAGTCTGGGTGGTCAGGCATTTCCTATCTCAACTCCGCATCGAGTTTTCGGATGATGAGATAACTCCTTCGTCAGATGAGCCAACTGATGTGGTTTACTGCGACGCAAGATTCCAAGTTAAGGAAATTATGGACAAGGATCGTAAGAGGGGTGACGAATATAGAGAATCCTTGCGAAAAGCTGAAGCTGCAACTTCTGCTTCTGATCTTCTTGAACACTATCAGCCCCAGAAAGTTACCTATGCTGACATTGTTCCAATAATTGCAAAAAAGGCTTCCAAATGGCAAAAAAAATATGGGCCATCAGAGTGCATATCTACCGATCTACTTTTCTACTTTAACTTACAGGACATCAGCATAGTTGGAGATAAGTTTCCTGACGTTGCCCCCTATTCCTCCAAAATGGCAGTTTGGCGTTCTGTATCGTTAGCATCAAATGATTGTGCACTTGTCTTACATGTATCGGAAAGTGCTCCTAGTTTTCTCAAAACAGCTGAGGGCAAGATTCATCGAAATCCATCAGTTTGGTCCGATGATTGAATCATCAATTCTAACATGCGGCTAAACGCGGACGGCCCAAAAGGCTGCCGGTGAACCGCCGTGTTAAGTGTATGGATTATCATTCACAATTTTAATGAAATAAAACATATGATAAAAGAAATTGGCAACTATTTTCTAACACAAGAAATTGACTACGCTCAACAGTTGAAAGAATTTTCAGAAGAAGAATTTTTCGTTCATCCGGTTAATGCGTAGGTGGATCCGACAGATCAGGGCCTTAGAGTTGTCTGGAGAGAAAAATCGTTTGGGCAGAGGCTCAGATTTGGGGCACGTGGGGGGAAATCTGTGCCTCTGGGGCCCCGAACGATTTTTCTCGGTCGTCCGAAACGCCGATTGCACCTACTCATTATTCGGAAGAGCCAATTTTTTATGATGATTTTGTTAGATTTTCATTGAAAAAATAGGCAGAATTTGGTATAATACAGATGCGATTGGGGGAACAACGCCCGCCAGGAGCGGGAAGCACGCGGAGAACCGCACGTTTTCGTATCAGCAGATACACGCCAAAAAGCATTATCTGTCAAGCCAGACAAGGTTTTGAACATTTAAATCCGTGTAATTTATGCCCCTGTGCCTTAGGTAATAGGTATCCGTGAAACTTGTCCTGAGCGAACTTATACTGAGCTTCGTCGAAGTAGTCGAATGGATCCGTGGCGTTAAGATAGGTAAAATTTTCCGTAGTTTTCGACCAAAAGCGATGATACCTTCGAGCAAAAATCAAATTTTTCAAAAATTTTTATCTCTTTATCACACAAATACTTACAAATTCTAACGATCCGAAAATCCAAGAATTTTCAATCAAATACGCATGTTCGTCTAATTATAGAGGCCCTACTTTTTTCGCCTCCGGCGGAGCCAATAGTAAATAGTCAATAGTAAATAGTAAATCAGGGGGAATTAC
>JADFJC010000124.1 GCA_022566315.1 Planctomycetota bacterium
GCAACTTCCATCGCACGCCCATCGGGCAAATTCTGCCTGTCTATCTGGACCGGCCGGCCCAGCAGGAAACGGTAACTCGAGCCTATTTGAACCTGACTCGCGAAGGTTGGCTGCAGCCGTGGGCCAGATTGTGTGACAATGAGCAGGATGAACTACAGCGGCTCCTGGAGATGCCCGCATTTCGTGTGCTCAATCGCGTGCGTGCCGTCAAGCCGGGTGCGCGAGTGATTGCTATCGTTGGCGACAATCCGGCTCAGCAGTTCCCGGCTTTGGTTGTACATAGATACGGTAACGGGCGAGCAGCAGCACTGACTATCGGTGATATTTGGCGATGGGGAATGAAACAACCCCAAATGCGCGATGATATGAATAAATTCTGGAGACAAACACTTCGGTGGCTTGTCGCAGACGTACCGAATCGAATTTCATTACAAGCCACACATAAACGCGACCAGGTAAACCAACCGGTTGTATTTCAAGTTCGGGTCCGCAAGAAAAATTTCGAGCCAATGGATAATGTTTCAATTGCCATAGAAGTGCGTGACCCCCAGGGTCAGAAACTGCGGCTGACTGCCGAACCCGTGCTCACTGAAAGCGGGCTGTTTGAGGCCACGTACATTCCCCGCTATAACGGCAGCTACCTTGCCAGGGCCGTTGTGAATGATGCCAATGGTGCCGAGGTCGGCGACGCAAAGACCGGCTGGGCTGTCGATCTCGAAGCCCATGAGTTTCGGTCGATCAGAACGAACCGCCCGTTGCTTGAAAGAATTGCCCGTCAGACTGGAGGTCAGGTCATCGAACTTAATGCGTTAGATAGCTTTGTTCGCAGCCTGCCCAGTCGCGATGCCCCCATTACGGATACCTGGATTAAGCCATTGTGGGATTTGCGGGGGATATTACCGGCCACTTTCCTGTTTATTCTGATGTGTTTTGCCGGCGAATGGACTTTGCGCCGCTGGAAGGGGATGCCATGAAACTCGTAACAATACTGCTCGTCGGTATATTGATTGTCGATGTGGCTGCCTTCTCAGCAAATGTCGCCCCCGTGTTTTCGCAAGAAAGTAAGAACGGGAGTCAAAACTATCAACGACCCACCGTAATAGTTGTCATCGGTGCAGCCGGGACCAGGGAGTTTGGGGCGCAATTCGCCAAATCGGCCCGTCTTTGGGAGGAAGCTTGCTCAAAAGGTGATGCGAAATTTGCAGTAATTGGTTTAGATAAAATTGAAGGGTCGCCTGCACTCGCCTTACCCCCGCCCTTGCTTTCGGCAGAAAGCACAGGAGTGCAAGCGAATGATCGCGCGACGCTGCAAAAAATACTGGCGGACGAACCTAAACAAACCACAGCTGCTTTGTGGCTGGTTCTAATCGGGCATGGAACTTTCGACGGCAGGACGGCGAAATTTAACCTCCGGGGACCTGATATCTCGGCAGATGATCTGGACGAATGGCTTAAGCCATTGCTCAGACCTATTGCAGTGATTAACACTGCCTCGTCGAGCGCACCTTTCTTAAGCAAGCTGTCTGCACAGGGGCGTGTTGTAATCACCGCGACCAAGAGCGGCTATGAACAGAACTATACGCGTTTTGGCCAATATCTGGCCGGTGCAATCGCCGAGCCACAAGCGGACCTTGACAAGGATGGTCAGACTTCTCTGCTTGAGGCATTTCTGACTGCCTCCCATCGCGTTGATGAATTCTACTCTGCCGCCGGCCGACTCGTCACGGAGCATGCCCTGCTCGACGACAACGGAGACGGGCTGGGCACTCGCGCTGATTGGTTTCGAGGCATCCGACCTGTACGAAAGGCCGAGAATAGCGCATCTCTTGATGGCTACCGCGCCCATCAGTTTCACATAGTCCACAGCGAAGCTGAGAATAAAATATCCCCTGGCCTGCGAGCGCAACGGGATCGCCTTGAGCTTGAAGTAATAAAGCTGCGTGATGCAAAAGAGAAGTTTTCTGAAGATGAATATTTCTCAAAACTCGAAGCACTGCTCTACGATATCGCTCAAATCTACGAACAGACAAACGAAGCTGATAATCGCAGCCAGAGATAGCGGCTCGTCCCTAAGGGACAAGGTGAAAAAAGAAGAGAAATTAAAAAATTGTAAACGTTTTCAATGACCATTCCCAGTTGGTGGCTGGCTGATATATCGTATCAGGATGCCTCAAAGAAAATTTGTGGCAACAGAGATTTTAGTATTTGACTTTGAACTCTTCATAGGTGTCCGTCTGTCACTTCTTCGATGAAGCGTTACGGTTGGGCGGTTCAACTCCCTGAAGGTGCCGTACAAAGAAGTCCTGCATGCGGCGACGTCCGTACGAGCCGCCACTGCCATGTCTGGCTCTGGGGATGACGAGGGAGTACTGTGGGCCGACCGGATAACCCATCCATTGTTCATTCCACGAAGCCTTATCCATGCGGTTGTCATGACAACCGCACGACGCCACCGCAGCCTTGTACAACTCCGGATGGAACAGAACGGCGCCCGCAGCGTTTTGCCCCCCGGTGGAATTACCGTAGACGCCAAGGCGACTAATGTCATAATAAGGATACTTCTTAGCAGCGGCTTGATGCCACAGGATGCGATCCGGAAAACCGGCATCCTTTAGATTCTTCCAGCACACATCGCGAAAGGCAACCAGCGTCCTGGAGTCCGGCGTCCAGGAGAACCTGCCGTAGGCACTGCCTTCAGGGCCATCCGTACTGAGTTGAATTGCCTCGTCATTGTCCTTTAGGCGGACGAACACATTGTTATCTTTGACAAAGGCCGTCCAGAAGACCGTCAGGCGAATCAATCGATTGACTCTGTAGAGGATTAGGACTGGGCTTCGTCTGTCTTGGAATATGTATAGGATGTCAGGTCACAAATCCAAGTCGTCTGGTTCTGACCGGCCCCAATCATCACGGCAAGCATTAAGAGCAACGCAGTAAGTTTGATCGATATGATATGGTCTGTCATAAGCATTTTTTACTTCCGGTAACGCCAGTCCACTTTTCCTTTATAGGCCATGGTCTCTTCCACGAGGGCGAACAAGTCGGGGTCGTATTCCTTAAGCGCTTCGCGCGTGGCGATTGGATGGTCGGCATCATTGGGCGGTGCGCCTGCGCCGGCTGCGTCGAAGTAAGCCAGCACACCCTCGGTCCAGTATTCCACGCGATTGTGAACGGCGGCCGTGCCTTTCCACAAGCTCTTTCTCATAGCGTTGTCATAGAGTTCCTTGAGCTTTTCGTCGAACCGGACGTCCATTCGCCGGACGCGCAGTTCATATTGCTGTACATTCCGCCTTCTGTTCTCCCAGTTGGGATCGACAGGACGTGTGCCCGTTATGTGATAGAGGGCTTTAGCAAAGACACGGATGACCTGGCATTCGATGGCGTACGGATCATCCAGGTCGCCGAGCACGTTTTCCTGATCCACGACCAGCAGTTTGACTTCGGGCGAATAATCCAGGAACCGCGCTGTGTGATCCAGGCTCCCCACTGCTATCTTCTTATACTCAGGCAGATCGGACAGGCTCTCCTCGGGACCCAGGACGACCAGCTTTACCCCATCAGCGATGAGTGCCTTGAGGATGTCATGGCGGTAGGCGAACATCTTGCGGATCGTGTCATTGGCTTTGAGCAGGGCCTCGTCGCTGGCCTCTCGTCCGATCACCGTAAATTCCCGAGCCCAGGTGAACTTCGTGTAATAGGGATTAATATGGAACTTGGCAGGCGGCCTTTCGACGTTGGGCAGAGTTCGCAGCCAGCTATAACGCCAGTCTTGATCGGGGCTCAGGTTAAAGGTACTCCTGACCAGCTCATAGCCTCCCGGGTCGTAAATTTTAAGCTGTTCGCGTCGACCGATTGGGCCGTGGTTCCAGTTGTTGACGCGATTGCAGTCGAAATAAGCCTGGGCGATCTCGGCCCAGTATTCGCCCGAATTTCCAATGGCATAGGTGTCCTTATAGAGACCTTTTTTTACTGCGTTTCTGTATGCTGCGTCCTTGCGGTCCCTCCACGTAGGGTCAATTCTTCTCAGCGTGCTGTCGATGGTGTGGCAGAATTCGTGCACAGCGATGCTCTCGTCGTCATAACGATCTATGGGCAGACTGAGCAGGTTCTCCTCGCCGAAGCTGGTGGGAAATCCGCCGGTACCGCGTACACGTTCGTTGAGGTAATCTGGGTTTCGGGCGTTCCTGTTTTCAGGAAGGTCGGTGTAGACCTGATCGGCGCCGATGATAACGAGATACATACCCCGCTCGACAAGCCCTTTTAGTATGTCGGGCCGACCGGCCAGCATGTGGGTGACAATCTCATAGGTGCGCTGCAGTGCAAGGTCCGCAACCTCGGCCGCCGCCACGACCGGCATGCCCTTGACATCAATATACTTTCTGTAGAATTCGCGAGCTGTCTTCCTGTCTCTTTCGCGGACCTTCTCAAAAAATGAGTCGGGCGGCGCGGTCACCAGCGGATATTTCATGCCTATGCCGGATTGAGCGTAGAGATATGTGCTCTGGATAAGGACGGCCAACACAACAATTACCAAGAGCCGTTCTATCGATTTCATTTCTGAAGCCCTCCTCTAAAGATGGATTCGATCGGCAAACTCATGCAACTCCTGAACTCTTTTAATAACTCTATATTTTTATGACCAGTCTACTCAAAATTATTTGTCTTTTCAAGGATTCTGAGTACAATTCGATATGATCAATCAGTTCAGCTACGCTTATGTACAGTACAGGCCCCCACTGGTGGAATATAACCAAGGGAGACTATTATGAAAGAATATGTTTTCACCTTTGTGTCATTTGTTTTAGTGTTTCATTGTCAGGTTTTTGCAGAGGTAAAAAACCCTGGGATGAAAGCACATGAGGAAAAGGTTCTTAAGGCTCGGCCTTTGGATTTAAGCAGTGTGCGGTTACTTGGCGGGCCTCTCAAGCATGCCCAGGATTTGAACGGCAAGTATTTGCTTGAGCTTGAACCCAATCGGATGCTGGCTTACTACCGCGAGCTTGCCGGGCTGGAGCCGAAGGCTAAACCGTATGGCGGTTGGGATGGGGGCGGAAGGAATCTCACGGGCCACATCGCGGGACATTACCTCTCCGCCGTGAGTTTGATGTGGGCCGCAACGGGCGATGAACGTTTCAAAAAACGGGCAGACTATATCGTAAAGGAACTTAAAGAGGTTCAGGACAAACACGGCGACGGATACCTTGTCGCTTTGGAAGGCGGCAGAGAATGCTTTAACGCAGTGGCCAAGGGAAACATCCGTTCAGGCGGCTTTGACCTTAACGGGCTTTGGGCTCCGTGGTATGTTCTGCACAAGACGTACGCCGGCTTGCGGGATGCCTATCGCTATACAGGCAACCGTACTGCGCTGGAAATAGAGATCAAGTTCGCCCAATGGGCTGAAGGGATTCTTTCAAAGCTCACTGACGCCCAGATACAGCGAATGCTGAACACCGAGTTTGGCGGCATGAATGAAGTGCTGGTTGATCTCTACGCAGACACCGGCGATAAACGCTGGCTGGACCTTTCCTACCGCTTCGAACATCGCTCATTTGTCGAGCCGCTCAAACGCCACCAGGATATTCTTCCTGGTAAGCATGGCAATACGCAGGTGCCCAAGCTCATCGGCTCTGCGGACCGCTTTGTCTATGCGGGCAATGCGGGTGACATCATGGCGGCAAGCTTTTTCTGGGATAGGGTAGTGCAGCACCACAGTTTTGCCACCGGCGGCCACGGCAAGGACGAGTACTTCGGCCAGCCCGACATGTTGAACGACCGTGTGGACGGACGCACAGCCGAGACGTGCAATGTTTACAACATGCTCAAGCTGACCCGGCGCCTATTCTCAATCCGGCCCGACGCTCACTACGCCGATTTCCACGAACGGGCTCTCTTCAACCATATTCTGGCCTCCATTGATCCGGAAGATGGCCGGACCTGCTACATGGTGCCGGTAGGCCGGGGCGTACGGCGCGAGTACGCGAATATGTTCCAAAGTTTCACATGCTGTGTGGGATCGGGTATGGAGAGCCACGCGCTCCACGGGGACGGGATTTACTACGAATCTGGCGACAAGCTTTGGGTGAACCTATATGCGCCTTCCACTGCAGACTGGGCTGATGCGGGCGTAAAACTGGAAATGGACACCGATTTTCCCGAAGGTGAGTCGGCCAAGCTCAAGCTGACACTCCAGTCGCCCAAAGAATTCACGCTGGCCCTGCGCCGCCCTTACTGGGTGGGCGATGGTTTCAGTGTCAAGGTCAATGGCGAAGCTGTGTCTGAAGATGTGATTGCTCCCCTTCGTGATGTACCCGAGTCAGGCCGTCAAGTCGCCGATCGTCCGTCAAAAAGGTCCGGCTCCTATGTTGAACTGAAGCGAATCTGGAAAAGCGGCGACACCGTGGAGTTGGTCCTGCCTAAAACACTTCGTCTGGAGCCTTTGCCCGACAACCCGCGCCGCACTGCCATTATGTGGGGTCCTCTGGTGCTGGCTGGAGATTTGGGCCCTGAGCCTGAGAGAGGACGTCGAAGAGGCGCTGTTCCCGAGCAGCCAAGAGTGCCTGTGTTCATCGTGGCCGAGCAGCCTGTAGCTCAGTGGCTCAAACCTGTCCCTGATAAACTCGGGCAATTCCGTACCGATGGTGTCGGACGTGAGAAAGACGTGGACTTCGTACCGTTCTATCGGCTGCATCGGCGCACCTATGGCGTGTATTGGGACCTGTTCACCCAGTCCGAATGGGAAAAGAAAAAAGCGGAGTACGCAGCCGAACAGGAACGGCAGCGAAAGCTCGAACTGGCCACTGTGGCCTACGCGCAGCCTGGCGAGATGCAGCCGGAACGGGATTTCAATTACCAGGGTTCTGACGACGCTCGGGTTGTGCGGATGATGGGGCGTCCCGGCCGCTGGGCAAAAAGTTGGTTCTCTTTCGATCTGCCCGTTGAGCCGGCCCACCCTATGGCTCTGGTCGTAACCTATTGCAGCAGCCGGCGAAGCAGACAAGCAGCCATATTCGATATCCTGGTGGATGGTCAACACGTCGCTAATCAGAAGGTGACAAGAAGTAGTCCCGCCCGCTTCTATGATGTCGAATATACCGTTCCCCCAAACATAGTCCAGGGCAAGAAGAAAGTAACCGTTCGCTTCCAGGCTACCGCAGGCAACACAATCGCAGCCGTGTTTGGTATTCGCATGATCCGTGCCGACGCGGAACGTTAGAGCGGGAATAAACAAGATCTGGAACAAGTATTCATTATGGGCAAAGGAGACTTCCAATGAAAAGACCGCTATCAAATCGTTTCATGCCGGCACTATTAGCCAGCGTAGTCGTACTTTCCTGCATAGCTTTCGCGCAACAAAATCCAGTCGTTCAGTCTACTTCAGGTGTGAATCTTGCCGTTGTTGCACAACCATCCACTTCTTATATCTCTGGAGATACGACGCTCACGGCACTCAACGATGAGTACGATCCCAGAAGCTCACGTGATAGACGGCGGGGATCTTACGGCAACTGGCCCAGAAGGGGCACTCAATGGGTACAGTATGACTGGAGCCAGCCCATCAGCACCGATAAGATAGATGTGTACTGGTGGGATGACAACCGTGGTGTCCGGCTGCCCAAGGCTTGTCGATTGTTGTATTGGGACGGTGAGAGTTTTGTTCCGGTAAGTAATCCGTCAGGCCTGGAGGTTGTAGGAAGTAAATATAACACTACGACCTTTGGAGAGGTGCGCACGTCCAAGCTCAGACTCGAGATCGATTCCAATGGGACCTATTCGACCGGCATTCTGGAATGGAAAGTTTATGATTCAGGCAAATCGCCTGACTTTCCGCCCAGGGTCGAGGCTGGCGTAGATCGCGTGGTCATGCTGGGAGGCAAGACCTACCTGAGTGGAGTGATCAAAACGTTAGCCGGCAAAGACACCTCACCGACAGTGACCTGGAGCAAAGCATCCGGTCCCGGTATGGTCGCTTTTGAGAACGCCAACGCGGCGGTTACGTCGGCGACTTTCTCAACTGTAGGCGATTATGTCCTCAAATTGACGGCCAGTAAAGGCCCATTGAGTTCCTCGTCCACCTTAACGGTCAAGGTGGTTCCGTCGCCGCCCGCGACCCACCTTGATCTGATCGACACCAAGACCTACAAGATCGACAGTCCTTTATGGAACAGCAGAGCAAAGGCCCTGATCGTGAACTGGATTCCTCACTGCATTAACAAGATTTCCGACCCAGACTTGAGGCAAGGCGGCATCAACAATTTCATCGACGCAGCCAACAAATTGGCCGGAAAACCTCATGGACGTCATAGAGGCTACGTGTTCTCCAATGCCTGGGTTTACAATACTATTGAGTCAATCTGTGTTGCCCTCATGATTGACCCACAGGGCGATCAGGAGATTATCAAGGCCCAGGAGGCCATGAAAGCGACATTGGAGGACTGGATTCCAAAGATCCTGGCCGCACAGGAATCCGACGGCTACATCCAGACGGCTTTTACACTAAGCGACCGCCGGCGTTGGTCACCCAGGCACAGGGGTGATCATGAGGGCTATGTAGCCGGTTATTTCCTGGAGTCGGCTATTGCACACTATCTTTTGACGAACAAGACCGATGCCAGGTTATACAATGCAGCCAAGAAACTTGCTGATTGCTGGTACGATAACCTCGGCCCGGCCCCCAAAAAGGAATGGTACGACGGCCACCAGGCCATGGAAATGGGCCTTGTACGCTTTGGCCGATTCGTGAATGAGGTGGAAGGTGAAGGTAAAGGCCAGAAGTACATTGAACTGGCGAAATTCTTGTTGGATTGCCGTAAGGGCGGTAGCAAATACGACCAGAGCCACCTGCCGGTCGTCCAGCAGTATGAGGCCGTTGGACATGCCGTGCGCGCCGTTTATTCCTATGCGGGCATGGCCGACGTCGCCATGGAGACAGGTGACATCGACTACCAGAGCGCTGTCATGTCGCTCTGGGATAACATTGTTAACAAAAAGTACTACGTCACCGGTGGCGTGGGCAGCGGCGAGACCTCGGAAGGATTTGGTCCTAACTATTCATTGCGTCACAATGCTTACTGTGAATCCTGCTCCAGTTGCGGCGAAATCTTCTTCCAGCACAAGTTGAACATGACGTACCACGACGCCAAGTATGCGGACCTGTATGAAGAGACACTTTACAATGCCCTCCTTGGCTCCATTGATTTGGAAGGGAAGAATTTCTATTACCAAAATCCCCTGGATTCATGGAGACCTCGCAACAGCTGGCACGGCTGTCCGTGCTGTGTGGGTAACATTCCCAGAACCCTGCTGATGCTGCCTACCTGGATGTATGTCAGGAGTGCTGACAGCATTTATGTCAACCTCTTCATCGGAAGCACTGTGACGGTCGAGGATGTCGCCGGCACAGATGTCGAGATGGTTCAGGCGACGGATTATCCCTGGAGCGGCAACGTTGCCATCACCGTCAATCCTGCAGTGCAAAAGAGCTTCAGCGTCAAGATCCGAGTGCCGAACCGCGAAGTAAGCGAACTCTATACCAGCACACCGAAATCCAATGGTATCACGTTGATTTCGGTCAACGGCTCTGCGATCAGCCCACCCATTGAAAAAGGGTATGCCGTGATCACTCGGTACTGGAAAGCCGGTGACAAGATCGATCTTGCGCTCCCAATGAAGGTCCAGAGAGTCAAAGCCAGCGATAAAATTGCTGCTACGACTGGCCGTGTGGCCCTGCGATATGGTCCTCTGATCTACAGTGTGGAGAGAGTTGACCAGGATATTAACAATGTCCTCAATCCTGAGTCCACCTTGACCACCGAGTGGAAGGGTGATTTCCTGGGTGGAGTGATGGTTATTAAGGGCACCTGGGCCGACGGGTCCGAATTAACGGCAATCCCCAACTATGCCCGGAACAATCGTGATGCTCCAGATGAAAGCGACCGCCTAAGCCGTGGTCGTCGTGCTCCTACTTCGTCTGTCTGGTTGAGGGAACAATAAGTAGCGTGCGCTTGCACATTCGAGGATCACCGGAAGCTTCGGAAAGAAAAACTGAGAGATTTGCTGTGTAGTACACAGTCAGCGATACTATGAAGCATTGTGTGAACTGACACCCAAGGACTTCGGTATGCAGTGCGAACTTCCGTTATGCCACAGCTTTCCAGAAAATATCGTACTCCATCACCGTAGATGCCATCGTTGTCGCGGAAAAGATATTTTGGCTGTAGACCAAACGGCATAGATTCACGTAGTTGCTGGATCACCTGCGTTTGTCAAGCAGGCATCGGACCGCCGCATTATTGATCCGGCAGAGACTTCACATGTGTATAAAAAGGCCAATGTTTTTCGATAAATTCATGTCTCCAAAATGACTCCATAGATATCAATTGTTATGAATTGTGAAGCCATCAAACGTTGGATTCTCACCAAAAATTGAATATTTTTTGAAGATATTTTACAATTTTAGGATTAAGTATCCTATTGCTCGTTGGCCGTGGTCATAGGATTGAACATCCGTTTGCCGCTCATGCCCGGTACATTGATTTTAAGGCCTCCTGCACAGACCGCAGGCGAGGCTCCGATGAAATTTTATGCTTTTACGGAGTTTGTGAAGTATTGAAAATACTGCGAATACAATGGAATACATTAGGTGTCTGAAAATACAATCGCAAAAGTGTAAATTAAAAGTGTAGTATCACAACTTTTGGCCCTGCTACAGCTAAAAAGTGGTTGTCTATTCTTGAGTGCAGTTTTATAATCAAGCTCTTGAGACCACAC
>JADFJC010000125.1 GCA_022566315.1 Planctomycetota bacterium
TATCCAGAAGGTTACGGAGTACCTGCTTGATCTTATCTGCATCGAGCGTAACCTCCCCATCGAATTTGGACACTTCATGTCGTATGCTCAAGTTCCGTTCCGATAGTAATGTATCTAATTCATTTGTTACAGATTTGACAAGTATCCCAATATCGGTCGGCTCGAACGCAAACGTCACTTTTTTTGATTCCAGCTTTGCCAGGTCAAGCAGGTCATTGAGTAACTCCAGGAGCGTTTGTCCGCTCTTTTTGATCCTGCTGAAGTAATCGAGTAGCTTCTCTGGTTTGGCATTAGTGTATTTTTTGGTGCCAAACGAGGCGAAGCTGATGATGCTGTGAAGAGGGGTACGCAGCTCGTGTGACATGTTGGTCAGGAATTCGCTCTTGACTTGACTGGCAGCTTCGGCTTTCTGGGCCAGCAGATTTGCCTTTTGGACAGATGTTTCGAGTTGCTTGTTGACCCATTCAAGCTCCTTCTTTGATTCTTCCGCTCTTACCTTTGCGCGCCCGAGAGTCTCCTTGCTCCTGACGAGAAACATATATTCTGCTGAGGAATTAGCTGCGACATACTTAAACGCAACGACATAAGCTCCCAAGCGTGCCAGATGCAACAACCACCACCCCGGGCTCCAGAGTTCAGCGAACATGAAGGTCAACCCGGCTACACTACAAAGGAGGCAGTAGGTGGCAAACAGCGCGTATATTGTATATTGGCTGCGGTCAAAATTGCTGATACAATATACTACTCCAGAAAGAAAGAAAATGCCTCCGGTGAAGTTAAGCGTTTGAGCAGTCAATGTGAATCTCCCATCGGTCAGAACCGCAGGCAGCATCTCAGGAAAAATCAACGATATCGTGCCGAATAATCCGGCTGCCATCGCAAGTATTTTGGGCAGTACTTTCGCCAGTCGCGTCTGAGTTAGCCGCTCAGGCAGCCAAATCATGGCAATGCACAAACCACCAATCAACTGAGCTGTACTGCGGAGGCAGACAGACTCATTACTAAGTGCCATACTCGCATGAAAGGCGTCTATAATCCCCGTAACAAGTACGGAGCACGCCAACCACATCATGTACCCATTGCCACTTTCGCCATGACGCATCAGTAGAAAGCCGGCAATTCCCAAAGCGAGCATACAGCCAAGAGTTTCAAACACAGCATGAAGGACCTCGTCCTTAATCTGCAATTTGGGCAGCAACTCCGCAATGCTCGAGATACTTAACGCCAGGAAGATACCACCAGTTGACAGTGCGGCAGCTAATAGAAGGCTGCGCCATCGGCGAGGGTCCATCGTTGATCTGTGCGCATCCCGTGTTCCCATTCCAACAAGTAACCTATTGTCATCCTCCACCGGTAATATTGGTTTAGAGTTTCTCATCTGTAATCACTTTCTCCCGTTTCGCTATTTCAATCCAGTCCGTTCGGGACAAAAACGTCATAACTTTTTCAAGTTCAGTCTTCAACTCATCAAAAAGCGGCGTAGCAGCCTCCATATCGTTCTCTCTGCCCACATATTCCAGACGATGGGCTGCATTTGAAAGCCGTTTTGCTCCAATATTTCTCCCCGCTCCCTTTACTGCATGAGCGTGCAACTTGATTGCCTTAGCATCGCCAGCTTTCACTGCCTTTGTAAGCTTATCAAACCGTTCTTCATTATCTTTTAAGAATATAGTCACAACTTCCTTGATCAACTCCTCATCCCCCAATCTGCCAATAAGCTCGTCCCAGTTAAGTATTTCCTTACTGTCTTCGATTCCAATTGTCTCCTTCAAGCTTGATTCTTGAGGGATTTGTCCACCACAACAGAGATTTGCAAGCTCATCTACTTGAGATTTGACTGAGTTGGCTTTTTCACTCAAAGCTTTGTTCTCTACTGGCAGGTATTTGCGAATTTTTTCCAACAGTTTCCGGCGGTCGAGTGGTTTGGACAAATAATCGTCGCAACCGGCACAAATACATTTACCCTCGGCACCAGACATTGCGCTGGCAGTCAGAGCAATAATGGGTGTTTTGACTCCCTCATTCCTGAGTTTCCTTGTGGCCTCGTAGCCGTTCATATTGGGCATCTGGATGTCCATGAGTATCAGGTCAAATGACTGGCTCAGAGCCTTCTGTACCGCCTCATTTCCGTCTTCGGCTATTGTTACTTCAAATCCTAATTTTTCCAGCAACAATCTAACAAGCATTTGATTGCTTCTTACATCCTCGACAACCAATACGTGGCCGGAAAACTTGGCTTCATTCAGCTTGTCACGCTCGTCGCTCATCTGGTCAGCAATATTGTTTCTGTCCAAAAAAGGCTGTTTTGTTACATCAACGCCTGCTGGTATTGTGAGTGAGAATACCGACCCTCCACCCTGCTCGCTGGTTAAAGTAAGCTCTCCGCCGAGAAGTTCTGCCAGTTGTCTCGTGATAGTCAGCCCTAACCCAGTTCCACCATACTTGCGAGAGGTACTTCCATCTGCCTGAGTGAATGACTCGAACACCTTTTCCTGCTTTTCAGGAGGGATGCCAACACCTGTGTCACTGACATCAAAGCGGATATATGGCTGATTGTTTTTGTCCTCCAAAGAAACTTTCACACACACATGTCCTTCTTCTGTAAATTTAATTGCATTACTTAAAAGATTGATTAGACATTGCTCCAAACGTGTAGGGTCGGTATAGATATTCGTAGGTAGGCCTTTATTCTCTTGAATCTCAAATTTCAAGCCTTTTTCTAAAGCTGAAGATTGCATCATGGATTCAATCTTGGCAAACAGATGTTTAAGGGAGCATTCGCTCGTTTGCACATTCAGTTTGCCGGCCTCAATCTTGGAGAAGTCCAGAATATCATTTATGATCCCCAGCAGGTGTCTGCCGCTTTCGCAAATGCTGTTCACACAACGTCTCTGTTCATCTGTAAGCTCTTCATCAGCTAAAATGTCAGCAAAACCTATGATAGCATTCATTGGTGTGCGGATTTCATGACTCATATTCGCGAGGAACTCACCTTTGGCTTTTTCAGCTCTTTGGGCTTTCTCCAAAGCAATAGTCAACTCTTTATTTGCTTCTTCTACTTGATGTGTTCGTTGCTCTACAATACGTTCCAGCTCTTTGTGCTTGAGCCGCGCTTGTTTGGAGAGATACCATTTTTCGGTAAGTGCGCTGGCAAGTTGATAAACTTCAACATTGTCAAACGGCTTTTTCAAAATCAGCAGTTGTTCAGTCTGTCCGAGCTTCGCAATGAGATCATTCCAGTCATAGTCGGAATAAGCTGTACAAATTACGACCTGAAGTTCCGGATATTCCTGCCAAATTCGCTTGATTGTTTCGACTCCATCCCAGCCCGGTGGCATGCGAATGTCAACAAACGCCATTGCATAAGGACGGCCCTCGTGTAAAGCCTGCCGAACTTTCTCCAATCCCTCCTGGCCCTGGAAGGCAGAATCGACCTCAAAGCCTATTTGCTCTGATGAGTCTGATACCTCGTCAAAAATTGCGGCTTTGGCTCCATTGAGATTAGAAGTATCGGCGTCAGTGCTTCCAAGAATTGTCCGGAAATCCTTATGGATGCTCTCACTGTCGTCAATCACCAGGATACGCTGATTCTTCTGGCATTCTTCTTTCATTTCATAACCTCCACAGGCTTAAATGGTAATTCCAACGTAAACGTCGCTCCCTGCCCCACACCATCGCTATAGACGGTCAATGACCCTCCCATCTCCTTAGCTGCCAGGGCGCTGCTGTGCAAACCGAAACCATGACCATCTTTCTTGGTCGTGAATCCATGGCTGAATATCCTCGTCAGATTATCCTCGGATATCCCAACACCGTTGTCGGCCACTTCTATCCGGAAGCGTTCCTCACAATGTTTATAGATTCGAATAGTCAGTAATTTTTCTTCTTTATCACAGCCACTCAAGGCATACTTGGCGTTGCTTATCAGATTCACCAGTATCTGGAGCACCTTTTGTTTGTCAATCTCGACATCGCCAAGGTCCTCAAACTCACGTATAAGCCGAGTTCCATGGCGTTCCAAACCTGCACTATTGATCTGGAGGGCATCTTCGGCCAATTTGCTAAGAGACGTTTGGACCTCAACGCCCGAGACCTTAGCGTATGACTGCTGCGTACTGACTATATCCTTGATGTGCTGGACGTTGTCGGTCAATGTCTTGAGTTTGTCGATAATATAAGTCTGCTCATCTTTCAGACATTTACTGACCTCAGTTAGATACACGGGAATATGTTTTCCCTGTGGGTCTTCGGTAAGGAACGTTCCAAGGTCATCAATATGCTCATTGATGATACTTGCCACTTTTTCTAAGTTTGCCAGTTCTGAGTTGGTAACTTTCTCTCTTATCACGGTTGTCGATACGTTAATACTGTTGAGAACATTTCCAACATTGTGCAGTACATCAACGGCCACTTCCGACATCCCCGCTCTGTGTGCCGTCTCAATCAGTTTCTCCTGAGCTGCCTTAAGCTCAACCTCGGCCCGCTTACGCTCCGTGACATCGCTCGCATATATATTCACATAATTATTGTCTGCAACCGGAGCAATAATGAATGAGAAAATGCTGCCATCAACCTCCTCCTCGTTGCTTATGGCCTTTTCAGACTCAAAAGTTAGGTCAACCAAACGGCGCCATTTCACCGGAATTACTCCTCCGACTTTTATCTTCCATTTAGCGAGCAACGGCAGAGCTGCATCATTGCCATACAGAATTTTGCCGTCTCTTTGGATCCGCAGCACAGGGTTGGGGTTCTCGGATGGGAATTTAGCAATATCCCTGATTTCTTCTTCCGCCTGCTTGCGCTCGGTAATATCTTTGGCAATATGGACAGAGGCGATAACCTGGCCATTTTTATCAAATAGGGGTGAAACAGACACCTCAACGTGAATTCCAAGACGAGGTTCAAAATACTCTTCGCGGTTTGGTTTTCCAGTATCAACTGTCCATTTATGAGGACAGAATGACGGCGGTTCTTTTGTCCCGTGAATTAGCTCATAGCAGGCTTTACCGATAATTTCGCCGGGCTTCATGTTAAAGGCCTTGGCAAACGCCTTATTTGCCCTCACGATCTTGAAATCCTTATCATGAATCGAAACCAAATCCGTAATGGAGTCAAAAGTCGTTATCCATTCCTCAGCCACTTGCCTCAGTTTTTCCTCAGCCTTTACACGCTCGGCGATTTCTTTGGATAGGTGCTTATTGGTAGTAGTTAGATCCGCAGTACGTTCTCTGATTTTTCCCTCTAATTGCTCCTTGGCTTCAACCAACGCTGAATCACGCTGTTGGATTTGCTCTAACATCGTGTTAAACACCTGGGTTAGATAACCCACCTCATCGTTGCTTTTCTCTATGGCTCGCACAGAATAGTCATTCTTCTTTGAAACCTTTTGTGCGACATATGTCAGGTTTAAAATTGGCTTTGATATCATTTTCTGAAATATTGATGAGAGAAAATAACTCATTACCAGGCCAAACAGCAGTATCACGACAGCAAAAGCAATGTCCCACTTTAACTCGGAATATAAGTACCTCATATCATCCCGTAAATAAATGGTGCCGATTATTTCATTATCGAGAACAACTTGCTTGAACACAGACAAGTAGCCGTTTTCAAAAGCGCGGCTGTCCTTTCGAGGTAAGGGTGGTCGAATCTTTTCGGTCATACTCCCACATTGGTATTCGGCAAAAACCAGGCCATGTTTGTCGTAAATACAAGCGAATACAATAGAATCCTGGGCGCGGAGAGTTGAGAGGACCTGCTCAGCGTCTTGTTTGTGTTCAAAAGCTATAGCCGCTTTACAGTTATCAGCTAACATCTCGGCATGGGAGAGGGTGTCTCTTACTAAGCGACGGCGAGAATCTATCTGTTCCCACGCAACGAAGGCGGTAAGCGCCAGCAGCATTATGACAGTGCTTGGGATCATAATGATTGCTGTCAGCTTCTGTTTGATTGTCAGATTTCGCAGTTTCAACTTATTTAGCCCTTTTCCTGCTGCGGCGATTTTTCTTTAACCACTCTCTTCGCCAGACGTAACAATTTAGAACTTATCTTCAGCTTACTTTTCTTCGCGGCGGCAACGTTGATTTCAAAACGGACTTTTTTATCCTCCATCAGAAAATTGATGATGCCGCCCGATTCAAGAAAGCCCCTGGTATCTGCAACTGTCAGAACGCTGTGGTCTTTAACCAAGGCCAAAACTTCCTTAACCTTGTCCTTTTCAGAGGAGCACACGAACAGCAGGTGACATTTCCTGAGGTAGTTGATGTTTCTGTCAAATTCGGCCCTGCCGTGCTCACCAAGCTTCTGGATTGCTTCAAAGCTCTTGAACCGCTTTATGACAACTATCCTATTCTTAACCTTTTTATTCTTGATAGGCTCGAAGACCCTGCCGAATGGGTCTTTGCCAATGATACTTATGATTATTGGCTCATTACTGTCAGACGTTTTTTCTTCGGGCCAGTCCACAAACTTGATGAAGTTGTACAGAAATGCCGCCTTGATTTTATACTCCCTGCTTTGTGCAGAATCATCCTTAGCCTCTGCTGTCAGTGGTACTATCGTCAAAGGCAGAATTAAAATCATCAAACTGTAAACTCTAATTTTCATTCTTAACAGTTAGAATCTGTAGAAAAACTGGAAATAAACCTGTCGAGGCACTTCATAATTGCCGCCCTCGGAATGAGATTGGTCGGTCAGATTTTTTATACCGAAAGCAAGCTCCGCATTGTCGTTCCAGAAGGTTTTTCCTAAGCGTATATCAAACCTGAAGTAAGGGTCCACCCTTTCGCCGGGATCATTCAGGTTGAAAAAGGTGTCGGACCAATACAACTGCGTATTCAGGATAGTGGACTTGTCCAGATAGAAACGATTGGTCAGGCCAAGCTTATGCTTTGGAACCGTACAGACGGACAGCTTGCCGGTGTTACTATCATTAAGGTTTTTTTCATCCGTCTGATGCTCATAAGCGTGAAAACCGCGAACAAGCCACCACTTGAAAGGCCTGTAGTCAATCGCCGTCTCGATGCCGTAAGTTGTAACGTCGAGCACGTTATTCCACACGGCGGGGCTTGACCCTTTTTTCCCGATTAGATTCTTGTGCTTGTTGACGAATCCTTCCACATTTAATTCGAGGTTATCCTTCAGTTTCCCCCGGTAACCCAGTTCGTAAGAAACCAATCGTTCATTCCTTAGAGAATCATTTCCGAGTATCGTACCAGCTGTATAATCAAACTCTTCGGAGAAAATAGGTCTTCTAAACGACCTTGACACAGCCCCTCTGATAAAATGCCTTGGCGCAATTTCCCAGACCAGCGCGGCCCTGCCTGCCCAATCGTGGTGAGTCAGCTCGTTATAGTGCTGCCGGTTGCCGATTGTAAACCATAAGTTATCTGCAAGAGTAATTTCATCCTCGATAAAGGCGCTTAGTTGGTCATTGGCGAAGCTGTCAGGCCTCCAGTGATACATATGACCTATATCGCGCGTGTAGTCGCTGCCCCAGACGATACTGTGGATACCACTTACAAAGTAGTGCTGCATTTCCAGCATATCCTCGCGGGTACGCATAGAATGTTCATTATGAAAGTCTTGACTATAAGTCTCACTCCAGCGAACCTGGATGGAGCTTTCATCATCCAGTTTCTTTTGCCAGAGAAGGTTCATATAATTCATTTGGTGCGGGCCTTCAGATTCGGTGTTGTTTTGATGCCCGCCCGAGAAGGTAAGAGTCGTATCATTACTGAGTTTTAGGTCGGCACGACCTGTAGCCCGGAACGCTTGGTGAGGTTCGGCATCTTTGCCGTGGTGAAACGCACCTGTCGTGCCCCTCCAACTGAGCGGCCCGTTTGTGCCGCCGAATCGTAAGAACCCCCGATCAAATTCCTTGTTGCCAAATCCGCCGTAAGCAAAGCCTCCTTGGGTGTCAGCCGACTTTTTGGTAATAATATTGATGACGCCGTTCATTGCGTTGACACCCCAGATAACGCCGCCGGAGCCCCGAATTACTTCGATGCGCTCGATATTCTCCAAAAATATTGGATAAGTCTCAAATTTCATCCCACCCATTCCGGCATCATACAAGTGCCTTCCGTCCTGCAGAATCTGTATCCTGGGAGATACCGGTCTGGCTAAACCGCGAATGCTCATTGCAAAGCCGCTGCTTTCGAACTGGGCTATGTCCATTCCCGGTACCAGGCGCATCAGGTCGCCCAGATGTGTAACGCCGGCCTGGCGGATGTCTTCCGCTGTTATGACATACACCGCACTGGCGGCCCGGGCCAATCGCTGCGGCCGCCTGGCCGAGGAGGTAACCTCAACTTCTACTTCCATCAGCTCTTCGATGGACATCTCAAAGAAATCCTCCGGCTCATTTGCGCCCTGCTGCTGGGCGAACGAATGCGGAGCAGGGCCAAATACAATCAGACCTATTACCATGAGCACTAACGTTCTGATTAGAGATTTTTTTCGCATAACCATAATCTTACCTCTAACCAACGCCCCCAGAAAAGTACATGTAGCCTGAGCTTGTAGCGTACCGGTATCGTACCTCAACCGCCTTAATGGGATTGTCGTCTGTATCATAGGCCTGTTTAACCAGGCTCTTCCTGGGTTTAACATTCGCTAAGTCCGGTTAATCCATAATATGCCACGTCAGTGGACAGAGAACAGAAGACAGAAGTCAGAGGACAGAAGTCAGAGGACAGAATACAGACTTTTGACTTCCGACTTCTGCTTATAGACTGGTCCAAATACCCGGCTGCACTATATTGCTCCAACTGTGATACAAGGTTTTTGGAGCGTAACTACCAGGAATCGTATAGTGATTTGCTATTCTGAAAGCTCCGATTAATCAAGACGAGTACTTGGTATCTAATAATGAATTGAAAGGGAAGAGTCGCTTACATAACTGGTTCAACATAGTACTATTTTCGTTTCTCCTTAGTACTACAGCGCCACGTATAGACGGAGACAGTAAGACATGCATTTAAGAGATAAGAACTTACGTAGATCTTTGTTTTCGCTTTTGGACAACAGCAGATTCTTCGGCCACCCTTTAGGTAGGGCTTATTACACCCCCGATCAGCGCTTTTAAGAGCCTATTTACAGTCTTAGTCGGATCTCTCAATGCCGCTACTAAGTGGCGCTGTAGTATTATTAGCGGGAATATGCGACTTTGTAGTCAGGATTTCTTAATTGCTAACGGATGGTACCACTGCCCACATAAATTGGCAAAGGCCCTGTCCCAAAGTAGCCATGATGGGCAGCGGGTACTATCCACCAGTTCTTGGTGCAGAAAACGCGAACGCGAATGTATTACTTCTGATGAGTTCTGCAAAATGGAGATTAGGCATATATTATTCAAGGAAATAGCAACGAGCTTTAAATGAACAATAGAAAGGTAAACATCCTGCTGGTGGATGATGACCCTCTGGATCGCCGGTTAGTAGAGGTGACTTTGGCCAGATCCAATCCGCCTATGCAGTATAATCTGGAAACTGCAGGCACTCTGTCTGAAGCAACCAAACGTCTAAGCAATGGTAACTACGACGTTCTGTTACTTGACCTTAACCTTCCGGACAGCAGCGGAATAGACACTGTCCAAAAAGCTCGAGACACAAATTCCGATGCTTCGATTGTTGTATTGACCGGCCTGGATGACGAGGAAATGGGCCTTGAGGCGATAAGAAGGGGAGCAGAAGACTATCTTATTAAAGGAAAATCTCTGGAACACATACTGGTCCGGACTATCCGATATTCACTCGAAAGGAAGCGTGTAAGGCAGCGGTTGATAGAGACTGAGAACCGGTTCCGTTCTGTAGTCCAAACCGCCGGAAGTGTAATCTTCGTCCTGTCGCCCGAACATCGAATACTCGAATGGAATAAGCAAGCAGAACGTATCTATGGCCGGCAACGGCAGGAAGTATTGAATAAAGACTATCTACGGCTATTTGTACCGGAGGAAATCCGAGACAAAGTCGCCACCGATATGAGAAAGGTGTTGTCAGGGAAAACAATCAAAAGCTTTGAAAACTCAATTCGCATACGCGATGGAAGTCGGCGTATCTTGCTGTGGAACGCTTCTGCTCTCTTCGATGCTAAGGGCCAACCCATCGGAGTCATTGCAGTCGGCCAGGACATCACCGACCGTAAACGCATGGAGGATGAATTGAGACACCACCGCGAATACCTTGAGCTAATAGTGAATGAGCGCACCGCCAACCTGCAGGAAGTAAATGAACAACTACGCAATGAGATAGATGATCGCAAGCAGATAGAACGGAAACTCTTGATAGCTAAAAGAGAAGCCGAGGCCTCTAACCGAGCCAAGACTGAATTCCTGGCCAATATGTCACACGAACTGCGTACACCACTGCACAGCATCCTCAGCTTCGCCTCGTTTGGCACCAAAAAATACGCTAATGCCAAACCAGAGAAGCTACTCGATTACTTCAACAGGATCAAAAAGAGCGGACAAACGCTCCTGGAGTTACTCAACGACCTGCTTGACCTGGCAAAGCTGGAATCAAGAAGAGCGATATTTGCGTTCGAGCCATCCGATATTGGCATACTGGTAAGAACCGTGACAAATGAATTAGATACATTACTATCGGAACGGAACTTGAGCATACGACATGAAGTGTCCAAATTCGATGGGGAGGTTACGCTCGATGCAGATAAGATCAAGCAGGTACTCCGTAACCTTCTGGATA
>JADFJC010000126.1 GCA_022566315.1 Planctomycetota bacterium
GTGGCGGCAGAGACCGCCATCGACGGGAAGCACGATGGCGCTGATATAGCGGGACAACGGCGAACACAAAAAGACCACCGCATGGGCGATGTCGGCGGCATCGCCCATCTCGCCGAACGGGATGACGGGGTCTTCCATGCCGGTGAGCTCCGCTTCATCGTAATCGGCGGCCGCCGCCGTGCCCTTGATGATGCCGGGCTGAATGCAGTTGATGGTGATGCCGTTGGCGCCGATCGCGCGGTCGAGGCTCTTGGCCCATCCCTGAAGGGCGCCCGAGGCGGCGTATTCGACGCTGAAGATCGGCGGCTCCGAAGGCCCGATGATGTTGACGATCCGCCCCCAACCCGCCTCGATCATCGCCGGTATCAGGTCATGGGCGAGGCGGCGGGGCAGCTCGAATTCCCTGTCCATCGCCTCATTCCATGCCGCCGCGCCGACATCCGCGCCGATCCGGTCCGGACGGCGGACCTCGCTTGCGGCGTTGATCAGGATGTCGACATGGCCGAGCGCGTCCACCGCCTGCTTTACGATCGCGCGGGCGCCCTCCTTGCCGTTGACCGAACAGACCTTTACGCCCTCCGCCGCCAAGGCCTCGGCGATCGCCTGACCGATGACGCCCTCGACCAATTGCGGGTCGCCGCCGGTCGTGCCGTTATTGCCGTAGCCCGACCAGTCAATCACAACACCGTCGCTGACATTGTCAAACTTCCACCAGCCGATGAGGTCGGGATCGGTGATGACTATGTCCGGCAAAGTCCTGAAACTCCAGACGTCACCCTTGACCGTCTCCGGAGGATTAAACTCATCGACGCGCCAATAGTAGACCTTGTCCTTTTCAAGCGTGCCGGGGGTGAATGATGCAACTCCCTGGGGGATAGCTCCGGCGGCATTGGTGACGGTGTCGAAATCATCGCCGAAGTAGACCATGTGCAATTTCGCGCCGAAACCCGGCGTCCAGCTAAGCGTGAAATCCGGATCGACGGCTTTGCCCCCGTCGCGCGGGGAAGGGGCATATGCAGCCTTGGAAGGAATCCAGAAGCTCCAGACGTTGCCTCGGTGTTTTGTCGTGCCGTCGGCCTCGACCTCGTCTACGCGCCAGTAGTAGGTCGTACCCGGGACAAGACCATCGGGGTAAGAAAATCCCGGGAACCCGACGGTGAGGAATGTCAGAGGATGGTTGCCGCGAAAGGCAGCGGCCGCGCCGTCGTTGACATCGTCAAAATTGTCACTCATGTACACGTCGTGCGTGACGCCAGTCTCGCCCGCCACCCAACCCAGGCTGGCCCACGTGTCTTCATGCATCGAGCCGTCCGGGGGAGTGGGACTCGAAGCAAACTTACTCGAAAACTCTATGTGCAGTAACGCCGCCGCAGCCGGCTCCCCCTCGAAAGCCTCGGCCGTGTTCTCGCCGCTACCGGTGATGATGAGCAGCAGCGAGTTGCCCGGGGACCAGCCCGGCCGGCCGACTATCTCCTCGATAACGGCGGAGATGTCCGAGGTCCGCTGGTCCGGACCTTCTTCGTGGGTCGTGGTCCAAAACGGCCAGTCCCAGCTCGCCTCCGCGGACGTTGTCGGCCGGGACGAGAGGTTAGAAGGGGCCGTAGTTGAAATGGGCGCGGCATTGTCAACAGCTTCGCCCCGGAGGAACTTTGTACCAGGCCGGTTGTCACCCGGAATGCTAGTCTCATCGACGTGGAACTGGACATAGGCATTGGTGATGGTGGCCCCTTGCGGGACGTGCACGTTGTTGAAGCGCAAGCCGATAACCTGGTTGCTGCCGGGGCTGCCCTCTTCGGTTATCTCCAGGTCCGAGCTGCCGGGATCCATGGCGCCGGTCGCCGCATATTGCTCCATATCATCATCAGCACTACTGATTCTGCCCTCCCACACTAACTGGCCAAAGGCCACATTTGTACCGGCCAGAGCCAGTACTAAAACAAAAGAAGTTAAATAAATCAATTTCTTAGACATAATAGTCCTCCTTAAAAAAAGTTAAAATAATTAGGGATTATGCTTTGGCCACACACCAAAGCAGAAGTTTACCCACCTATGGCGGGACAGAATGTAGAATTAAGAAATCTTTTTTCTTCATTCTCAATTCTAAATTCTCAATCCTTTTTGATTCTACCTCCTTCCTTCGCAAGCCCAAATATAAGATGTTAATTGAAATGTAAAGGTCTCATTGCAAAGCACCCGCACTCGCGTTACCGCAGGTGCGAGCACAAGACTCTTACCTAAAACTCGGCAGCTCACTTACTTAAAAAGACTGTGGAAACTCTGCCTGCCCTTTGTAAACCAGGCTCCACAAGCTTTACCTACCCTATTTGTACCAGATTAGCCACCTTCCCGTCAAACAAAATCTGAAGATTTCTCAGAAAATCGGCGAGATTATGCGAATTTCCCCCTAAAAATGAGTATTTGGCTCAAAAACTCTGAGTGGAGACACGAAGTGGTGGTAGCTAAATGTTGTTTGGCTCGGCGCTAATCTCTGATATTGGAAAACCCCTCGTTTTCATGCCCCGCTACGGCCTTCGCTGAGACGAGCCCAGTCTGTGGAGGTCTCTTCTGTGTCTGGGTGCTTTACGCTGTCCTTAGGACTGGTAAAGAAATTAGGTCTTGACCGCCGGCAGGCGAGTTTCATTTTTGGCTGAGCGAGGACAATGCTACTCTGCGAAGTAGGGCTTCGCTACGAAGCACGAGGGCTGGCAAGGAAGCAAAACACAGGCCTACTGGTTGGTAGTCCGAGTTTTGCTGAGGCCGCCAGCCGAAGCCGCAGCCAGCCAAAAATGGAAGATGATTTATTTACAAGTCCTTAGTCCAACTGAGCAACGGCCGCACTCCACGGGTTCATGCTCATCGAGCGTCTCTCAAAGTAAGTTTCAGGCCCCAATCGGTATTGGATCTTGTCGATTTGTCCGGGAAACTCGGCAAGGTAATTCTGCCGGCGGAATCGGCAATCAAAACACCGGCACCTATCCAATCACCAGTCCGCGGGTTGAACCACAGGGCTTTGTATTTGCTTCTCGGCAGCGCACCGGACAGGATCGCTTTAGGACAGTCTTTCTCGAAGTACAAAAGAAATAAATCCTTCTCCGCCGTCCGGGCACAATAGGCCCACCCGATACACGATTTTTCCTTACCCGTCCTGTTTGGCTGGACCATCTCGGCGCTGGGAACAAGATTCTGGTATCTGCGCCCCTCGGACAGAACAAAGGTCCTCAAATGCCGCATCTGGTCTGCCGACCGCCATTTAATGACCTCCCAGATAGGAGTTGGCGATTCATCTTCAATCTCCCCGCTCCACAGACCTCCCTGCCAACCACCCGCACCGTAAATATGTCCCCCCAGTCCACCTGATAGCACGCTGCCGTACATCGCCGAACGACAATACAGTGCCGACTTCTCCGTCCCGCCTTCGGCGTCCAGCATCCCCGCATAATATGGTTCGCCGTTAATGCCGGGCACAGGCGGCGAGGCATTGAAAATCTCGGTCAGATAGGGATACAAATCGTGCGTCCGCCTGTTGCCAATCTGATGAAACGTCAGCCACTTCGCCTTGTCCGTATGACCGAAGTTGCGCAGCGTTGAGGGATTTGAGTTCGTACCCGCCGGCGTCCCGAACGGCGGATGCCCGTACCTCTCGACCACCTTATTGGCCGCTTCGTTCCATTCCCCCGGCTTTATGGTGGCCCCTGTCGAATCCAGATGGATCGGACTGAACAAACAGATGTTCGCCTGGTACCGGCTCCAGATATACTGAATATAACGGGTGTACGACCCCGGCCAATCATAATACTTCTTCCACGCCTGCCCGATGTCACGCCGTGATACCTCGATAAACGGAACAAACCCCTGCGAATTCAAATAGTCAATCTTCTTGTCCATATTGCGAAAATACGCAGGATTGATCCGCTCGACGTCCGGGAAGTACTTCTCATAGCCGGGTACTTTACCGGGAAACATAAACGCCCGGTTCCCGTCCTCATCGTGCATGTCCTTGGCGCTTTGCGTCCCCGCCTGCTTCCACGCCGAACGCAGCACCGTCCCGTCCGCCATCTTCAACCTTGATGGTTTATCGTCATTAGCCCAGTTCCCAAGCGCAGCAATCATCGCAATACAGTTGAATCCCTGCTTCCTGCGAAATCTCAGGTAATCTTTAATGCCGGCACCCGGACCTATAGGCCGCTCTTTATCGTCGTCGTACCAGCGATACCGAAAAGTCGCCACCGGCCACCACGTATCCCCTAACAAAAAGAACGGCGTCCCGTCAGCCCATTCGAACGCATGACCGTTTGCCGAAGCCTTGACCATCCCCCTTCGACACGGATTTGTTTCTTTCTCGGCCTCGGACCACTCAAGAGCTTCGAAGCTCCCGCTCTTGCCGTTAAGCCCCCGATCGGATTTGTTCGAGCCGCTCTTCCAGCTCCACGTCCCCGCCGCTCTCGCCAGAACACGCACACGAAATACATTATCACCATCCCAGAATCCGTAGCATCGTTTCTCGAATCCCGGCCCTTTCAGGTCAACCCAGACCTCTACTTCCTTGTAAGGATTTTCATACGGTTTCTCGGCATACAGAGTAATCTCCACCTTTTCCCATACTTGAGCAGCACCAGCAAAACCCACGCTGAATGTTCCCAACAAAAAAGCGGAAGCCGCAAACAAAGTCAGGAGAAACTCCGACCTCGATACTCGATTCTCGTTTCTCATTTCTCGCATTACCGATTCTCCTTCCTCCCGACAAGTCGGGATACGCAAAATACCCCCATTGTTGCTTTCGCACCTGCCGTAATCCTAACATACGTGAAAAATATGTCAAAACAAAGTAGTGGTATTTTGATTTGCCTGAATCTACGAAACAAGCTACAATTTTAGTGTGATTAAAAGAAGAAAAACAAAGACCGTCAAGGTCGGGGCGGTAAAAATCGGTTCCTCGGCCTCTGTTGTTATCCAGTCGATGACGAAGGTCCCGACCACTGATATTGCCCGCTGCGTAAGGCAGGTCAATCAGCTTGTTAAGGCCGGCTGCCGATTAGTCAGAATCGCCGTGCCCAGGCGGGCGGACACCGCTGCTTTTGCTAAAATCGTCCAAAAAGTAAATGTCCCTCTAATCGCCGACGTTCACTTTAGCCCGGACAGGGCTATTGAAGCGATAGAAGCCGGAGCCGCCAAAATAAGACTGAACCCCGGCAATATAAAAAAACAAAAAGATATTCTGCGAATAATAGACGCAGCCAAGATGCACAGGGTCGCCATCCGCATCGGCGTCAACGAAGCAAGTATCAGAAACCTCAAGAAACAATCTGTCCCAGCAGAAAAGCGTACCGCTTTGATGTTAAAGGAAATGAAGCAATACGTTCGGCTCTTTGAAAATCGCAATTTCACCCAATTAGTTCTCAGCGCAAAAAGCAGTGATGTTTTGAGGACCATCGATATCAATCGCTGCATTGCCGAAACTTTCCCTTATCCAATTCACCTCGGCCTGACTCACGCCGGTCTGCCCGAAGACGCCCAGATACCTTCAACCGTTACTTTGGGTGCTCTCCTTGCAGAAGGTATTGGTGACACTATCAGAGTAAGCGTCGCCGGCAATCCTCTTGAAGAAACTAAAATCGCGAAGCAGATTCTAATCGCATTAGGCCTTTACGAACGTTCGAGTCCGGAGTTGATAGTCTGCCCAACTTGCGCCCGCACCGAAATCGATATCGTCAAGTTGGCCCGCCGGGTTGAAAAAGCCATACGAGATATCGATAAACCGTTACGTGTCGCTGTGATGGGCTGCATCGTCAACGGCCCGGGCGAAGCCGCCGACGCCGACATTGCCATCTGTGCCGCAAAGAATAAGGCCTACATCTACCGCAACGGACGAAGGGTCTCAATAGTCCCCGAACGCAAAGCCATCCAGGCACTGTTGAAAGAGCTGCAAAAATTATAACAAGAAGAAAGGAAATCAGGGTGAAGGATATCAGAAAATCAGGATACCAGGCCAAATCTATCTTTCCCTGATAAACTGCTACCCTGATACCCACTACCTGATAACCTGGTACCCTGATAAACTAACATAACGTATGGGCACACAAAAGAAATTAGCATATGAATCGACAGAACCACTAAAAACAACAATCAAACGATTCTGTATCGTTGTCATTTTCAGTATCGCCTTTGCATATATCGAAGCCGCTGTGGTTGTTTATCTGCGAACAATCTTTCCTTCCGATGGTTTCAGTTTCCCTCTGACTGATTTCGGGACCATACTGCAGCAGAAACCACTTCGATTTACTGAAATGGGCAGGGAGGCTGCTACAATAGTTCTAATCTTCACCGGCGTCTGGCTGTTTGGCCGAAACCGCCGGCAGCGTTTTGCTTATTTCTTGACCATCTTCGCAATCTGGGACATCTTCTACTACGTTTGGCTCAAGGTACTTATCGACTGGCCCGCCTCAATTATGGACTGGGACATACTCTTCCTAATACCAGCCCCCTGGGCATCAGCAGTCCTTTACCCTGTCCTTATCTCAATTACAATGCTCATATTTGCCGCAGCTATACTCTATAGAGACGCTCGCGGCAGACCCATCAAAGTAACACGGGCCGATTGGCTGGTCTTTATTATTGCTGCGGTTATTGTGGTGGTCTCTTTTTACATCCCCGGCCGGCATATCACCGAGCCCGACTACAAATCGTACTTCTACTGGCCCTTATTTGCCCTCGGACACATATCAGCCATCGCAGTCTTCCTGAAATGCCTCTTGAAGTCTAAGAGCCTATCCGAATAACCCTTCATCCTTTGTCATTCTGAGGCGAAGCCGAAGAATCTGGCCAACGAAGAGTCCCGATACATCGGGATTCACTTCGCTACGCGGAGCCTGTCCTGAGCTTGCCGAAGGAATGACACGTAAGTGTCACTTTAGGCACTCCAAACTTTAGCTCACTTTAGGCACTTTTAGTTTCTATTGTCCCCTGATGTATTTGTTCCAGCCGACCTTTTGTACGGTCTTCGCCGGCTGTTTCTGCCCGTCTCCTGCACAAACCCCTCGAACTTGCCGAAAATCATCTTACCCGCCGAGGTCTGAAGCGAGCTGGTTATGCTAATAAGCAATTCCCGTCCAATCTTGTTGCGGGCCCCTTCAACAACAACCATCGTCCCGTCGTCCAGATAACCGATGCCCTGCTCGACCTCTTCGCCGGCCTTTATTATCTTGACATCCATCGTCTCACCGGGCAAAGCAACCACTTTCAGCGAATTAGCCAGGTCGTTTATGTTCACCACATCAACTTCACGCACTTGTGCAACCTTGCTGAGGTTATAGTCGGTTGTTGCTAATCGCCCGTTACGGGCCTTGGTAAACATCACTAATTTCTGGTCAACACCCTTGACCTCCTCGACCTCCGCGAACATAGTGTCATCAATCTCCACTTCAATAACGGAATTTGCCCGCATCTCGTTGAGTATATCAAGTCCCCTTCTGCCGCGGTTACGCTTGAGCTTGTCGGCCGAATCCGCTATAAGCTGCAGCTCATTGAGCACAAAACGTGGAACAACTACTGGAGCGTCGAACAGCCTACTCCGACACAAATCCGCGATCCGTCCGTCAATGATTGCCGACGTATCCAAAATCAACGGCCGCAAACCCTTGATCTGCTTGACAAATTCCACGTAAGGAATCACAAAACGCACGTCATCCTTGGTCCGCATAACGATACTGATAACAAGATAACATATACATATTCCCATCACCGATTTGATTGCCGTAAGGGCTACCTCTGTCAAACCAAGCCTGTGAATTTCGTTTAGCAGGTCCAGCACCTGCGCCAAGCCCCAGGTCAAAAATAGCCCCACCAAAAGCGCAAAAAATACTCCTGCGAGAGCTACAAGTTTTTTTTTAGGCGTAAAAATGTCCACAAGAAAGAAAGTTACTGCCAGTCCAAGACCACACCAAAGGATTACATTAAAATTCGCTCTGCGCACCTCCTCAGGGAAGTATTTGACTTCGCCGTCCTCTGTGTATTGTGAAATGGCATCTGAACTTATGTAGCCGACTACAACCGCGACAATTACGACAATAAATATACCTCTAAAAATCAACAGTAACATAGTTATAAATCTCCCAATTATGACACGATTTTATTATTTACAATCCAAACTATTATATCCTGCTCACAAACCATTATCAATAATTACATTATATTCCCAAAACAATTTCTTTGGGTGCTCTAACAACTGCTAAAGTTCCACATAATTTATTTACAAGTCCTAAGGACGCTCGGAAAGAACCAATTTTCGCTAAGAGTCTATCCGAATAACCGGGTCGTTATGAGGCCGAGCGAAAAGTTCGAGGCCAAGGCGGCAGGCCAAAAATGCTCGGAGACGTGGTTTTCTCCACGTTGAGAACGTTTTTGGCCGACAACGCAGGCATCGGGCTTTGCAGCCGGCCGCAATAGAGCGGGTTATTCGGATAGGCTCTAAATCTTCTCTTGGCCCGGAATAATCTTGACAAACAGCAATACGGGTAGTAACATTCCTGATACACTGGGTGATGAAAAGCCGTGTTGTGTTGACGTTGGATATCAGATTTCTAATTGGGTATTGTTGCATCTTTTGTCGGTTTTCGCAACAAACTTAACTCTATTATGCAATCAACGTCCGGTGGGACGTAGTTTTTTTCAGAAGATATAGTTGTGTTAAATTGGAGGAGACAATATGTCCAAAGAAACTCAAACAGAAAAAGTAAAGAATAACCAGACCGTTGCCCTGGACACCAGCCGTTTAAGTTCGCCACATGTAGGCCCCATTGGCTTTTTGCTCACGGCTGTGTATTTGATACTGTTGTCAATTGTCCTTGTGGTCGCCATGGTGAAGTGCTGGGCGCTTTCGATTTCGGATGAGGGACGCCTGCTTTTTATTGTGGTGCTTGCCGGTGCGCTCGGCGGACAGGTGCGCTCTCTACGCTCGTTTGCCTGGTATGTTGGTAATAAAGAATTGAAGAGGAGCTGGCTGACACAATATATCCTAACACCATTCGTCGGAGCAATCCTCGCGATTATCTCCTACTTCATTATCCGTGGGGCCTTTTGTCCAGCGAACTCAAGCGTACAACAGATAAATGTATATGGATTTGCAGGCTTAGCCAGTCTCGTGGGAATCGCCTCCGAGCCTATATCGCTCAAGCTCAAACAGGTGGCTAATACCTTATTCACAAAGCCAATACAGGGAAAGGATTCCAAGCCCCAGGAATAACCTGACTTGGCTCGGCAGGTATTCGGCTGGAACGTATGTGGTTCAGGACACGACCGCCGGACGATTATACTAAGTCCTGTATGGGTCTGGAGGAACTATTGGCTGTGAAGAAGAACGTTGACCGTCGTCAATTCCTCAAAAGTGCCGTATCTGCAGCAGCCGGTGCCGTCGGTATTCCATATTTGATTCCGTCATCTGTACTGGGCAAAGCGGGCAGTGTCGCGCCGAGCGGCCGGATAACTGTCGGCTGTATCGGCCTGGGAAATCAGGGTGGGGCACTGCTGAGAGGATTTCTGGGAAAGGACAATGTCCAGATAATTGCCATCTGTGACGTTCACAATATTAAGCGCCAAGGCAGCGTCCGGATTGTACAAGAGCGCTACGCCAAGCGCCGAGCCGGAGCCGATTACAAGGGCTGTGCCGGCTACGATGATTTTCGCGAGCTGCTTGGAAGGCCCGACATAGATGCAGTAGTTATCGCCACGCCCGACCACTGGCACGTCCCGATTTCTGTGGCAGCCGCTCAGGCGGGTAAGGATATTTACCTCGAAAAGCCGATAGGTCTTACTGTTGGCCAAAGTCAGGCACTGCGCCAGACGCTGGGGCGATACGGAACGGTATTTCAATTCGGCACGCAGCAGCGTTCGGACGTTAAGTTTCGAAGGGCCTGCGAGCTGGTTCGCAATGGGCGTATCGGCAGGCTGCACACGATAAATGTCTGGTCGCCCAGCAGTAACAGCGGCGGCTCGATGAAGCCTGTTCCCGCACCCAAAGAGCTTGATTATGATATGTGGCTTGGGCCGGCACCTTACGTGCCTTACACAAAAGACCGCTGCTCGAACGTCAATCCGTTTTCCCCCAGTCCGTTCAAGATTTGGCCGTTTATTTCGGATTACTGCATCGGCTGGATAGCCGGCTGGGGTATTCATCCGATGGATATTGCTCTCTGGGGCGCAGAGCATGAACTCTCCGGAGTGGTGGAAGTCGAAGGCAAGGGAATCTTCCCGACCAACGCTGCATGTGATACCGCGACAAACTGGGACGTTGTTCTGAAATTTATTGACAGCAAAGTGCAAATTAACTTCAAGGGCATAGGCGGCAGCAGCGGCCCGGCACCAGCCGAGTGGCGAAGGCGATACCAAAAGACAGGCGCACACGGCACCGTATTCGAGTGCACTCAGGGTTGGGTGCACGTCAAACGCGGATACATCGATGCGCATCCAAAATCACTTCTCGATTCGCAGATAAAGCCGAGTGAGATTCAACTATACAAAAGTAATGACCATATAAGAAACTTTTTGGATTGCGTTAAAAGCAGGGCACGGACAATCTCTCCAATCGAATCGGCTGTGCGGGCTGACACTTTATGCCAGATAAGCAACATCGCTATACTGCTCGAACGAAAGCTAAAATGGGACCCGGCCACCGGGCGCTTTGTCAACGACGATACCGCTAACAGAT
>JADFJC010000234.1 GCA_022566315.1 Planctomycetota bacterium
TGAGAAGCCCAAATGTCCCAGGTCCATAAGCTCAATATTGCTGTAGAATAATCGCACAACCGCTCGTTGACCGTGTATTGTTGGGAAAACGGCGAGCCGCTGGTCCATAATTCGTTCATCTCTGCTCTTGTCGATTTCGATCCGGCCTTCCTGTGGTATGTCGTTACGATAGGTTAGAAGTCCCCCTAATACCTTCAGCCGTGCAATTATATTGTCCGATAGGGACTTTGGCAGCTTTTCGATGGTGTTTAAGACGCCATCGAGCCGAAATTTTACCACTAATTCAGCACCGGTAGGTTCGAAATGGACGTCACTCGCGCCGGACTTTACAGCTTTTTTGAGTAATTCGTCCACCAGAGATACTACATCCTGGGCATTGGTTTTCTGGTTGGAAGAGCCGTTCTTGCAATTATTTGTAGTCATATTCTTGTAGTCTGATAGCGGATTTCGCATTTTTACGATACATAACCTGTTAATCTAAGACGCAATGGCACTTTAAAACGTTACCTGAAAAAGCGTTTTTTTTGCATTTTTTGTATAATTTATGTTAACATATTCTTAGGTGCTGCGTCTTAACAAATAGAACAATGTAAAACATTCGAAAATAGGTGTTTATGTTTGGTAAGACCGTAAGTTACGGAGTGTTGTGGGATTTTGCTGTCTCTGAGGCCGTCAGCGAAGACCAGCGGTGGATATTGTCCACGATGCAGAAGCATGGGCAGGAGATAGTTACAATGCTCTGGCGAATATTGGGTAACGAGCAGGATGTTTGTGATGCCTACCAGGATACGTTTCTGCAACTGGCACATTATGAAGGAGGGCAGAAACCCGAACATGTAAAAGCGTATATTTTCCGTGCCGCGAACAATGTAGCCATCTCAATGTTAAGGCGCAGAATAGCTCAGAGAAAGAGAATGTCAACGGCTATTGGTACCGGAAAACATGCCGCCGAATGGCGGTCAGGAGAATACCGGCCACTGGCCGGCTCGCCCGCGAAAGAGCTTGATTCCAAATATCTGCAGGAAACCTTAAGATGCTGTATAGCTCAACTGCCTGAACATCTCAGAAACGTCATAACATTACGTGACCTGGCAGAATTGTCTTATGCGCAAATTGGCAGGATATTGGGAATATCAGCGGGAACGGCGAGGGTTTACAGATGCAAAGCGCTCCAGATATTGGTTATATGGATGGAGAAAGAAGAATAACAATGACAGGTATAAATAAAAATAATAATGGTTCGACAGGCTCACCATCCCGAGCAAAGTCGAGGGAATGTCGACGAATCAGGGGCTGGTTAAGTGAAGCTACAAGCAGGCATTTTGGTCCTGACGCAAACTGGTTGCAAGAGCACATTACCAATTGTCCGAGATGTCAGCGGCGACTCGTATCATACGGTAAAGTCAATCTTGCGTTATCGGCCATAAAATCTCAACCTCACAAGCTTGATTTATTGATGAGTGCAAATGCACAGGCTGTTGGTGTGCTCAAACACAGTCTTCGCCAGGCACCGAAAGCCCGGAAACTCAGAACAATGCTGCCTGAGCCAAAGCTGCTGGAGAGGTACGGCAAGTATTCACGCTCAGCGGTAAATGTAGCGGCTTGTATTGCAATCCTGCTTCTTATGAAAATTGGTGTCTTTTCCTCTATGGATATGTTCCAGACCCAAGGTCAAAAAGTCATCAAGCAGTATTATGCCAGCCGTGTAGGCGAAGACCTGGCCGATGAGATTTTTACAAAAGATACAGAGCTGTCACCGTCGGCGAATGCACGCTCAGTTGTAAACACTTAGCGGGGTCCCATTTTGCAGTCCGCCTCAATCGAGCTTAGGCTCACACCTAATTGGTGCGGCGCAAAATGCGCTCTTCTCAGTTAAGTACACCTCAAATAACTCCGATAATCATTTCAGTACTGTAATATCATTTTGCGCCCTTGTGCAAAGTACTATCGGACGCAGAAAAAGTGCCGTTTTTCTGCCTTGAGCCGATTTGATTGGCCCGGAATTATTACGTATATTTTATTTGAAGGCTTTGGGTTCCGCCGTAAGGTGTCCTGCGGACCGCAAGGCGGCAGGCCAACGGCCTGTCTTATAAAACCCGCCGTCGGGCGGGCTCACGGAGGGTTTTGTACGCTCGTGAGCAGGAGGGCAGGCCAACGGCCTGTTTCATATAAAACCCACCGTTGGTGGGAGAGTTTTGGTTTTGGGTGCTCTGTCGTTGGCTCCCTGAAACGAGAGTGTCTTACCGGCATAGACTAAATCCAGCAGGCCAACGGCCTGTTTAATATAAAACCCACCGGTGGTGGGTATGAAACTGTTTGAATTGTAGGGTATTGTCAAAATTATGGCACGGTTTTTTGGATTTCGATTTAAAAACAGACGGTCCGGCGAAAACAGCGTTAGCGATTATTCAGATAACGGCTGCGCTGAGGAAATAAGCGGTCTGTCGCAACTGTATTGCCCACAGCAGGACAACGCTGCTCATGTCCGAGATGTGGCGGATGTCCTCTGTGAAATGGGAATAATAACCGATGACCAACTCTCTAAAGTAAGAGGAATACGAAAAAAAAGAGCAGATTGCGACGTCTGTCAAATAATCGCTGAACTGAAATTAGCTGATGAGCTTGAAATTTCAATGGCACAGGCGAACTTGTATGCATTCGAGTTTCGTCGGGTTGAGCCCGAACAGGTTGACAGAGAGGCTTTTGATAAACTTGAGCTTGAGTATATAAAAAGCAACCACATTATGCCAATAGCCTTTCGCGGCAAAACCCTCGTTGTGGCGACAAGCTGTCCCGCCGACCTCTTTGTCATTGAAGATGTCAAAAGACAAACACAAATGACTGTTGAGACGGTCGTATGCCCGGACGAAGATATAGATAAAGTCTGCAATACCTTCGATGATAAGAAAAGCGATTATGACCTTGATGATATCATAGGTGATATGGAGGATGTCGAGGTCGTTCAGGACCAGCAGGAGGATTCAGAAGACCTGGAACAAATGGCAGGCCAATCGCCTGTTATTAAGTTCGTCAATTATCTGATTA
>JADFJC010000127.1 GCA_022566315.1 Planctomycetota bacterium
GCGTTGTCGGGTCAAAATCGTCCTCAACGTAGCTTTGGCTACGCCTGCGGCGATTTTGTCCCTGCCGCCTTGGCCTCGAACTTTTCGCTCGGCCTCATAACGAGACGGTTATTCGGATAGGCTCTTAGGAGTTTTGGTTTTAAGAAACAAGAGAAGGATTGGAGGAGCAACCTAACCTTGTTAGCGTTTTTTCAGTAGTCCTTAAACCTTCTCATCCATTGTGGCCAGTTTTCGGGCTGGACACCACCTGCTTTGGTCCAAGGGCCAGCAGTGTCGAACGTGCGATGCCATTTAAGCTTCCACAACTCCTTTAGTCCGAGCTTTCTTATGGACCGGTCGGCGAACAGTCCGTTGATAAACCCATCGTGCCGATTGAGACAGAAGCGCTTCATCTCGTTGTTGTTGACGGACTCCACCACCTCGCCGTCATACTCCGGAGGGTGGTCGGTGTGGTGCGGCCAAGCATCGTCCCAAGCGCAATCCAGAAACATCGGGATGTCCCCTGCCCCTTTGGTATCGACCGTGCGCCAGTTGTGTTCCGTCGTCCGGCCGTGCAGCGCTGCCATGGTCGCCGGGGGATTGCATAGCCACCCGTTCGGCGAATAGCTACCCGCATCGTCCCCCACGTACCACGCCCCGAATGGAACCCGTCCCCCCTCGTTGTAAGGCTTCGTCGCCACCGGACACAGGCGGATTCGCTCGTCCTTATAGTACGGCTTGAGCGGTTCCATCCACCAGTACTTGCCGACGTTGGCCACGCCTTCGGCCAGTCCGCTGAGGAAGTAGCCGTTGTTCTGATCCGTGTACATGGAAAAGACGATCGCCCACTGGTGCAGGTTCGACTGACATGCTACTGCCTTTGCCTGCTTTTTTACCCGATTAAGCGCTGGCATCAATATTGCCATCAATAATGCTATGATAGCAATTACTACCAAAAGCTCTATTAGTGTGAAGCCATTTTTTTTGCGCATGACCTTTTCCCATCTCTTTCAAAGAGAGATAATGAGTTTCGCTGGTATGCTTGACTACCATGATTATAACAGAACCAGTCACGGTGATACAAGCTACAAGTACTGTATACAGAACTTTCCTTCCTATGAAGAGTTCAAAGTGTAACCAGCAGGCCAGAACCGGACAATTGACACGACAGGACTTGTAATGGCTTCCGCCAGCGCGACCGCTTCGGCTGGACTGAGGCGCCGATGGATCTCTATACACAAGTCCACGTCGTTTCCCACCGCCTCACGATAGAGTCGGACCGTATCAATGGCATCCTGTATCTTGTTCGCGTGTGTCTTGAAATAGCGGACATCTCTGGACTCGTCGAGGAAAGGAGTCAGATGGCCCACGGCGGTGAAGCCCTTCTTCTTGGCGTCGATGCATCCCCGGATCAATTTGTCCCTGGTGTCGCCGCGAACGTGGTAGTATACCCGAGCCTTGTCACGGCACTTCCCACCGAATAGCTGGTAGCAGGGGACACCAAAATACTTCCCTGCAATATCCCACAGCGCGATGTCAATGGCGCTCAGTGCCCCCATGATCGCCGAACCACTGAAATGCGTCGAACCGGTAGAGGTACTGCCAATGGTGTTCAATACGCAGCGGATCCTGGCCAATCAAATAACGTTTGAAGGTCTGTATGGCCTTCTCCGAGGCCTCGAGGAAGCCCCACGTTCCGGATTCTCCCAGACCGGTGATGCCTTCATTGGTAAAGATTTCGACAAAAAGGTAGCGGCTGATGGGCACTGTTCGAATATCCGTGATTTTCATCGAGATCTTACCACGTCCCTTCGAGCTGAACGCCTTGGTGCTTGTGAGCGACAGCGCGCCCAAAGCGGCAAGGCCTTTTGTGAATTCTCTTCGGTTCATAATTCGTCTTCTCCTTCGGTTCGACGGGTGATGGAGGTGTCGCCTACCGTAAATTCCGTCCTTGTTTATTTACCAGGGTTTACACGCAATCGCCGAGGCTCGAAAAACTACTTGAAATAATACCATAATCAGGAAAAGTTGGTCAAGATGATCATCTGCAAATGGACTTGGCCATCCCTAACGGGAGTGCTATTTCTTCAACTTACCCGTGGCTATTTTACATGCTGATTACCAACCGGATACGAAAGAGCATTTATCTGTGCGACTTTTTGGTGCCCGTGCCCACAGACCGTGTCACCCGGAAGCCTATGAAATCCATTTCAGGCAGCCACCACTCGCTCTTGGGTATCTGTGGGTCGCCAGAGCGCCACCACTTTTCCTCAAAGGCCCTGGCCGCACAGCGCAGCTCCTCTATGGAGCTGTTATAGTCACCGCCACGAGCTACGTGAATTTTGCCGGTCTTTGGTCCTTTCGGGTTGACTGCCGGACTTTTCCTGGCAGCTTCCTTATATGCAGTGGGGCTGTAGAAATCGTAAACCCACTCGCGAACATTGCCCGATATATCATAAAGACCCCAGGCATTGGGTTTTTTCGTGCCCACCTCACAGGTCTCACTATCAGCAGTAGCCTTATACCAGGCGAAATCTCCAATCCGGTCTGGGGCATTTCCAAAGCCAAAGACGTTAGTGGCGCCCGCACGGCAGGCATATTCCCATTCAGACTCTGTCGGCAAACGATATACCTTGCCGGTTTTCTTCGAAAGCCACCTGCAGAAGGTCATGGCGTTGTGCCAGGTCATCCCGATGGCTGGGTGCTTTTCGGTGTACCCCATCGTCAAGTCTCCATAGACAGGCGTAGGGCCTGTAATCGCGTCAACCTCGTCCTTGCTCGCCTGCTCTGTGTCCTTCTTTGCCTCCTGCACCGCAACGAAGTCCTTCTTCGCACTGACCGTTTCTTGATAGTAGGCCAGAAAAAGCTCAAGGGTGGTCTCTGTCGTGCAAAGGTAAAATGGATCGAGGCGCACCCTGTGCTGTGGCCCTTCGTCGTTCCCACGACCGGGCTGGCCCACAGGGCTGCCCATCAGGAAACTGCCTCTGGGAATGAGGACCATTTCAAAAGAGACTTTCTCGCCGTCTTTCGTCGTAATGGTCTCGGTGTATTTCTTCGGGGGCCTATCCTTCGAGGCCGCGGTATCTGTAGCCATCGTGACGCCGAGACAGGTCGCCACCGCAGCAACGTACATCAATGTACGACTCATACTCATCTTCTGTCTCCTCAAAACGTGTCTCAAAAAGGGCAAACGACCATTCGGGCAGAAACATCTTTTGCACTTCTCTCCACCTCGTAATGTCCATCTTTGTTTCAGTTTGTTTAGCCCGCGTTGAGTGTCTTTCGCCTTAAATCATTTTTGTAAAACCTGGTTTGGGAACAGGATAACTGCCATGGGCACCGGCCTTAACCGGCGGATCCATGTCGTCGCGGCAGTCCTCCGGCCTGGGCGGATAATAGAAATCGGACTTGTTTATCTGCTCCCATTTAACCTCTTTGCCGGTATAACAGGAGATTTGTCCCATCACGCCGACCATTGTGCTGCGGGCCATGTAGTCGCCGTTGTTGACGGGGTTGCCCGAGCGAATCGCCGCGAAAAGTATATCGTGCTCTCTCTGATAAGGGTTGCATCTGCCCTGCCATCGCCAGTTTGTTTCGCCCCAAATTCGGCACCGCGTAATGTCCGCCTTGCCTTTGCTGCCGAGTACGACGCTGGAAGAACCGTTATGGCATCCGGTTGTTGTACGGCAGAAGGCGTAGAGGCGCACACCGCTTTCAAACTCGTATATGACCGAATGGTGGTCGAACACGTCGCCATAGATAGGCTCAGTCATCGAAGAGCGTCCGCCCAAGCCGTGGCATTTCACGGGGACTTTGTTGTGCATCACCCAACTGGAACGGTCGAGGTTGTGCACCAGCGACTGGGGGACATCGTCTCCGGAGAGCCAGCGGAAATGGTATTGCGTGCTGCATTGCCACTGGAGCTCCGAGAGTCCCGGTTTGCGGTTTATGATTACGTATGGGGCGCGGAGAAAGTTTTCTTCAATAGCGACCACATCTCCGATGGCGCCGTCATAGATTCGTTGGACGGTTTCGGCATACCCCTCGTGATATCGGCTGTGCAGACCGGAAACAATGCATAACCGCTTCTGTTTTGCCAGGTCGGCCGCCTGCTGCATGAGCTTGACCCCGGCCGGGTCAATGCCGTGCGGTTTCTCCACGAACACGTGCTTTCCGGCCCGGATTGCCGTCATGGAATGGAGCGGGTGGAACTTGGCCGCGTTGGCAATCAGAACCACGTCGGACGACTCAATCACGTGCTTGTAGCCGTCGAAGCCGGCAAAGCAGTGGTCGTCGTCCACTATGACCTGGTCTGGTTTCTGTTCCTTCAGAATCGCACGCTTGCCTTTGACACGGTCCACGAAGATGTCACACATTGCAACCAGCCTGGCGCCGGAGTCCGCGGTGAGCGCCTGAGCGGCAGCGCCGGCGTTGCGTCCGCCGCAGCCGATCATTCCCACACGGATGATATCGCTGCCGGCGGCAAACACGCTGCGACTGATGCCCAGCGCGCCCGATACGGCAGCCGAAGCCGCCACGGTTGAAGCTTTCAAGAAATCACGCCGAGTTGTGCCGGCGCCTTTGCCTGATTCATTTGAATGTGTCATAATATCTCCTCTTCCAATGAAATTGTAAAGTGCCTAAAGTGACAGCTTTGCTGTCATTCTGAACGTAGCGCAGCGAAGTGAAGAATCTCTTATTCGCTGGCCAGATCCTTCGGTTTCGCCTCAGGATGACACTTACGTGTCACTTTAGGCATTTTAGGCACTTTTCAGATAACCATTAAAATCTTAGTATTCTCTGTCTTTCAGGATACCCGGCTGCGGGACGGGATATCTGCCGTCGGAGTCGGACAGCAGAGGTGCGGGAGAATCCATCGTCAGCTTGCCGACGCTGGGAGCAAACTCATGCTTGCAATTGAGTGCCTGGTCGTAGGTGATTATCTGGCCTGTATGAGCGGCCATACGGCCCATAGTGTTCACCAGACTGGCTTCTGCGCCTCGTTTGACTTCGTTGTAAGGTTTATCCCGACGAATGGCGTCAATCAGGTCGTTCCATTCGTTCTGATAGGGGTTTGCCTCTTCTCGGTTGACTTTGGATTGCCAGATCAACTCTGAGCGCACGGGAGTCTGGCCCTTGAAAAGGCTGGATGGCCTCCCGCAATCGCCGCTCTTGGAAGCGATTGCCATGCCTTTGGTGCCGTGAAGGTAGCTCGAGTAGATGTTCTGGCAGCCCGTCATGCGGCGTCCATCGAAATTGAACGTAGTTCCGTCGGCATACGTATATTCCACCGCGTACACGTCAAGATTCTGGTCAACGCTATCGTCGTGATAGTGTCGAGCGCCAAGCGCCTGGGCCTTAACCGGCCAGGCGTTCTTCATCCAGCCGAGATGATCGATGATGTGAATGTAGTAGTCACTATACATACCGCCGCTTGCCCACAGGAAGCTGTGAAACTTCCGGATCTGATAGAGCAGCTCGCTGGTTCCGTCCGGTTTGGGTCCGACAGTGGCTGCCCGTCCGGCCATCCGGTAGCCGCGCTGCAGGATGATGTCCCCGATTTCGCCATCGTGAACTCGCTTGGCCAGTTCTTCAAGCGCCCGGCTGTGACGTGACATCAGGCCTACGCCCACCTTGAGGTTCTTCCTCACGGACTGTTCAGCGAGCTTGAGCATTCTGCGCGTGGTCGGGCCGTCAACCGTGACCGGCTTTTCCATGAAGACGTTAAGGCCCTTCTTGATGGCGTAGGTGAAATGCACCCAGCGGAACGCCGGAGGCGTCGCAAAAATCGCGACATCGCCCGGACTCAGACAATCCATCGCCTGTTTGTAAGCGTCGAAGCCGACGAACTTGCGACCCTCAGGCACGTCCACCTGTTTAGCGTGCCGGTCATTTAACCCTTTGTAACTGCGAACAACACGGTTCTCGAAGACGTCGGCCAAGGCGACGAGCTTAATCGGGCCGTTCTTGACCGAAAGGGCGTTCGACGCTGCGCCGGTGCCCCTGCCCCCGCAGCCAATCAATGCCACCTTGATGGTATTGTCCTGGGCTGCGTAGATGCGCGGAACGGCCACCGCCGCCAGGGCTGAAACTGCGGCAATCCGACCGGTGTTCTTCAAAAACTCGCGACGGGATGTGCTTTTTTTCGTGGTTTCACTCATAGCAAATCTTCTCCTATACTGAATAGTGTTTACTTTAAATGCTACGTTTGTTCTTGGAGTCGGCATTTGCTCCCGGCCCAAACGTCGTTTGGGCTCCATTTCTCTCATTATATCCATAGCACTGCTCTTGGCAAGTGTTTAGCACAGATGCGCAGCTTGTTTTGTTGATGGGTGGCTGAATAAAAGCTCGACACATCAACGACTTGGTATATAATCCAATTTCCCCCACATACGCATCTGTATCCATTCCAAATCCTCATTGCCCGGCTGGGACACACTGGCATAGCCGGGATTCACATTCTCATAAGGGGAACGCAGCTCGGCAAGGTCTATTGTACGACGGTCTCTCCACTTATAGTACTCACTGTGCCCATCTGCAAAAGACCAGTTCGTCCCGTTACTGTGCCGCACCGTGGGGATGTCCCACCACATCGGCTTATCATGCCAAACCCCCCATGGGCTGCCCGGCCACTTGCCTTCATCAACAAAGACGAATTTCTCGCTCGGCCTTTGAATCTGCATCCTGTTTTTAATACTCAGCTCCTCAGGATGTCCCCCGGAAGGCGCGGTGCTGCCGCCCCACATAGAGCCAACAATAGAGTACGTTACCATTTCTCCGCGAACACCGGTTGGGCACTTATAGAGTTTTAAGTTCTTCACGTATGGAAACAGCACTCCGGTTTTCATAGCCCTTATTTGCTGGGCCTCAGAAGCATTGCGGACGGCCATACTTACCCAGGAATCCTGCCGGCCCGGGCCTACCCAGGCCGTGCAAATCTCGCCGTCGTTATCGTCTGCGTACATAATCCACGCAAGCGTCAACTGCCTTAAATTGTTAAGGCAAACCGCGCGTTTACCATGTTCTCCGGCAGAATGCAGCGCAGGTATTAATATCGCCATCAGCAACGCAATAATGGCGATCACTACCAAAAGTTCTATTAACGTAAAACCTCTTTGACTGTTCATAACGATACCGACAAACACACTCCTTCCGGATGTTAGCGCACTGGGCGGTTAAGGGTGAGCATAACAGCACGAACGTCCATCACCTGCTTGCCCGGGACATCCAGCGCCCGAAGGGTCAACTGGCCACGGCCCTTTTCCAATCGAAAGACACCCAGGCGAAGCAGCCGGAACTTCTTAACATACGACTCGCCGCCTCGCGGGACCCTGTCGAATTCTTCGCCAACCAGTGGCGGGTCGTGTGGCCTGGTTACTTTTCCCTGAATCCGGCTTCTATTGAAACGCAATTCGATAGTGGAGCCGACATTTTCTTTCGCGCACGTATAATATACCTCGGCCTGATAATTGCCGCTGTTGGCCACCTCGATATCCCAGGTGATCTTGTCGCTTGTACTTACCCAGTTCGTGAAGTAGGAGCAGTTGGGCGCTTTGGCGCTTCGCCGAACGTTTCCATACGGAACGCCGTCGCGAGCAGGCAGTATCGTTGTGGCAAACTCAGCGTAGCCGACGGGAAAGGGCCTATCGTCCTTTCGAGATTTAGGCAACACCTCCTTCTTCCACCGACTAACTGCTTTGGTTAGCTTGGCTGCGACATCCGGTTTCTCTTTCGCAATGTCGCGGTACTGTCCCGGGTCGGCAGTCATATCAAACAATTTGCCCGTATGGTCGAGTCGATACTGTTGTGTGCGGACGCTGACCCGGCCCCTTTGATGTGAAAATATCATTCGGTCCGGCCAGTTTTTAGTTTCTTTCAAAAGAAGGGGCTTGATGCTGACTCCGTCAAGCGGTTTGGTACCAACAATTGGAATTCCGGCCATGTCGGCCAGAGTCGGGAGAAGGTCAATTGCGCCGGCGATTTGGGGAATCTGAATACCCGGCTTGATGTGGCCTGGCCATCGAATCATACAGGGCACACGGGTGCCTCCTTCGTCCGTTGAGCCTTTTCGCCCCTTCATACCGTCGTTCCATCGCCAGCTATTTGGGCCGTTGTCGCTGAAATAGACTACGATGGTCTTTTCAGCAAGCTTCAATTTGTTAAGCTTTCGGAGAATCCGCCCGACGTTCCAATCAATATTTTCACACATAGCCAACGCGCACCGTGTCCTGTCAAGCTGTTCCACTTTTGGGTCACGGTTACGCATCTGGACTGGATGGTCCCTGAACTTCTCGTAGAAGTGGTCGGGGACCTGGAAGGGCGAGTGTGGCGTGTTGTACGGCAGATAGCAGAAAAAAGGCCGGCTTCTGTTTTGTTCGATGAATGCCAGGGCATGGTCGGTCAAATCGTCAATGATATATCCCTTTCCTCTCACGATTTTCCCGTTATGTTCGAGGATTGGGTCGAAATAGTTGCCCCAGTGTCCGGAGCAGAACCCGTAGAATTCGTCGAACCCGCGGGCATTCGGGTGGTAGGGATATTGCGAGCCGTTGTGCCATTTTCCAAAAGCTGCGGTAGCATACCCGGCTGTTTTGAATGTGTCGCCGATGGTCTTTTCGTCAAGGTTCAATCGTTCCGCTCCGGTCGTTACGCCTTGCACGCCGCCACGTGAATGGTATCGCCCGGTTAATAATTCAGCTCGTGTCGGTGCGCAGACGGGACAAACAAAAAACCGGTCAAACAGGGCGCCATCCCGAGCTAAGGAATCGATATTCGGAGTTTTTAAGTTGGTGTTTCCGTGAATACTCAGGTCGCCCCAGCCCTGGTCATCGCTCAAAATGACCACGATGTTCGGCCGCTTGTTCGCCTGTCCTGCTGCGGCTTCGGCCTTCGCCGAGACGAGTGCCGCTTGCCCCCGAAAGGGAACTGCGGCTGCAAGGGCGCCTACGCATGCGCTTTTCAAAAAATCACGGCGTGTTAATTGCGAGTGCTTCATCGTTATTTCTCCTCTTAGGACTTGTAAATAAATTATCTTCCATTTTTGGCTGGCTGCGGCTTCGGCTGGCGGCCTCAGCAAAACTCGGACTACCAACCAGTAGGCCTGCGTTTTGCTTCCTTGCCAGCCTTGTCCTCGCTCAGCCAAAAACGAAACCTAATTTCTTTACCAGTCCTTATTTATTCAATATGCTTTCTACATTATTTATCATAAGGGATGGGGCAGCGTCGTTCAAGAGTTTTTTCGGCGCAGTCAATACCCGTTTCTTTAAATCTCTGACCTTTGGATGTTTTTGAAGTTAAAATTGACGCCGAGGATTGGTCTTTACTGCCTTGCTATCGATGTCGTTTGCAGTATACTTGTACGTTAGGGTATATAATGGCCTTGTTATCGGTTATCGTTACTATCAAGTGAAAAGAAGGAATCATTATGAAAGTGCGTGTATTTGTGGTGCCGGTTCTGGCCGTGGTGACCTGCTTCGGTTCGTGGGTAATCGCCCAGCCACCCGATGATATTCGTGAACTCAAACTTCGTGATTGGGAACCTCGCTCGATGCTGAAGACAAAGCAGAGCGTGATCGAAAGGCCGGCGCACGCGGTGATCGACGTTCACAATCATCTGGGCGGGGGCAAGGACCACCTCACACCCGACCGCGTCAGGCACTATCTTGCCGAGATGGATGCCGCCGGGCTTCGCACGGTCGTCAACCTCGACGGTGGGTGGGGCCCACGGCTGAAGGAGACGCTCTCGGCGCTGGACGAGGCCTATCCAGGCCGGTTCTTGACGTTTGCACTGCTGAATTTCAGCGGGATAGACAACGAGAATTGGGGTCAGCGCGAAGCGAGGCGACTTGAAGAGAGCTTCCAGGCCGGCGCGAAGGGGCTAAAATTCCACAAGTCACTCGGCCTGTCCTACCGCTATCGAAGCGGCAAACTCATGCCGGTCGACGATCCCAAGCTGGACCCTGTCTGGGAAATGTGCGCCAAGTATAATCGGCCCGTGGTGATTCACGCTGCCGACCCGGCCGCATTCTTTACGCCGCTGGATCGTTTCAACGAACGCTGGCATGAGCTGAACGTGCACCCGAACTGGCTGTTCCACGGCGAGCGGTTTCCCTCCCGTGACGAAATCCTTACGCAGCGCAATCGCGTCATTGCCAGACATCCGAAAACCACGTTCATCTGCGCCCACTTCGCCAACAATCCCGAAGACCTTGCCGCCGTTGGAAGGTGGCTGGACAGCTATCCCAACATGTACGTGGACGTCGATGCGCGGATTTCGGAGCTGGGCCGGCAGCCCTACACGGCGCGGAGGTTCTTCCTGAAGTATCAGGACCGCATCATGTTCGGCACCGATACCGCGCCTAACCGTGACGCCTATCGGATGTACTACCGTTTTCTGGAAACCGACGATGAGTATTTCGATTGCGTGTCGGGGCACCACCGGCAAGGCTTCTGGATGATCTACGGACTGTTCCTGCCGGAAGATGTGTTGAAGAAGATATATCACAAAAACGCCGAGCGACTATTCTTCGGCCAACAAGCCGCCTCGCCAGAATCGGCTGCGAAGGTACTGCACATCCCGCAGACGGAAGATTTCATCATTAACGGCAGGGGCGACGCGTCGGCCTG
>JADFJC010000235.1 GCA_022566315.1 Planctomycetota bacterium
CGCAGACCGAGGATGGCCTGTACGACTTGCAGAGACTGCAAAAGGCGACGTGGGGCAGGCTGGGGTATTAGACGGACGAAGCTCCATAGAACGGATGACAAGGAGAATGAACCGTCATGCGAAAAGTGAAAGGGTTTACGTTAATAGAGCTTTTGGTAGTGATTTCCATCGTTGTGCTATTGATGGCTCTATTGCTGCCGGCCCTCCAAAGGGCCAGAAACCAGGCCAGGGCCGTGGTGTGTCAGACGAACCTCAAGCAATGGGGAACAATATTAGCTCTATACACCGAGGACAACCAGGGACGGCTCGGTAAGAACGGTGGAGATGCCCTATGGCTTCTGCGCGGCTCGTTCCTCATTGAGGGCGACCCGAACAAACCAGCTGTATATCAAGACATAAACGCCAAAGGCATAGCCCTCTGCCCCATGGCCGTCAGGTCTGGAGGGCACGGAAAGTTCGAGTCTTTTGGCGCGTCTTGGGGTCGGATAGTGGGTACACTCGGTTCAACATTTGAAGCCTGGGAGATTACAAGTCCCCTTCCACCATTCCGCTGCAGCTATGGGTTCAACAATCGGTTGTTCAACAGCCATCTATACATTTTCTCCCTCAAGAGAAGGGCCAACATCCCCACACTTTTCGATTCTACATTTCCTTTGGTTCGCGGGCGCATCCAACCGCCGATGAGTGAGTTCGAAGAAATAGGAAGTTTCTGCATTAACCGGCATAATGGGTACGTCAACGTTCTTTTCATGGATTGGTCGGCCAGAAAGGTCGGCCTGAAGGAACTGTGGACCCTCAAATGGGATTCTGATTGGGACACGGCAGGCCCGTGGACAAAAGCCGGCGGCGCCCAGCCCGAAGACTGGCCTGAATGGATGAGAAGTTTCAAGGACTACTAAAGACTTGTAAATAAATTATCTTCCATTTTTGACTGTCCCTGCCTGCCGGCAGGCAGGGTCAGACAAGTATCGCACCGTACCCTCTATTTGATTCCTCCGGTAAATCCAAAGATGACCCGACAATAATACCTATGGCATAAAATTGGGGAGGAAAGAAAACCCCCAGTAAAACTGGGGGCCAACCAATAAGGAAAACCCTGTCTGTGCCAGGGTTTGTTTTTAAATTGACCCGCAAATAAATCCTTCCCTTCGATTACACTCAGGGTAAACTCCCTACGCTCCCACCTTCGCTAAAGCTTCGGAGGGCAAGCAGGACAAGCTCCCACCTTCGCTAAAGCTTCAGAGGGCAGGCAGGACAGGCTCTGCGCGGGCGAGGCAGAAAATGCTCATGACCTCTTTTCCCCTCCTGGTTTTTCCCTCCCATAATTGGTGCGATTCATCGCACCCTACCTAATTTTATGGTGTCACGGCCCGGTTGTAGATGCGAACGTCATCATTTCGTATCTTCTGTTTTATTACCGCTCCATTACTGTCGCGGCTCTGTTTATTAGCTCGTATCTCGGCGAGATTATAGCTTATAATTGGAAAATCTCTCCGCTTCGCCGTAATTCTTCCTGCTTCTCTGCATCCAAACCGATTTCGTCGTCTGTCAAATAACATCCCGGGTCCGGGGCCCATCGGTCGCCGAAATACAAATCTGCTCGCACGCGCAGACTGCCGCCACAGGCGTCAAAAAATTTGCAAAGCCTACAACGGCCTTTGATATGTTCCCTGCGGTTCCTCAAACCCTTTAGCAAAGGTTCTTTGGGGTCGAGCCAAATTTCACTAAAAGGCCTTTCGTGCACATCTCCCAGGTCGTAGTGTCCCCAAAACTGGTTCGGATGCACCTTGCCATTAAAATCAATGCACCCGATTCCAACTCCGCTGCTATACATTCCCCCGCCGTTCCAGAGAAGCAGCTTCCAGACATTGGCCGCACGAGCAGGGTCTTCCTTAAGCAATTTCAGGTACAGATAAACGCCATCAACATGGTTATCGACTGTCAATATATCCGTTTTCCTGCCGGCTTGTTTGTACTGTTTTGTTTTAGCTAATATTGTCTCAACTGCATCTCTGCTTTGAGCATGGCTGAGGTCATCATCACCGATAGCCTTTCCTCTGCCGCTTGGCACGAAGTGGTAAAAGCAAGCCCTCTCGATATTCTCTGCCTCGAAGAAGTCGAACAAGGCCTCCAAATCCTGAACATTCCTTTTGGTTAGAGTCAATCTGAGACCTGTTCGCACGCCGGCGTCCTGACAGTTTCTTATTCCCTGCACGGCCCTGTCAAACGCACCGTCCACTCCCCTGAATTCGTCGTTGACTTGCCCTATTCCGTCAAGGCTGATGCCTACATACGAAACTCCCATTTGTTTTATTTTCTTAGCTACGTCAGTAGTTATAAGTGTCCCGTTAGTTGAAATAACCGTACGCAGCCCTTGCCGGCCTGCATACTCAATCAGTTCAAACAGGTCAGGCCGCATCAACGGTTCACCGCCGGAGAACAGTACCGACGGCACTTTGAACTGCGCAAAGTCATCCAGGACAGCCTTTGCCTGGCTTGTCGATAATTCATTACAAGTTTTGCCGGCGCCGCTGTCATTATAGCAATGAACGCATTTGAGATTACAGGTTCTGGTGATGTTCCACACGACAATAGGGCGTCTTTCAGATGCTTGTTTTGGAACAATTTCACCTTCGCGCTCGCCGGAGCCTTTTTTGCCGTAGCGAAGCCAATCGCCCGGTGTAACCTGGTCACAATATAATTTGCTGATATTTATCATCGTTTACGCTCGACCGCAGATTCTCAAAACATTAATGCGCTGCCTCAGGTGGTATGTATGCACAAAAAGGCTCTTCGGCCATATAATTACCCGTCGCAGCGTATGCTCTGCCTCGACATCCACCGCATATTTCTCTATAACCACACACACCACACTTGCCTTCGAGACTACTACTGCTACGCATTCGCGCAAGGTCTTCGTTGTTATGCCATATCTCTGCGAGTTTTTGTTTGAGCACGTTACCGCATTTTACAGGCAGATACCCACAGGGAAATACGTCTCCCTGATGGCCTACGAA
>JADFJC010000236.1 GCA_022566315.1 Planctomycetota bacterium
GAAAAATTCTTCAACTGCAGATAACCAGCATGCCGATGCAAGCTAAATAAAAACCTGAAATAAGAATAGAAAGAAACATGAGTACAAATAATTACTCGCGTCGTAACTTTCTAAAGGCCCTGGGCCTGGGCGTAACCACGCTGGCGACACACGGCTGCGCGAGTATCTCCCGGCTAATCGGGGGCAAGGTGTCCGGGGACAAGCCCAACATCATTTTCATTTTAGCTGATGACTTAGGCTGGGCAGAGTTGGGATGCTATGGTAATAAGTTTAACGAAACACCCAATCTCGATAAACTGTCACGCGAGGGTATGAGGTTTACCGACGCCTATGCAGCGGCCCCTGTTTGTTCGCCTTACCGGGCAGCTTTGATGACGGGGCAATATCCGGCAAGAGTCGGTATTACCGATTACCTGCGGCCCAACGATGCCAGGCACCTTTCGACTGATTATGTTACTATCGCCGAGATGCTCAAACGAGCCGGCTACGCCACTGGCATCATCGGCAAGTGGCACCTCACCGGTTATGCCAACCACGGTGCGAAGGAATTTGGGCCCAAGCTTCACGGCTTCGATGAGGTAATCGTCTCGGAAAATCGCGGCATCGGCGGCGGCAGCTACTTTCATCCCTACCACTTCAACCGCGAGATCAGGAAACGTCTGCCCGGCAGGGAATATCTGGTTGACCGGTGTAACCTCGAAGCGGTCGAGTTTATCGAGCGGCACAAAGATGGGCCGTTCTTTCTCTACCTGAGTCATTATGCCGTCCATACGAGGTTGTCAGGCAAAGACGAGCTGGTTGCCAAATACGAAAAGAAACCCGGCGCCGGCAAAGGAAACAGTGCCCGGCGGAACAATCCACATCTGGCTGCGCAGCTTGAGAGCATCGACGAAGGTGTCGGTATGATTATGGACAAGCTTGACGAACTGGGTCTGGCCAACAACACCGTGCTAATCTTCACCGGCGACAATGGCGGTGAAGACCGTGTAACTTCCAACGCTCCATTGCGTGCCGGCAAGTCCACACTTTACGAAGGTGGCATCCGCGAGCCTCTCGTTGTTCGCTGGCCTGAGATTGTGAAACCGGGCAGCGTGTGCAATAAACCGACAAGTAATATTGACTTTTACCCAACGTTCCTTCAGTTAGCCGGATGCAGGATGGACCAGTCTCAGCACTTCGACGGTGTTTCCATTCTGCCTTTACTTAAGAACCCGAAAGCTGAACTTGGGCGCGATACATTCTATTGGCATTATCCGCTGGAGAAGCCGCATTTCCTTGGCGGACGCTCGGCAGGGGCGATTCGGCAGGGAAACTTCAAACTCATCGAGTTCTTCGATAACGGTCAGGTCGAGCTTTATAATCTCGCCGATGACATCGCAGAGGAACACAACCTGGCGGCGGAACTGCCCGATAAAGTGACCGAACTGCAAAAGCGCTTAGCAAAATGGCGGGCTGAGGTTGGAGCAAGGATACCAGAGGGACAAGAGAAATTCCTCAATTACAAATAAATGATTCCAATAACCGGAGGAAAAGAAAATGGTTAATCTAAATAATGCTCGTCGTGATTTTTTGAAGGCTATGGGTTTGGGAGCGGCGGCGCTGGCTTTTTCAGGATGCACCAGCGGCCCCGGGTTATTTGGTGACGGGGTTTCAAAGAAGCGTCCGAATATTCTTTTTTGCCTTGCAGACGACTGGTCCTGGCCTCACGCGAGTATCGCCGGGGACAGGGTCATCAAAACGCCGACGTTCGACCGGGCGGCACGTGAAGGGGTGCTGTTTGAAAATGCGTTTGTCTCATCGCCTTCGTGCACGCCGTCGCGTGGAGCAATCCTGACTGGACAATGGCACTGGCGTCTGGAAGAGGGCGGCAACCTCTGGAGTACGCTGCCGGCGAAGTTCCCGGTTTATCCTGATTTATTAGAACAGGTCGGCTATCACGTAGGTTATACCCGCAAGGGATGGGGGCCTGGCCGGAACGAGCCGGGCGGGCGAACACGCAATCCGGCTGGGCCGCGTTATAAAAACTTCGAGGAGTTTATGAAAGCCCGGCCGCAAGACAAACCGTTCTGCTTCTGGTTTGGCAGCACGGACCCGCATCGGGGCTATAAGTGGCAGTCCGGCATCGACAGCGGTATGAAACTTGAGGACGTTGAAGTGCCTGCTTGCCTTCCGGACAGCGAAGAGGTCCGCACGGATATATGTGACTATTACTGGGAGGTCCAGCGTTTCGACACCGAAGTCGGAGAGCTACTGAAGACGCTGGAAGAAAAGGGTGAACTGGACAATACACTGATAGTAATCTCCGGCGATAACGGTATGCCGTTTCCGCGGTGCAAAAGTAATCTTTATGATTTAGGGACGAAGGTTCCACTTGCGGTACGCTGGCCCGCGGCGGTTAAGGGCGGTCGGGTTGTCGAGGATTTTATCAGCTTAGCTGATTTGGCGCCGACGTTCCTGGAGGCGGCTGGATTGAAACCCACCGCAGATATGACGGCGAGAAGTTTCTTAGGCGTGCTGACTTCGGGTAAATCGGGGCAGGTGGACCGGAAGCGCGACCACGTCCTGACCGGCAAGGAACGTCATGTGCCCGGTCAGGAAACCGGTATTGGTGGTTATCCAATGCGGGCGATACGGACACGCGATTTCCTGTACATCCGCAACTTCAAGCCGGACCGCTGGCCTGCCGGAGATGCCAAAGGTTATGCCCAACCTACGAAAATAGTTGTATCCCGTCCGCTCGGCACACATTATGGTTACGGTGACGTTGATGCGGCACCGACAAAGTCTTATATGTTGAAGTACCGCGATGACCTGAAGGTTGCCAGACTATTTGAGCTGTCCTTTGGAAAGCGTCCAGCCGAGGAACTCTACGACCTGCGCAAAGACCCCAATCAATTAAATAATGTTGCTGGCCAGCCTGAGTATGCTAAGATAAAAAGTAAATTAGCTGCTGCTTTGATGGCTGAGCTGAAAGCAACTAAGGACCCGCGTGTTTTGG
>JADFJC010000018.1 GCA_022566315.1 Planctomycetota bacterium
TACTACCGGCGGACCGGTGGTCTCTACGGCTGGACATTGCGTTTCCACGTCCTGACAAATAGTATGTATCAGGGAGCATAGAGTTACTGCGGGCGGGCATCTGGTAATAACGGGAGGACACTTGGTATCTACAGCCGGGCACAGAGTTTCTACTGGGGGACATACCGTCTCTACTGCTGTACACTGAGTAGGCACAGGTGGACAGATTGACAGCGCAGCCGGGCACTGAGTATTAACAGGAGGACACATTGTTGCTATAGGCGGACACTGGGTTACTGCGGCTGGACATTGTGTTAGTACAACGGGACACTGGGTAGGGCTAACTGGTCTGGTAGTGGGCTGCGGGGGACTCTCCGTAATTACGAATGCCAGATCGAGTGATTCACCCGCGTGCTCATGGTCTCTGGGATAAGTCAGTGGAAACGAAACGAGGTTTCCAGCAAGGAAGAAGACAGCATCATCATTCCACCTAAGTATGTAAGTGGTCGTTTTCCATCCAAATTTGTAGTTTGCATCGGCAGAGGCGAGTTCCTTAACACCGAGCCAATAGATAGTCCCTTCCTCTTGCATGAAGGGCTCTTCTTCTATGCAGAAGTTATACTGGTAGGCTTGTGTGTGATTGTTCGGTAAGTAGAGCTCTTTCGCTGGGTCGTACCAACCCTCCGGGCTATCATCAAGTTTGCGAACTGAGTATTCGTTGGGGCTAAACGTTCGGCTCCAGAGGATATCTCCCGGCATGCTCCAATTGCTCGCTGTTGCCGGAATGTCTGAATAAATGGTGATTTCAAATATCAAACTGCCTGGTCCGTTCGGGGGCAGCACATCACCGTGGAACGAGGCCCAGATGTGGATATCATTAATGGGGCCGGTAGCCGTGCACATGAAATCATCCGCCAAAAAGAGCAGGGACATATCTACATCCATTCCCGCAGGGCTCAGATCAGGCAACTGCGGCCAGTGCATCTTGTGGGGGTCATTAGGATTCCAATCGCATTCCAGCGTAGCCCCGCCTTGTGCAACTGCAAACCGTTCTCCACCAAAGGCCGTGAGCAATACTGCAACGAATAGTACTGGAAATGCTGATTTTATATTCAACTTCATTACCGTGCCCTCCTTAAATACATACAGATAGCCAGACAGAAATCCGACACCTGCCTATAGATAGCTACTGGGATTCCTTACTGATTCCTCCTCAGTTCAGCTACTGATGACTCTCAATTCTAATATATCAAGTCTATTAAGAAAATTCAAGTCTTTTTTAGTAATCCTTGAAGTTTTTTTAGCCAGAATAGTCACAAAGATACGAATTTGGCGGCTTATCATCAATATTTTGACACACTTCAGTTATCGTTCCGGTACGAAAATCAGGTTTTTCAGGGATTCTTAGCACCATCTTTGAGACACCTTTGGTGTCAGTTTCTACTTGATTCTTGGCCTGCTCAAGCTTACAATCAGTGTACAGCCGTTTTTTGACGGCACAAAATGTATATAAGGGTTGAACGGTGAACTGGAAATTCTGTGTGGAAGAACATCAAATATGGGCGCAGTTTTGCTTAACAGTGTACATAAGTCCTTCGGCGATGTCCTGGCAGTGAACAACCTCAGCGTCAAGGTTCCCACGGGAAGCATCTATGGATTTCTCGGGCCTAACGGTGCCGGCAAGACCACCACGCTCCGTATGATTATGAACATCATCCGCCCGGACAGCGGCAGCATCGAGATATTTGGGGACTCCTCGGCCGAGCAGGCCAAAGCTCGGATCGGCTATATGCCTGAGGAGCGTGGCCTGTACCGGAAGATGACTGTTGCTAAGGTGCTCACTTACTTCGGCGCAATCAAGGGCCTGGCGGGCGACGAACTTTCCCGCCGCGTGCCCCGCTGGCTCCAGCGCATTGACTTGACCAACTGGGCGAATAAGAAGGTAGAGGAGCTTTCAAGGGGAATGCATCAAAAACTGCAGTTTGCTGTCACTGCAATCAACGACCCCGAACTGCTGATACTTGATGAGCCATTTGCAGGGCTGGATCCCATAAACACGGATTTGCTCAAGGCCATTATGCTTGAGATGCGAAATGAAGGCAAAACCGTCATTTTATCCACCCACGTGATGCACGAGGCCGAGAAGCTCTGCGATTTTATCCTTCTTATTAACAAAGGCCAGTCTATCCTGGATGACAAATTGGCTCGCATCCAATCGCAGCGAACCTCTCATGTGGTAAGCGTCGAGCTTGAGGGCGATACAGGCTTTATCGGGAGGCTTCCTACGGTAACAGCGGTGGAATCTGATGGACATCACTTTGAGATTACTTTGGCGGACAGTGCAGACACTCAGCAATTGCTGCAGTCCCTGGTAGAGCGAGTACGTGTGCAGAGATTCGAAGTGAAGGTTCCTTCGCTGCACGAAATCTTTGTTGATTTGGTTGGAGCGAGCAATGCAGAAGATTCTTAAGATTGCCCAGCGCGAATATATCGAGACCGTCAAGACTAAGTCATTTATCCTGGGCATTGTGATGGTACCGTTTATGATCGGTGGGATCATTTTCTTCACGAGCCGAATGTCCCTCGACAAAACCGGACCGCGACCAACTGTTAACGTCGCAGTTACTGATTTGTCGAACGAGCTGGCCGCCGAGATCAAAGCCTCCTTTGACAAGTACAATCAGGAAAATCCAAAACGGCAGATTCGGGTTCAAAAACTCGAAGCGCAGGAAGACTCGGACACAGCCAAAAACCAGGCAAGAAACAAGCTGGGCCAAGGCCAATTAGATGCATACGTTGTTCTGGACAGGGACATCCTGGAAGGTTCCGGCAAAATACATCTTTACACCTACAAACCAAAGGCGAGCAACCTTGACATATTCTGGACCATCGAGAATATCTTTCGCAAGGCGGTTGTCAATCAGCGGTACAAAATGCAAAATCTCTCTCCGGAGCTTCTGGCAAAACTTCGTCATGTGCCGATTGAGCGGGTGGAAATGGGCTCTGCTGATGGCCAGGACCGCGTTCAAGGTGAAACCGACAGGTTTATAAAGATGATGGTCCCCTTCTTTTTTATGTACCTGATATTTATGGGAATCGTCGGCACAGGTCAACACATGATCAGCAGTGTAATCGAAGAAAAGACTTCCCGTGTTATTGAGGTGCTGCTCTCGGCAGTAAGTCCGTTCCAATTGATGTCGGGCAAGATTTTAGGATTGGGCGGTATAGGTTTGACGGTTGTGAGTCTGTGGGCCGGAGCGGCATATCTGACCGCACGCTGGCAAGGCCTCAACATTGACATCACCGCCGAACTCGCACTATATTTTGTAATCTATTATATACTTGGTTTCCTTTTGTTCAGCTCAATCCTGGCGGCAATTGGCTCAATCTGCAATACTATCAAGGAAACCCAAAGCCTGATGATGCCGATTATGATGGTCTTCATAATACCGTTGTTGTCCTGGTTCAAAATCGTTCAGAGTCCTGATGGAACACTGGCGCGGGTGTTCTCATTCCTGCCGCCTTTGACACCAATGGTAATGATACTGCGGCTGTCCGCCGGTTCTGATATTTGGATAGTTGAGATAATCGCGTCCATAGTTCTATTGGCCTTAACCGTCCTTGCTGCGATGTGGGCTGCTGCTAAAGTCTTCCGAGCCGGTATTCTTATGTACGGAAAACGACTGGGCTTGCGGGAAATCTGTCGATGTTTGAGACAAAGTTAGACTCGTTTTGAGTTTGAATCCGGTCGGGGTGACTAATTAAGGAGACCTGAGAAGATGAGTGGTCTGTTCTACAATTTGGGCAAGAAGGTCGGGCCAAAAGTTCGCAAGGCTAAGTGGTTCTGGCAATCAATAGCCGGCACTGAAGCTGACGCTATCAAAGTCGAGCACGAGGTTGGCCTGGACCTGGCACGCGAAATCAGGCGTCAGTTGGGGCTTGACCAGGAACCACAGACCGAACGAATACTGAACGAAATAGGTAACCGTCTGACTGCCTGTGTCACCAGCAAGTCTCGTAAATTCAGTTTTGAAACCGTCAAAGGCACTGAACCTAATGCGTTCGCTCTGCCGGGCGGGTTCATCTTTGTAACCCGGTCATTGATGGAGCTGTGCCGGTACAATCAGGACGAGGTTGCATTTATCCTTGGACATGAGATGGGCCACGTCATCCGTGGCCACGCGATGGCCCGTATCATCCGCAATTCAGCCATTGCCACCGCATCCCGGGCTGCACCCATTCGCGGTCTTTTTGCCGGCTGGCTGCGCAAGGTTGGTGTGCAGTTCCTTGAAAGTGCATATTCCCAGGACCTGGAGTCCGAAGCCGACAAGTTCGGAGTACGTCTTGTTGCTGCCGCTGGTTATGACTCTGGCGCCAGTGTGCAATTACTCTCGCGCTTAGCCAAGCTCAGCTCGTCTACGGGCAAATTAGACCTCGGCAGTTATTTTTCCTCGCACCCACCTTTTAATATCCGTATCCAAAATATCAATCATTTGCTGCGAAAGTGGTCGAGTTAGGTGGAATTCATCCTTCAAAAATTTAGGGAAATGTGCTTGAGTACATTACTGATTCTGATAAAATGCTGAACCAGTGAAATATACGGGCGTGTTGCTGTTATTGCAGAGCGGATATAAGGATTGGTTAGTAGCGTAAAGTCTTGACGCAAAATCGAGGTTAGGCATAACTCTAAATAGCCGAACAAATGGAGGTTTACGAAAATGCTGAAAGTGGGCATTATAGGGTTTGGGTTTATGGGGCAAATGCACTACAAGTGCTGGAGGGCCCTGGAAGATGCTGAAGTTGTGGCAGTTTGCGACGTAAATCCGAACATAGAAGAAGATACGAAAAGAGCGGTGGGTAACATCGGTGATACGGAAGAGGCGGTTGATTTCAGCAGCCTGCGGTTATACACGGATTTCGAGGAAATGCTCAAAAGTGCCGAACTCGATGCCGTTTCGATCACACTGCCGACGTCTCTGCATGCGGACTTTTCCATAAAAGCATTAGCTGCGGGAGTCAATGTTTTTTGCGAGAAGCCGATGGCACTAAACGTCGAAGACTGCGAACGGATGATCGCAGAGGCCAACCGTAGCGGAAAAGTCCTGCAAATCGGACACTGCATACGATTTTGGCCCGAATACGCCAAAGCAAAGCAGATAGTTGACGGCGGAGAGTACGGCAGGGTCATTGCAGCGACGTTTCAACGCCTGGGAGCGGCCCCAACCTGGAGCAAAGACAACTGGTTTATGGACGAAAAACGCAGTGGGGGAGTGGCCCTGGACCTGCACATCCACGACACCGATTTTGTGCAGTATCTTTTCGGGATGCCGCGTGCGGTTTGCAGTTTTGGGGCAAAAGACCCCGGCGGTGGGCTGGTACATATAGTTACACAGTATCTTTATGACGACGATAAGGTGGTAACCGCTGAGGGCGGCTGGGCGATGATGCCTACGTTTGGGTTTGAGATGAGCTTTAACATTGTGCTGGCCAAAGCGACGATTGTCTATGATTTGACACGCGAGCCGACGTTTAAGGTTTGTCCGGCTGAAGGTGAGGCTTTCACTCCCAAAGTGCAGGAAGGGGACGGCTGGTTCCTGGAGATAGCGCATTTCGCCAAGGCGATAAGCGGAGAAAAGGTCGAGCCGATAACGACTCTGGAGCAGTCGCGGGATTCGGTCAGAATCGTGGAGGCGGAAAAGAAATCAGCCGCAAAGATGGAAAAGGTCTCGATTAGATAATTCCTGTTGTGGAAAGCAAAAACCTACGATGTCACCCCTGCCCCTGCTTCCGCAGGGGTAAACTTGTCCCCGCGAAAGCGGGGAGCAGGGGTCCAGAGTGAAAAAGCTGGATTCCCGCTTTCGCGGGAATGACAAATGCTGTTTCGGCAACAGTAAATAGCTAAGTAAAGAAAGAAAAGATTTGAATTGGAGACTAACACAATGAAATGTAAGGATTGGCCGATAGGGATTTGCAGTTGGTCGCTGCAAACAGACGTCGCCGGCGTGGCAGATGCGATGGATAAAATCGGGATTGAACATGTGCACCTGGGAGTCAGGGCTGCATTGGAAGACAAGGGAGACGATTACCTTGCAGCCGTGCAGAAGCAAAACTGGACTGTGAGCTGTACAATGATAGACTTTCCGCAGGAAGATTATTCGACGTTAGAGAGCATAAAAGTAACCGGCGGAATTGGGCCGGATGAATACTGGGAGCGGAGTCGCCAACTGTTCGTTGGCGCCGCTGATGTTACAGTTAAGCTTGGCGTCAAATATCTCTCGCTGCACGCCGGCTTTATCGATGAAAGTGATCCGGCATACACGAAGAAATTTTACGACCGTATCAAATGTTTAGCCGATGCTGCCGGGCAGAAGGACATTATGCTGTTGTTAGAGACAGGCCAAGAGACGGCGGAAGAGCTCAAGCACTTTTTAGAGGAATTGGACCATTCTGCAGTAGGAGTCAATTTTGACCCGGCGAATATGATTCTTTATGACAAAGGTAATCCAATCGATGCGGTGCGGGTGCTGGCGCCGTGGGTAAAACACATCCATATTAAGGATGCGACTCGAACTACCCAGCCAGGCACTTGGGGTGCGGAGGTCCCATGGGGTGACGGCCAGGTGGGTACGGAGGCATTTTTGAATGTGCTCAAAGAAATTGGTTTTGAAGGAGTTCTGGCAATCGAACGCGAAGCGGGTGATGATAGGTTCGGAGATATTAAGCTGGCGGCTGAGAGACTGTTGGGATTTAACGGATAAAGGAAAAATAGACTAAGGAGAACAAAATGGAATGGAAACTGTACTTCGCCCTGAGCTTTGTGATGTTTATGGAGTACGCGATCTGGGCCGCCTGGATGCCCGTACTGGCCGCTCGACTTCTGGGACCGCTGAAAATGACCGGCAAGCAGACCGGCTGGATTTACGCTACCTTCCCGCTGGCGTGTATCTTCATGCCATTGGTGTCCGGGCAGCTCGCTGACAAGTATGTAAACACTGAGATCATTCTCGGCGTAGCCCACTTGTTAGGCGCAGTTCTAATGTTCATTGCTGTGCGCAAAACAACTTTCAAAAGCCTCTTTGTAGTTATGTTTCTCTATTCTATCTGCTATGCCGCCACACTGCCGCTGGCCAACTCCATCATGTTTCACCACTTGGCCGAAAACAACCTCGACCCCGGTGTCCACTCAAAGTGGATCTTCATCTGGGCGCCTGTTGCATGGGCCTTTATTGGCTGGTCCCTTACGGGCTGGCGATGGATTTTCAAGACCGGAGAGCAGGGACGCGACTGCCTCTATCTCGCTGCTGTCCTCTCGGTAATAATGGGCGTCGGATGCTTCTTTTTACCCGATACAGCACCCGCTGGATCCGGCACAGCTCCGATACTCCAGGCTATGGAAATGTTCAAAGACCCTAACTTCCTAATCTTTATTGCCGTCTCAATGGTCTTCTTCGGCCTGATGCAGTTCTACTTCCTCGGTACGGCACCATTTATGCAGGACATAGGAATCCCAGCTAAAAACGTCCCTGCCTCAATGGGCATCGCGCAGGCCTTTCAGGCAATAGCAACCGTCGTCCTGATGGTCTTCCTGCACGAAAAGCTCGGGACGAAATGGACCCTCGTCGTCGGAGCAACGTGCTGGTTCATACTGTACTTAGCCTACATAAAGCAGAAACCACGATGGATTATTATTGCCTGCCAACCGTTCCACGGCCTGGCGTATGTGCTCTTTGTTATCGTCGGCCAGATATTCGCAAACAACTTGGCGTCGGATGAAATACGAGGCTCTATGCAGTCCCTGCTTTTCGCCGCCACTACAGGCGTCGGTCTTTTCCTCGGCACGCAGTTCGCCGGTTTCATAATGGACAAATTCAGAAAAGAAGAGAAGTTCCAGTGGAGTAAGATTTTCATGGTACCGGGTGCGATAGCATTCGTGAGTATTTTGGTCTTTATATTGTTCTTCAAAGGATAAATGCTGCTCGATACTCGATACTGGTTGCTTGATGCTCGTCGAGAATCGAGAATCGAGTATCGAGTATCGAGTTTAGCCTTAGGACTTGTAAATAAATTATCTTCCATTTTTGGCTGGCTGCGGCTTCGGCTGGCGGTGTCAGCAAAACTCGGACTACCAACCAGTAGTCCTGCGTTTTGCTTCCTTGCCAGCCTTGTCCTCGCTCAGCCGAAAATGAAACCTAATTTCTTTACCAGTCCTTATGGTATATCCAGCGGGTCAATATCTTTGATTTTTTCGGTATAGATTTTGTATGGATATTTCTTCAACAGCTCGTCGCCGTATTTGGCCAAGATGGCATCTCTTTGTTTGTTTACCAATCTATCTTTGACACGCCGCTCTATATCACTCGAATATCCTTTTACTTTACCGGGGTTCTTTTCTAAGATTTTGACGATTCGCCACTTGATGTCCCTACGGTAAAAACCTTTTACCGGCCCTACTATATCGTTTGGATCGCCTTTCCATAAGTCCTTCCAGAACAGTCCTTCGCCGCTGGGAGAAGTATTAAACGGTTTTCCTTTCTTTTCCAATGAGTATTTCTGTCTGACCGACTCGAAGTCCTTACCGCCGTCTAATTCAGCCTTTGCCTGCCGGGCTGTTTTAAGGTCCTGACACCAGATGAGGTCAATCTTGAGCGTCCTGCCTGTTCTGAATGCTTCCATATTCTTGCCGAAGTAAATCATTATCTCATCAATCGTTGGTTCTTTAATCTCCTTGTCCTTTTCAGATTTGACTTTAGATAGGAGCCCCCTATCTTCGTACTCTCTTACCTTCTTTAATAGATTTTTATCCTTATCGAATCCGAGCGACTTGGCCTCAGATACAAGAAGCGGCATCCTCAAAGCCCTTTCTAACAACTGTTCGACACCCTTTGGCGTATTAAGGTTTCTCGGACGGCTCGGCGGGGAGCTCTCGCACAAAGTATCGAACCAGTCCTTCAATGTTATCTTTGTTATCTTTCCATTATCGTCCTGTGGACTTGCGGAAAACGTTGCCAGAACAATGTTTTTCTCTTCCGGCGTCAGCTCCTCTTTTATCTGATAGATACGGATAAAAGGAGCTTTACGCGGTTTCTTCGGTTTAGTTAGCAATCTTTGGTGGATTTGAACTGCTTTGGGGAAATTGTTACTTAACTTTTTTACATGAAACTTTTGGTATATTTGCTTGTAATATTGGTCATAAAGCCTGCGGCCTTTTGTGTTTTTAAGCATCGCTTCCGCCCTCGCCCGGTCGAGCTTGGGGTCGGCTTTCATCTTCTGTTTTATTTCTGACTCTGTTACCGTTAATTTGGGTTGCAATTGCTTTTGTAATAATAAGTTTGAAAGCCGTCTTTCCTTGAATCGTGTAATCGATGCGCCGAACGTTTCATCTTTGAGAAACCCAAGTTTGCGTGCATCCCTAACCATAGCTTTTTCCGCTATCATTTTCATAAGCACCGTTTCGGCATCAACCGGTTCAGCTTGCTCGTTGTAACTATCATAGCCACGAGGGTAAAGCTCCATCATCAGCCTTTTCTCAAGCTCCTGCTTTGTGATGACGTAATCGCCTGCCCTCGCAACGATATTCGACGGCTCAGCGGATGGTTTAACGACAGGCTGTCTCTGGCGGATTGGTTCGCCGGCTGTTTGTGCCCTTGCGGCGCCTAAATGGCAAAATACTATTAATAGTCCCATAAAAATCAAAGCCAATTTGTTCGAAAATAATTTAGTCATAAGTATTTTCCTTAACCATTTAAGAATTTCATCTGGTACTGATTATTTTTTCGGTAGTTTTAGCCCCACCAAATATCACTTCTTGTGGCTTTTATTATAACTTTTTCCTCGCCATTAGTCAAGTTAAATTATCATTTGATGCTGATAACCACACAGGCAGGTTTTGATTTGTTTGATTTTAGTCTTTTACCTGCATTTGATGCGGTGCGGAAGTATTTTGGCTTGTCCGAGTTCTATGCGAGATATACTTTCTTACCAGCTTTAACTTTAAATAATCTTGTTTTCTGAGTCAGGAAAGAGATCCATACTCCAATGCACGCACCGAGAAGCAACGTTATGACTGTTGCGCCAAAATAGCCAAGAACTGAATCATGAAGAGCATAAATTGAGAGTAAAACCAGAAGGGCTGGTCCACCATACTTAGAAATTGATGTCACAATCTCTGACCGGGGAAATATAATAAATCCGCCAAAGAAAGCGATGGCTGTAGATAGCAGCAATGTTGCGAGATAGAAGATTGATACAAACACTACAGGCATGATTTTCATGTTCTTGGGTTTCATATTATGGGTGGCGCTTTGAGATGAATAGATTCCAGTAGGAATGTTATAAAATTTACTTACCAAAAACGGCGGACAAAGGGAATGTGGTTTAATGTAAAACTTCTTGTAGTCGATAAACCGACGGGCGCTTAAGTTATTGATTGTCTTAGTCGTTTGGTTGATGGACGCTATATGAATATCTTTCTGGGATGTAAGCCAGCTTAAAAGTTCGACAAATTCTGGGTATGTGAGTTTACCTCGTTTTTTGTCGATTTCAAGGAAGTCAAATACATGGAACAAAACGACGATAATTGGTTGAACTTCAGGGATACGTCTTGCTGATTCGACGGCATCTCGCAGCTTGAGAAGACTACATATTGCCGGCAAGAATTTTAACGGAGAGGATTCCTGTGCATCACCAAATCTACCTGACGAAATACATTTAAAGTTCAGCTTTTCGAGAGCGCGTAGTGTATTTAAATCGTAGCTGTTTCATGGTGGGATAAAGATAGTAATTTGTGTATCAAGCATTTCCTCTAAGAGATTTTTCCCTTTTGTTATCCTTTCCAGTTGACTGTCGTAAGCAAGGCCGGAAAACTCAGTATATCCGCCCCTTTTGTGATTTGTCTGATGGGAGTAACCATGTAATGCTACCTCCAAAGTGCCGGTTTTGATCGCGTTGTTTAGGATATTAGCTTTCGTTGGAGTCAGAGGAACAACATCCTGCGGAGAAGCATCGTGACTGTCACCAACATGTACATATGGAATAACTCCGAAGGTGCAAGAAATATTATGCTTCTGGAAAGCAGCAATCAGTTTGACTTCCATATCTGTTGAGCTACGGCTGGAGTAATCATCAAATCGGAAGACGACTATAATCTGCTTTTCTTTAGGACCGCTGCGAGCTTGAGCAGCTATCGGGAAAACACACAGAAGTAAAATTACAATTAAGACCCTCATCCAAATATTTCTATAATTCATATTCTCATCTCCAACCCAAAATGACCAGACTATTTCGCTTATGTTCTCAAATTAGCGTATTTTGTAGAGTTAATAACACCGCACTGATTCAGACGCGTCAGGACAATAATCAATTATCAGTGTAAGACCTTGTTCAGAGGATAGGTGATTATTCCCGTTGCGCCCGCTCGATTCAATGCCGGTACCAGCGACCGTTCAATTTTGTCGTCGATAATCACTTCTATCGCCAAATAATCAGGGTCAGCCAGTGATGAAACCGTTGGGCTTTTTTCAGCAGGTAAAATCTTCATTATCGACTCTAAGTCGTTCTTCTTTATATTCATCTTCAGGCCGACTTTGCTGCGGGCTTCGATTGCTGCTTTAAGTAGAATGGAGATATTTTCTATTTTTTCCCGCTTGAACTTATCGCCCCAGGCCTGCTTATTTGTGATAAACCTTGTTGTAGAGGTTATCACGGTATCTATTATCCGCAGTTCGTTTGCCCGCAGTGAGTTGCCGGTCTCGGTAAGTTCCACTATTGCATCGACCAGCCGGGCCTTTACCTCGGTAGCGCCCCAGCTAAATTCAACCTTTACGTTGACACCCTTATCTGCGAAGTATTTTTTTGTTACGTTGACCAACTCGGTTGCGACTATACCGCCGACCAAATCCTTCACACTTTTAACCTGCGATTCATCAGGCACAGCCAATACCCATCTGGCTGGATTGCTCGTGGCTTTGCTGTAGGCAAGTTCGCAGACGTCCACCACATCACAGCCGTTCTCCGTTATCCAGTCGTAGCCGGTTATCCCGGCATCGAGAACCCCGTCGGCCACGTATCTGCCCATTTCCTGTGCTCGTAACATAATAAGACGGATTTGTTCGTCATCTATACGAGGCAAATAACTCCTTTCGGAATCGGCAATGTGGAATCCGGCTTTGCCAAAAAGTTCGATAGTTGCCTTCTGCAAACTGCCTGCGGGAATACCTAATTTTAATATCTGTTCTGACATCTCAAATCTCTGGCTGTTAAATGGTCAATTAACTACTCACTAATTTCGTGAGCATCGAACATTCGTTTACTTTTTATTTTTTATTTTTTTCGTCTTAGTTTTTTTGGAAGTAGTTTTGGTTTTTTTCTTATTTTTGCTCCTGTGTGCTTCACTTTCGCGCCGCAAGAGGGCATAAAACTCATATCCCTTTTTGGCTGAAATCTGCTTGGCCAAAAAGCCTCCTATCCGCTGCTCGTCAGCGTTAGGATAGACCAGTTCCTTGCTTGTGAGATATTCTATCATTCCTTTAGTAAGCGGTATGGAATGGCCTTGCAGAGACGTGAGCATACAATAATCGACTACGAAATGGCTGGTACCCTCCAGCTTCTCAAGAATCTGACGAGCGGGACGTTTGCCTATTTTTTTCAACGCCTCTAAGCTCACTTTATGATATTCGTTGAATACAGCCCTCAAGACCATGGTGATTGTCGAGGCTATAGTCCTTGTAACGGGTGTATCCTCGCCCAACATTTCAACAATTTCTTCTGTTTGCGAAACGCGCAAATCATTCAGGTCAACGAAATAATCAGCGAATCTCTTAATCGCGGATTCTGTTGCCTTCTTGCTCAGCTCGGCGCTGATGATAGCATAGACAATTGCGTTCGCCGGTTCATCGTGGATAACTTTTTGAACTTTCGGATATTTGCGGCTCAATGAGCGGTGCAATCTTTGTATTTTTTTAGAATATTCTTGGCTATTTTTCATATCAGCCTCTTGCCGATAGCGTACAAGTCCGAATATCGCATCCGGGTTTTGACAGGAACAATTTTAACCCTACCAAAACAGGAGTGCTTCAAATTTCGTATTTTGTTTCACACTTCTTCTTCGTCCAAATCTTCTTCGGGGTCCTCTTTTTCCAGTTCACTGGCTGTCTGGTCTATCAGTTTCATAATCTCTAACGCCTTTTTGAATTTCTCATCCCTGTAAAAATGCAATACAGGACAGAATTTGCTCTGCAATTTGCCGGCTACCAGAGATTGTATTCGGCTTTTTGCATGTGTTATTGCCGCAAAAGTTTTGTTCTGAGCCGCTTTGTTCCCGCCAAAAATACTGACATATACATCGGCGTTGCGCAAATTAGCCGCCATATCCACTCTCGTAACGCTCACGAACCCTTCAATGCGGGGGTCGCTAAGATGATGAGCAATAGCGTTACTGACGCCTTCTTTCACCACACGGGCCACTTTTTCCTGCCTTCGAGTCGCCATTTGACAATTTACTATTTATTATTGACTATTGTTTCGGAACTCAAACTCCTGACTTTTTTTCAATAGTCAATCGTCAATATTCAATTTTTAATTTTAAGGGTTCTGGCTACTTTCACAATTTCATAGAACTCAAGAACGTCATCGACTTTAATATCGTCGAATCCTGCTATCTTAATACCACACTCCAGGCCCGCCTTGACATCACGAACATCGTCCTTGAAATGCTTTAGCGACTCTACACTGAGGTTGTCTTTGAGCACGATGTTGTCGCGTATCAGCCGCATCTTTGCATTCTTGCTCACGTACCCGCTGCTGACATAGCAGCCGGCCACCGTACCAATTCGGGAAACCTTAAACGTATTTCTTACCGTAACTCTTCCCAGCGCCTTCTCAATTTCTTCCGGCTCAAGTAAACCGACCATTGATTTTTCTAAATCTTCGGTTATGCGGTAGATGACGTTGTAGAGTCTTATCTCAACACCTTTGGCTTCAGCAGTCTTGGATGCGTGTTCTTCCGGGACGACGTTAAAGCCAATAATAATGGCGTTCGACGCCTCGGCAAGCACAACATCACCTTCTGTAATTCCACCCGGTGCGGCGTGCAGAATATTAATCTTTACTTCCTCGACGCTCAGATCGGACAAATATTTTTTCAGGACATCCACCGAGCCCTGAACATCGGCCCGGACGATAAGATTTAATGATTCTGTCTTGCCGGCATCTATCTGGCTGAATAAATTGTCTAATGTTACCTGTGTCCGTTTCACCAGAGAGTTCTCTCTTGAGCGTATTTGGTTTTCCTCGGCGGCAGCCTTGGCCTTGTTGATGTCATCCAGACAGTAAAATCTATCCCCGGCCTGGGGGACGTCGCTTAGGCCGGTTATCTCCACCGGCATAGAGCTTGTACCTGTTCTTATATTTTTGCCGTAGCTGTTTTTCAACATTTTTACTCTGCCGTGGGCGCAGCCGGCCAGAACCACATCACCCTTTTTTAGTCGGCCTTCCTTGATTAACAGAGTCGCCACCGGCCCTCGCTTTGGCGACATCCTGGCCTCGATGACCCATCCTGTCGCTGGGATTGTGGCATCGGCCTTAAGCTCAAGTAATTCGGCTACGTAATCGAGAGATTCAAGCAAGTCGTCTATACCCTCACTGGTAACTGCGCTGGTTTTAACGACTTCCGTCTGGCCTCCCCATTCAGCCGGCGTCAACTCATGCTCAGCTAACTGAGAGTAAACACGATTTATATCGCAGCCCGGCAAATCTATTTTGTTCAACGCCACAATAATCGGAACGTCCGCTGCCTTGCTGTGCGCTATCGCCTCAATCGTTTGGGGCATCACTCCATCATCAGAGGCGATCACCAGCACCACAACATCGGTCATATTAGCACCTCTGGCACGCATTGCTGTAAAAGCCTCGTGACCCGGAGTATCGAGAAATGTTACTTTCTTATTGTCCCAGGTAACTTCAGACGCCCCGATGTGCTGCGTAATGCCGCCTGCTTCGCCGGCTGCTACATGGGTTGACCGGATTTTGTCCAGCAGGCTGGTTTTGCCGTGGTCAACATGCCCGAGCATTGCAGCAACCACAGCACGTTTCTGGAGATTTTTTCCCTGACGTTTTTCAAATTCAGCTCGTATCTGTTCTTCCAGCGTGCTTTTGTGTTCCACCACCAGCTCAGTGCCTAAATCAATAGCAACCAGTTCTGCAACCTCGTTGCTTATCACCTGATTGGCCGTGGCCATTACTCCCTGTTGTATTAGTTTTTGGATGATATCCGTTGATTTAATCGCCAGGGCTGCTGATAGTTCTTTTACTGTAATTGGCTCGCTTATAACGACTTTTTTGGGCCTGATAAGCGCAGCAACTTTATGCTTGGGTCTGCTCGCTATTTTACGCGTTGGCCTTACTCGCAGGCCCTCACCGCCGGCTGCTTCAAGCCGGGCTTGTCTTTCTTCAATATCTCTTTGTCGCCATCGGCTGCCGGTTTTAGGCTTCTTTACCGTTTCCGTATCTCGCCCATCCCGCCTTCGCCCATGTGTTCTTTCTTTTAGGTGTTTTGGGGCTTGTTTCTTGTCCCCGTCCGGAGCCAAAGTTGTTTTTTCCTGTTTCTGTTGACTGTACATCAACGGTTCAGTAACAGGTGCATCATATCGAACTTTCGGCTTAGGCTTTGGTCGTCGTCGTACCGGCTCCGGTGATTCGATTCGAACAACTTGCGGTCCGCTCAGTCGAGCCGGCTCAGGTTTTTTCAGCATCGGCCCGGCAGGTACTATCGGCTCCGGTTCTTGTTCCTTTGGTGGTGCTTCGGTTATCTGTTCTTCGGCCGGTGGGGGCTCTTCTATTGTAGTTACCGCAGTTCCTATAGTTACCACAGTTTCCTGTTCGGTTTGTTCAGCTTCTGTTTCTGTTGCAGTAGTTGTCTCGGCTGCTGCCTTGGTTCGCTTGGCCGCCGGCTTTGCCAGCTTAGCTTCTTTAACTTTTGTTTCCTTTGCCGCCGGTTTTTCCTTCGTTTTCTTTTTCTTTTTGATTCGGACCTTTTTCAGGTCCACCTTCTCAGCCGTCTCAACAGTTGTGATATTTTCACCTTCGCTGAACCACTCCCGAATGGTCGCCGCCAGGCCGGCCGATAACACTGACATATGGTTCTTTATGTCCAGACCCTCACTCTGGCACTTCTTCACCATGGCAGAGCTTTTTATGCCCAGCTCCTTGGCCAAAAGGTAAACTCTTGTAGTGGCCAAAAATAAATCTCCAATCTCAACTGTGTTTGATACTTCATATCTCGTTTGAGATATGGCTATTGTTCGTTATCTGTTACTTTTGTCTCGTTATCTGTTACTTTTGTCTCGTCATCTGTTACTTTTGTCTCGTCATCTGTTACTTTTGTCTCGTCATCTGTTACTTTTGTCTCGTCATCTGTTACTTTTGTCTGTTGGGCTAATTGCTTTTCCGCCTCTTTTTGTTTCGCTTCAGCCTCCAGACGTTCGATTTCTTTGACTGCCGTTGCAACTAATTTCTCAGCGGTCTCCTTATCAATCTTCAGTTCATTAATCAGTGGTTCTGCCCCCACCTCATCAATATCCCCAAGGGATATGACGCCAAGTGCTATCAGCTTGTCAATCACCATATCGTCAGCGCCTTCCACTGTCTTAACGCAGTTTGTCAGTCTCTCGATGCCCTGGTTGTATTCGTCCGGCGTTAGTATATCGATGTCCCAGCCGGTCAGTCTGGCAGCTAACCGGACATTTTGCCCGTGCTTACCGATAGCCAGACTGAGCTGCTCCTCATCCACGACAACGGTTGCCCGTCCCAATTCAAAACACAGGGCGATTTCGCTGACTTTTGCCGGCATTAACGCATTCGCCACAAGCACCTGCGATGACTCATTCCAGCGGACAATATCTATTTTCTCTCCTCCCAGCTCATCAACTATATTCTTTATCCTGCTGCCGCGTACACCCACGCACGCCCCAACGGGGTCAACCCTGTCGTCGAATGAGGTCACAGCAACTTTGGTTCGATAGCCCGCCTCTCGCGCTAATGCCCTTATTTCGATGATTTTTTCACTAATCTCCGGTACTTCTAACTCGAACAATCGCCGGATAAAATCAGGGTGAGTCCGGGAGAGAATAATTTCGACCTGGTTCGAGGTCTCTTTTACATTAAGAATCAAACATCGAATTCTCTCACTCACCCGGTGTGTCTGGCCCATTATCTGTTCGCCTTTTGGCATAAAGGCTTCGGTCGAGCGGTCCAGATTAACAATTACTTTGCCGCTTTCGTATCGAACAACCGTTCCGCTTATTATTTCCCCTTTTCGCTGAACGAACTCAGCATAGATACTGTCTCTCTCATCAGCACGTATCTTCTGTATCATCACTTGCTTGGCCGTCTGGGCGGGGATTCGGCCGAGACGTTTTATATCGATTTCCTCATCGCCTCTAAAAGCTGTTATTTGGCCCGTATTTCGGTCGATGCTTACTACTATATTGCTTTCCGACTCACCAAAGTGTTTCCTCGCTGCTGAAACCATAGCTTCTTCCAGGTCCACAAATATCGATTCCTTCTCGATGTTTTTATCACGGGCAATGTTTCCCACGATTCTTAGTAATTCCTCACTCATTGTCTTTTCTCTTTAATCCAGCACCGATTTCTTTCCTTTTTTCAACCCGGCACCACTCTCTGGTCTCGGATAAAAAAAAATGGAAACTATCCACGTTTCCACTTCAAAAGGGAGTCCCTTACAAAACAGGTTCCCCGGCACGCCAAAAACAAACAGAGGTTGTAGTTTGTCTTTATGCTACATCATCTGCCTCCGATACTAAAAAACCTCGTTCGTTTTTCGCGACAATTGAAGCAGAAAACCGATTTCCAAGCCACCATTTCAGCAGAAACACAGCCGTGCAGGTCAATTGTTAATCGCCTACTTTGCACTGTTTGCTAATCCCGTTAAAACCATTTTAAGCGCCTCTTTAGTTCAAAGTTTAGCTTTGGTAGCTATTAATCCTTATAACCAAACTTGCTATAATAATCGTCAAATCTGTCAATGGCAATGATTTTTTTGTCGAATTTGTATATTTTTTAGTCCAAATCCGACGCAAACAAAAAAAGCTCAATGACACAAAACCACCAACGTCCGCATAAAATAGCCTTTTTCAGGGCACAAAACCCTTCTTTTTGTATAAAATTAGCACGGTAGCCTATTTTTAATGACCAGTTCTAAAATTGCCGATTTTTACGCTGTAGTTTATTTTTTCGTTTTGTTTCCTTCGCTCTCTTGCCCCTATACCGCTCTAAGGCAACCGTCCTTGATTGCTAAAGATTTTATTTATTATGCTTTTTTGTTGACAAATTCTCTCAATCAGATACACTATTTTGCAGAAGCTTTTATCTTATAAGGAGGAGACGAAAATGAAGTTTTGGCGTTGTTCTAAAAACATCTTTGGCATGCGATCAAATCGTGTGCTGGCTTCTATTTTGGTAGCAGTACTCATCGGCGCGGGGTCGGCTCGAGCCTCTCGAATCAGCACAAAGCGTGTCGCGTCGGGATTGAGTCGGCCGCTCTACGTTACTGCCCCGCCGGAAGATACCGATCGCCTGTTCATTGTCGAGCAGCACACCGGGCGGGTCAAGATTCTGAACTTCAGCACGGGCCTGATCAACAGCACGCCGTTTCTGGACATCGATGGCCTTGCGACAGGTAACGAACAAGGATTGCTTGGCCTGGCGTTTCATCCCAACTATTCCACAAACGGTTTCTTCTACGTCAACTTCAACGACTCAAGCGGGACGACCAATATCCGTCGGTACCAGGTATCTGCGGGCAACCCGGACATCGCCAATGCGGGCAGCGGCACGACGATCATGACCTACAGTCAACCGTACAGCAATCACAACGGCGGCTGGGTCGGCTTTGGACCGGATGGATTTCTCTATATCTCCAGTGGCGACGGCGGCAGTGGTAACGACCCCGGCAACCGCGCGCAAGACATCACCAACCAGAAGCTCGGTAAGATACTCCGCATAGACGTCGATGCCGACGACTTCCCCAGTGACCCGACTCGCAACTACGCGATTCCAAGCAGCAACCCCTTTGTCGGAACGACTGGCGACGATGAGATATGGGCTTACGGCTTACGCAACCCCTGGCGGCCGAGCTTCGACCGGCTCACCGGCGACTTCTACATCGCAGACGTCGGGCAGGGTCAGCGTGAGTGGATCAATTTTCAACCCGCATCGAGCGCCGGCGGGGAAAATTATGGGTGGCGGGTGATGGAGGGTACACGATGTAACTTCGCCAACGATGCACTACCGTGCAATGACCAGAGCTTCACATCTCCGATTCACGAATACCTGCACAGCGGTGCCCCCGATGGCGGCTTTTCCATCACTGGTGGCTACGTTTACCGCGGTCGGATAACAGAACTGCGGGGTATCTACTTTTTCGCGGATTATGTCAGCAATCAGATCTGGTCATTTCGCTTCGATGGTACGAATAAAACGGAGTTCATGAACCGTACCACCCAACTATCTCCTGATGTCGGTTCGGTCGGGTCGATTTCCTCATTCGGCGAGGACGCTGCCGGCAACCTGTACATCGTGGATCTCAGTGGTGAGGTGTTCAAGATCGTATGCGAACCGACTTTCACCGGTGATTTTGACGAGGACTGCGATGTAGATATGGCGGACTTTGCTATGCTTGCATTGGCTTGGTTGACTCAACCTGGAGATGCTAAATGGAATCCTGCCTATGACATCTCAAACCCGAATGATGGTATTATCGATATGCTGGACCTCGATGCGTTTATTGATAACTGGCTGGCAGATTTTCGTCTGGTAGCGTACTGGAATCTGGACGAGACGGCCGGCAGCATCGCCCGTGACAGCGCCGGCGACAATGACGGCACGCTTCGTGGTAATCCGCTCTGGTGGGCTACCGGTGGTAAAGTAGATGGCGCACTTGAGTTAGACGGCACCGATGATTACGTTAGCACGACCTTTATTTTGAACCCGGCAGACGGTGCATTCAGCGTTTTTGCCTGGGTCAAAGGAGGCAACCCAGGGCAAGTCGTCATATCTCAAGCAAGTAATGTTGGCGGGGTAAATTGGCTTTCTATGGCTCCGTCAGACGGCAGATTGATGACGGAATTAATGGCTCTTGGCCGGAGCAGTTCCACGCTGATGTCACAAACAGTGATCACTGATGGCAACTGGCACCATTTAGGTTTTGTGTGGGATGGTTCCTATCGAATACTGTATGTTGATGGTGCTGAGGTTGCCAAAGATGTTAAGCCACAAAGCCGGTTGGGAAGTGCGGACAGCGGTCTTCATTTTGGAGCTGGAAAGACCCTTGAGGCAGTCGGTTTCCTCTCCGGCCTGATTGACGATATTCGAATCTACAACCAGGCGCTGAGCGCAGAGGACGTCAACACGCTGGCGCGTTAGTGCACATCATAGGTTTGGAGTGGAGGTACATACACAAGACGAGACCGATAAGTTTTGTCTGGCGGATACGAGATACGGGCCACGCTACGAAGCCGGTACCAGACGCAGCAGTAATTTTTCCTTATCAACAGTTATTTTTTCAATTCGCACCTTTTTATCGTCAATACTGAAAACAGGCTCAAACGGCTCATCATTCAGCAATGACGCAGCTATTTTTGTCTGCACAGCTTCTGTATCGACATCCAAAGCGTTAATTCTCTGCATGTACATCTTTTTGGCCATCATCTTGGCAAGGGGTGTAATATTCATGGCCCCGACCTTCACCTTCGCCACCCGCAGATTCAAAAGTCCCTGCTCATCGATTTTGGGCTCTAACTCAATAGTAACCACAAATTCCATGCCTTTTATATCTGCCGTGCCCATCAGCACAACGGCACCCGGGACAAAAAGCACTGCAGGTGCATAAAGCAGGGCACCTTCAGACTCCATTGGCCAGTTGCCCCGAGTAATTATATCGTTTATCCCCTTCTGGGTAACGACCAGCTCAAAAGGCTCGCGGTATTGTGAACTGTTATGAATTGCCGGTAATAAATCATTTGTCAGATATGGACTGACCTCTCCCCGCTTGTAGCTGCCGGAGCCAAAGTCAGCCGGCCTATAACGACCGGGTCTGTATAACAGTAGAGCGAAGATAATAGCCGCTACTGCCAAATCGACCATGAGCCAGCAGATCAATTTTTTGAATCGCGCTTTTTTGCGAATTTTCAAATCTTTTTCCGTATCTTGCATTTCTGTCTTGCTTGAATCCACTTATATGATTATAGTAGTTCAAATGTTTATTAAAAGATTTTTCCAAATTTGAGGATTTAGAATATGGCAAGTCATTTTGCTGACCGTCTTTGTGACGCCGTGAAAACCAAGAAAACTTCTTTGATTGTCGGGCTGGACCCTGTTTACAATAGACTGCCTTCTGCGATAAGAAGCCATCGCGAGATGAACGATGAGTTTGATGCCGCCGCTGCGGTCGATGCTATCTTCGATTTTTGCACACAGACAATGCGAATCGTTGCGCCGATGGTACCTGCTGTGAAGATAAATATTGCATTTTTTGAAAAGTATCTCTGGGAAGGCCTGGAGACTTACTATTCCCTGATTTCCGAGGCGGATGATTTGGGCCTGGAAATAATCGGCGACGTAAAACGCGGCGACATAGGCCACACCGCAGCAGCTTACGCCGCCGCTCATCTTGAAAATCCGGAACTGGCAGGCCTCGAAGACAACCTTGCCCCCGATGCAATAACTGTCAACGGATACATGGGAACAGATGGTATCGAGCCTTTTGCGGATATGGCCGACAAGCAGGGCAAAGGTATTTTTGTGTTGGTTCGTACCAGCAATCCTTCCGCTGCCGCAATTCAGGATTTTACCGATGCTGATGGCCAGGCAATGTACGAAAAGCTCGCCGAAATCGTCGCCGAAATCGCAAATAAAGATGAACGAATCGGCACGCACGGCTACAGTAATGTGGGAATGGTCGTGGGCGGCACTGCACCGCGGGTAACAACTGCTCTGCGACAGAAGTATGACAAGATATGGTTTCTCGTCCCGGGCTACGGCTCCCAGGGTGCTGAGGCTACCGATTGTGTCCGGTTTTGCAAACCCGACGGCACCGGAGCTTTAATCAACGCATCACGCTCGATTATCTACGCTTATGAAAAGCCGAAATACAAAGAGCAATTCGGCGACGACTGGAAAAGATGTATCGAGCAGGCCGTCATCGACGCAAAGGTCGATTTGGCTAACGCTATGCAAACCTTGATATAACAATGCTCAGGACTCACGCGAAAAGTAAATTATTGAGCTTTGCCTTATCAATACAACTCAGGGTAGCACCCTCAAACTTGTTTGGGGATGCTCTTTGCCGCAAATCGGAGTTGGGTAAATGAAAAATACTTGCTAACAGAGGTAAATATGGAAAACAAATTTGAAAAACTAAGACTTTTTTTCGAAAAAATTAAATCTATAACTTTCTGGGATCGGATATTTCACTGGAAGTCAATAAGAACCTTAAGTTATGACGCTTACGAAGAGTTTAAGGAGTTTTGCAATTTATTGAATTCTGTTTCACATGAGTTAGAGGAATCAAAGAATAATATAGCGATACTCAAAAATAATGAAGATCATTTTCGTCTTAATATTCAATCACTGAAAAGTGATGTTGAACATTTGCAAGAACAAATAGAGGAGCGTGACAGGGAAATATCAACTCTCTCTGCCTCGGTTGCTACTAAAGATGAGAAGATAAGACAATATGATGGGACAATGAATAAACAGGATAGTAAAATTGCATCTCTCGAGGTTAAAATTGAGGGATTCAATAAAAAAATCTCTGACTTGGAGCAAGAACTTACTGTTCTTAAACAGATTGAATATGACCGGAGAATTGAACACGATAAGAAAGTAGCTACTCTAAATAAGATTCAGGAGAGAATACAGGATGAGAGAAACAAGGAAGTGGAAGAACGACAACGTGAACAGCTTCATAAAATAGAAACAATGAAAGAGTCTTGGGCAAAGCATCAGGATAAAGTAAAGAGTGTGATTAAGAATATTTGCCGAAAATATACGATAGAATATGTGGATAAAGTTCCATTTAAGGGCAATCCAGATAACGCAATCAAGATATGTGATGAATTCGTTATTTTTGATGCAAAAAGTCCAGCATCAGATGATTTAGAAAGTTTTCCAAATTATATCAAGGTTCAAACTGAGTCTATAAAGAAATATACTAAACAAGACAACGTGAAAAAGGACATATTCCTTGTTATTCCATCTAATTCGGTCGAAGCCATTGAGCAATTCTCCTTTAACATGGGTGATTACTCCGTATACATAGTTACTTTAGACGCTTTGGAACCAATAATATTATCTTTAAGGAGAATTGAAGATTATGAGTTTGTCAATGAGCTTAGTCCAGAGGAGCGAGAGAACATTTGTAGGATTATTGGAAGATTTGTTCATACAACAAAACGGAGAGTCCAAATAGATAATTTTTTCTGTCGAGAATTTCTGAACACAATAACAAAATGCGATATAGATTTGCCAAGTGAAATGAAAGATGGAGTACTTGAATACGAGAGATCAGAAAAACTAAATCCATCGGTGGAAAAACGCGCAAAACAAATTAGTACTAAGGAATTGCAAACGGATACAAAAAAAATACAAAAAGAAGCAGAAGCAAAAGGCATAATATTTCCACAATCAATCCAGCAAGATATCAAAAAGCTGCCCCTCTCAGGCGAGGAGGAATCAGAAAATAGTCAATAATTTACAATACTAAGGATTTAACTCTTTTGTGAGTCATCTCTATAGTAAACAATACGAGATGCTAGATATGAAATACAATTTTGCTGCCAAAAAAGTGCTAATTATGGGCTTGGGACGCTTCGGCGGTGGAGCTGATGTCGCCGAATTTGCCGCAAGAGCAGGTGCTAAAGTAATAGTAACGGATTTGGCCCCAGCCGCGCAGTTAAGCGATTCGATAGGGAAGCTCGAAGAATTTCCTGATATAGAATTTCATCTCGGCTCGCACGACCCGGCTGATTTTAAGCAGGCCGACATTATCATAGCCAATCCCGCCGTGCCTTGCGATAATGAGTTTCTCGAAATCGCCCGTCGAGACAACAAATTTATTACGTCTCAGATAAACATCTTCTTTGAACTATGCCCCGCACAGATAATAGGCATTACCGGAGCAAATGGCAAGAGCACAACAACCGCCCTGACCGCCCATCTGCTTAAAAATACGATATACGAGAACGTTTGGCTAAGCGGCAACATCGGCAATCAGCCGCTACTGACCGTGATAGAGAAAATCGCTCCTGATGATTTGGTTGTATTGGAGCTGTCGAGTTTTCAACTCGAGCAATTAGCGGAAATTCAAAAAGCACCCAACGTCGCACTCTTAACGAATCTCACACCGAACCATCTTGACCGCCACGGCACATTCGCTAATTACTGCGCCGCAAAGGAAAATATCTTCAAATTTCAGAAACTGAACGACAATTACCCTGCTGTTTCCATCTTTAATGCCGAAGACAAAATTGCCGCCGAATGGTTTGAAAAATACAACAAAGACGCCGGCAGGATTTGCTTCAGGTTTTCAACTGACGATGTAAGTAAAGAGATTCGCGATAGTTTCACACTGCCCGGCCGAGCCAATCTTTCAAACCTCGCCGCCGCCATCGCCATAGCTAAGTATTTTGGCATTGACGATGACCGCATTAAAAATTCTCTGCCGGACTTTAAGCCGTTACCTCATCGGCTCGAACTTATCGGACAAATAAATGGCGTTTCCTGGTACAACGATTCGATAGCCACTACGCCGCAGAGCGCCATTGCCGCATTAGAGGCCTTTGACCAGCCGAAGATTATCATTGCCGGCGGATATGACAAGGGTTTACCCTTTGACGAGCTCGGCCAAAAAATAGCCACTAACGTCAAAGCTGCTATCCTCATAGGCCAGACCGCCTCCAAAATCGCATCAGAAATACAACTCTTTCCGGAAGCCAGCGCAAAAATCCAAATCGTCAATTCTCTCTCCGAAGCTGTCCGATCAGCCGCTCGTCTCGCGGAAAGCGGCGATATAGTCTTATTAAGCCCCGCCTGCGCAAGCTACGACATGTTCGACAATTTCCAGCACCGCGGTGAGCAATTTTGCAAACTCGTGCGAGCACTCAACATTTGAACCAGCAATAAAAAAGCCGAGCCAATTATTCCTGAGCACTGTCGAAGGAATCAGCCCGGCCAGTTGGAGTTTTTTGTGCACTGCTATTTGTCGAACGAATTGCGAATTTTCTCGGCTAATTGTAGGACATTCTTGTAGGTTATGGATTCCGGAGCTTTCCCGTCGTCGCTAAGTTCAGCCATCGCGCCACGAACCCAGATATCAAATTCCTGCTCAGAATTGATAATCAACTCTTGCTCTTGCCCAAGAAGATTAGGCCGACCATCAAAAAAAGGCCTGGGTCCAAAATTATATTTTGAGATTACTTTGTAACCCCCAAACGTATTACGTTCCGGCGCCTTTTCGTCCGGCACATAAATGCCCCACTCGTAGAATTTTCCTTTTTTCCGGGTGAAAGTTAAGTGTCGGCCTGCGAGGATTACATTTTCTTGCGACGGCCATGGTTTCAACCCAACAACCTGTGCGGGCAGATTGGGTAACGGCCCTCCCGGTTCCAGATCTGTGAACAGATTAGCCTGTGATTCCTCGGGGTTCCGGTTGGCGTGCCAGCCGTAGATAACACTGCCGTCTTTGAGCGTAAAACCAATGCAACTATGGAACTTGGCGTCTGGACTACCGTCTGCAAGTTCTCGTTCGACGACCGTTTCTTTTGTGTTAATCTGTTTGTGACCTGCCGGAGGATCTGTGTTAAAGCAGTTCGCAGGCGGCACTACATCGTACTCAATCGTGTCAGCGTCACTGAGGGCCACCCATCGTATAGAATTCTCTTCAGCGTTTCTCCAGGTGAATATACGGACTATTTCGCCCGTTTCCGGTGACAACCATATCTTCTTTTTAATAAAAAAGGGGCCTGCAGAAGTTATTACGCCCTCCCATATATCGACCGTTTTATTCTTAATCTGTTCTCGTCCTACTTTAGTAAATCCTTTCACTTGATTGAGATTGGCCATATACGCCGGAAAGGGATTCATTGTGCGAATCCGAAGACGCTGTTGAAAAGGGCTAAGTTTTGTGAACATAACCAACGGAGGGGCTGAGTTGTCATCAGAATTTATATAACCGGAAGCATCCATATTTATATATCCGGAAGTATCCATTATGTATTGGCCATCTGAAACAGTCAGATTATATCTTGGCGTTTCGGTCGTGTAAACCCCGAACGGACTAATAGGACGCCAATGTTTGAAGTGACCGTTTCTTTTATCAAACCAGATGTCAAATGGAAACTTCTGTAATTGGGTATCGTCGCCTGTGTGAAGAAACTTCCAGCCTTTGATGTGAACTGTCTCAGCATTCTTCCACAGCTCCAGAGCTTCAGTGATTCCATAAGCAGGGGAACCATCGCCAAACCAGTGTAAGCCGATTATTGTCCCGGCTATCATCACCGCCGCAGCGGCGAGTTTTGTTATTCTACTTTTCATGATTATTCTCCAGATATTCTGCTCTATTGCAGATATTTTTTTGACTTTCGATTTTTCAAATGCCTTGACGACATCACCAAGAACTTCTTCATCTATTTTGGCATTTGTATCGATGTCTATATTCTTAATTAGCTTCTCTATATTTTCTGTCGGTCTCATTTTTCCACCTCGCTGTCCAAAATAGACCGCAGTTTATCCAAGCCGTAGCGGTACCTGCTCTGGACTGTGTTAATTGAAACGTCCTGTAATTCAGCAATCGCCTTAAATTTCATTCCACCCTGAGCGTGCAGGATTATTACCTCTCGCTGCTGCTCCGAAAGCTGAGCAAGTGCGTCATTAAGCTGCCTTAATTGCTCGCTGTAAATAATCCATTGTTCCGGCCTTTTTAAATTCGACCCGACTGATGCAGCTCCATCCAGGCTGGCAGCTTCCTGTCTCTGTCTTGCTTTGTTTGCGTTGCGTGCACGATTTACAACACAGGTCGCCAGATAGCTTTTAAGACTTCCGTTAAGCTTTAATTTCTCCGTAGATTGTGCGAAAGATACGAAAAAATCGTGCACAATATCTTCGGCAGCGCTCGTGTCGTTCAAGAGAGCAAATGCCAGCCTTAGCAGATTATCCTTGTACTTCTTATAGATACGGCAGAGAGCATCGCTGCTGCCTCGCTTAAATCTCCATATAAGCAGCTTATCTTCTATCATCTAAATCCTAATGTTTTGTCTTAGAACGAACGTTCGTTACCTATAACACAATCGAACCGGCCATTTTAGTCTAAATAAAATCAATTTTTTTGCCAGCTTTCGCTTTAACTCAGCGCCTGATTATAGGAATATCCTCGCCAAAGGCTAAAAAAGTTACAAAAAAGTTTCAAACCGGTTTTCCACAATAGTAAACTAAAAACACAATAATTGCCTATATTAGCCCGATGAACCGCGATTTTTCCGGTAATCCTTCGTAAAGTCAGCCCCGGAATCTGTCGATTCGTAAATCATTAAACGAAAGCAAGAGATTTGAGGAGCGTTTATAATGGACAAGCCAAACGAGCGAAGAACAGAACAAAGACTGCGTTATTTTTGGCCAATCTGGTTTGCCGAGGACCCTAACGAGACACTTTCGCAGGGACAGATGGTTGATGTTTCCAGCAGGGGCGCTGCGTTTACCTGCCACGCCGACGATGGTTGTCCCTACCTCGGCCAACATATAACCGCTCGTTTTAGTGTCCCCCGTTATGGCCCGGATGATTCTTTTGATATGGCGAATTTCATCCGTTCAGCCCATGTTTGTCGGGTTGATAACGTAAATAGCTTTTTGCGTCGCATTGCCATTCAGTTCGCCGAACCGCTGCCTTTCAAACCTGGCGAACAAAACACCGCCGAATCCAACATACAAACACAAAACCTCTGAGCCCATAAGTTGTTCGATACCAAAGGTTCGCTCACGGTGAATTCGATATTGCACTTGGTCATTCCATGCTCGACACACATCACTGTCATTCCGAGCGCAGCCGAGAAATCTATTGAATAATTGTCATTCTGACCGCAACAAGCTTTCAGCCCTGAATTAGCCGAAGCCCTGAGCGAACAAAAGCTTGCCCTGAGCGCAGCCGAATGGGCCGAAGGGGAAGAATCTCGACTAAAAGAATTCTACCCTGATTGCAGCCGAAGGGTCTCCCTTCAACTCTCCATTCGCAGGGTCCATTTGTTGACTCGAAAGTTCTTAACCTTTTGCCCTGAAAGGTCCTGGCCAAGTATACAAACTGAGTTCTCACGAGGGCGTCGCTGAGTTTATTAAACCTCCTTATACAGTTGGGCCAGCAGTGCTCCTTGCAGCTTGTGTAATTCCAAAAGGTGGCCTACGTATTCCGCTGCTTTTGATTGCTCCTTTGTAGATTTTTCCATTTTTTTTGTTTTTTTCGATAATTTTGCCCTTTTCGCCTTTTTTCTTGTGGATTTTGCCATTTTCTTTGCTATTCCTTTCTTGACAAATTCATATTTGGGTCTAAAATAACTTACTTTAGATTCGCATTCACGGAATATTAACGCGATTGCGAAAAATTGCAACTATAATATTTATATATGCGTAATATTGTGAAGAATAATAACGAAAATGCGATAATCGAGCGGATTCGGATTCTGCGTGAGCAATATGCAGGCAGCAGAGGCAAAAGCAAATTTGCCCGCGACTTGAACATAAGTCCTTCTACTTACAGCTATTACGAAAACAACAGAATTCCTCCAATTGAGATTCTGCTAAAGATATGTGAGGTTACAGGAACGGATTTGGAATGGTTGCTGACCGGCCGAAGCACTGAAAAAAAATTCGCATCTGGGTCAAATAGTGGACTTCTGCAAAGATTAGACAAGTTATTTACAGACAATCCTGAACTGACCGAAGCGGTTTTAGCTTTTATTGAGCTGTTATGCGAGCAAAAAGGTATTGAAGGAAGATTTCACTCTAAGGTTCTACCATCCAGGCAAACACGACCGGGATGGATACCCGTGCTTGGTCGAACCGCGGCGGGGATGGTGCATTTTTGGGAACAAACATTTCTGCCCGAGCCGGAACAAGCTATTACCGAGCTTGATGAGCTGGTGAAAAAGCACATCGGAAAAGAGATTGTTGGTTCTGTGGATGGCACGGTCTCGGTTGATTTGCAGGCGAGGCCTTTGCTGGACGGAATCAGGAAGCAGCAGGCTAATCTTATTCAGGTTTGTGGGCAAGAGCAGGAGCAGATAGTTGAGTTTATCCAATGCGATGAGATTCATAAGCTGTTTCCTGATAGTTTTGCCCTCCATGTGGACGGAGACAGTATGTCACCAAGGATAAATGATGGTGACGTTGTGATATTAAGTCCATCGGTGCCGGCGGCGCAGGGTCAAATTAGCATTGCTCGTGTTGCAAATCAAATAGGCGTTACCTGCAAGCTCATAAGGACGACCAAAACAGATGTCCATCTGATACCAATAAATGAAAGATATGAAACAAAGGTCGTGGCTAAAAAAGACTTACTTTGGGCACTGGCCGTTTTGTGCCACGTAAGTATCTGATTGTATCTTATATAGTATATAGGCCTAAACAATTTGTGCGTAGATACGTAGATACTATGTAAAATATTTTTTAGAAGGATAGCACGAAATAAGCCTTGCATTTTGGGCTTGGAAATGGTAAAAATAACAAGATGACACTGAAATTAGCAAAGAAACAGACGTATAAAAAATGTATTGTTGTGTTTATCTGCCTTTTGATAGCCGGCAATTCAGCACATTGGAAAGTGCTATGTTGTTTTGGTGACGACGGTCATATTGAGATCGAATCTGCTTTTCACGAACGGTGTAACGACCCGGTCCATTCCTATGCTCCAGACCAAAATCAGCTTTCCTACAAAGCTGACCATGTAGAAGGCAAACATTGTGGACCTTGCGTAGATATCCCGATTTCCATTGGCTTAGCGAAGATTTCCCATATACCTAAACAGTTGAATTCCACATTTCCGGTCCCTGCGACAAACATAATTATAGGTACCAACAAGCCTGATTTTTCTGCATATAATTTTGCTCCACATACCTTTGTCCCATCCTCTTACTTTACCCCTCTGCGCACGGTGATATTGCTGGTGTGATCTGCTAAAAAGACATTTCTTTTTCTGTGACATTTACAAAACATTTACTGTAAATGGCCGGATTTTCACTTTTTTCTTCTGATACTCTGTCAATTAGAGCTAACTAACTAACTAATTAGAAGAACCCAAATTTGGAAGTTAAATATGTTAGGATTACTGTGATGTGTATTAGATTTTTATCGTTTTTAGTTGTACTATTTGCGATTGGTGTCCCAGGTTGTACGGAGTACAGTAACGAAGTTGCATTACCGGAACGCCGGTCGTTGGGACAAGAATTCAGCACTTTCCAACCTCCCGCCAAGCCGATGGAAACTCCGGATATTCCTGAGATTGCTGAGCCAACCGGTGTTATCACTTTGCGGCAGGCTCTGGCTCTCGCATTGATGTATAATCCTGAGTTGAAAACTTTTTCCTGGGATGTACGTGTCTCAGAAGCAAGGCGATTGCAGGCAAGCCTTTGGCCGAATCCCGCTCTTGGGATTACAGTTGAAGATTTCGGTGGTGCAGGTGAGCGCAGTGGTTTTGATGCCGCGGAAACAACAATTCAATTCGGTCAACTGATTGAACTGGCCGGGAAACTGTCCAAGCGAAAACAGGTCGCATCACTTGAAAGCAAGTTGGCCGGGTGGGACTACGAAGCCAAGCGGCTGGACGTGCTTACCGAGGTGGCGCATGCCTTTGTGCAGGTTCTTGCGGCTAAGGAAAGGCTGACACTGGCTGAGGAATTAGTCCAATTGTCTGAACAAATTTTGAACACTGTTACACAGCGAGTCAACGCGGGAAAAGATTCACCTGTGGAGAAGACCAAGGCACAAGTGGCCCTCGCGAGCGCTCGCATCGAACAAAAGCAAGCTCGTCAACGTCTGGCCTCTGCCCGTAAACAATTAGCGGCCACCTGGGGAAGCATATCACCTGTTTTCGAGGGGGTGAGCGGTCAATTGGACGTTACATTTCCCATCCCATCTGAAAGCGAGCTGATGAGTTTATTGGAACAAAATCCGGATTTGGCTCGGTGGGCAGTAGAAATGGAAAAGCGGCGGGCTGCTCTGGAATTGGAAAAAGCCAATGCAATTACTGACCCGACAATCTTCGGCGGAATGCGGCGCTTCAATGAGACCGATGATACAGCAGTTGTTTTCGGTTTATCAATTCCAGTGCCTGTATTTAACCAAAATCAAGGAAGGATACTTGAAGCCAGGTACAATCTCGCTAAGGCTCGGAGGCAGCACAGGGCAGTTGAAGCTAATTTATACGCGACCCTGGCTGATGCGTATCAAGCTCTTTCCAGCGCATTTATCGAAGTAACAGATATTAAGAAGGAGGTTCTGCCGGGAGCTCAGAGCGCATTTGACGCAGCCAGGCGAGGATATCGCGAAGGTAAATTTGATTACCTGATGGTACTGGATGCCCAACGAACCTTCTTTTATTTCAGAGCAAGATATATCGAGTCTTTAGCAGCTTACCACAGAGCAAGGACTGATGTTGAACGTCTGATCGGCCAAAATCTTGATGGTGTCAAAAATCCCCTCGAAGTGAAAGCAGAGGAAAGCAAATAGGAGAAATTTATCATGTTGCAAAAAAAACGTCAAAATACTAATTCTGTCCTGCAAAAGGCAAATCACTTTGGCATGGCGCTGTCTATATTTGTTGTGCTCGCAGGAACTATTCTTTGGCTTACGGGAAACCTACATTTTGGGCCAGAGGCTGGCTACGTTGGTCATGGTGCAGAAAAATCGTCCCAAGTTACGGTTTGGACCGAGCGATTCGAAATTTTCCTTGAGCACCCATTCATCGTGGCCAATACACGGACCAAATTCATCACCCATGTCTCCGACCTGGTAACACTTGAACCTCGAAAAAAAGGACCCATTACTTTCATTTTGCGCCATGGCTCCGAGTCACCGATCAAACATATCGAACCCGCCCCGGCAAGGGATGGTATTTACATTCCCGAACTCACGTTTCCACTACCTGGTGAGTGGAGTGTGTTGCTGGTTATTCCCCTTGAAGGCAAAGATCACCTTGTCGAACTGCCGCCTTTTGAGGTGTATGGTTCCCATGAAGAAGTTGAGAGTGCTCCATTTCCTGAAGAGATCGTGGGCATAAGTTTTCTTAAGGAGCAACAATGGGAAATACCAACCGGAACCGAGCCGGTTCGGAAGCGGAAAGTACTCGGCAGCGAAGGCTTAGCCGTGCCTGAATCTACTCTGGTCGATGAAAACGGCGAGCCGGTGGTCTTTGTCCAGGTGGCTGGCGAAACGTTTGAGAAGCGTTATCTGAAACTGGGAAAGAAAGATCAAGGTTTTGTGCAGGTTTTGTCTGGTCTGTCCGAAGGGGAGTACGTTACGACTAAAGGGGCCTATGCGGTCGCGCGAGCTGAGCACGGTGAGGAGTCGATTGTCCTTCTGAGTGACGAACAAATAAGGAAATTCGGGATTGAAGTAGGTGCGGCAGGAGCTGGGGAGTTCAAGGTTCATATAAGCCTGCCTGGTCAAATTGTGATCAATACAGACCGTATGGTTCATATCGTTCCCCGTGTGCCCGGCATTGTACGGGAAGTCAAGAAGAAATTGGGCGACCCCGTAAAGAAAGGAGAAGTCATGGCTGTGATAGAGAGCTGTGACTTAGCAGATGCCAAGGCTGCTTACTTAGCATCGGTTGAACGTTTTGAATTAGCCAAGGCAAGCTTTGGGCGGGAGGAGAAACTCTGGAAACAAAAAATATCTTCTGAGCAGGAATATCTCAATGCCAAACAAGCCCTTGTCGAATTCCAAATCGAACTACGTTTATCCAAACAGAAACTCATCGCAATGGGATTTTCCAACGAATACCTGGCGAAACTGGCCGATGGACCGGATAGTTTTCTGACTCGCTTTGAGGTCATCGCCCCCTTCGAAGGTACGATTATCCAAAAGCATATTACCTTAGGAGAGGTGATCAAGGATGATACGGAGATTTTTGTTGTTGCCGATCTTAGAACTGTCTGGGTTGACCTGATTGTCCATCAGAAAGACCTGGCTTTCATAAAGAAAGGCCAAAAGGCCGCTATTTCAGCCAAATCATGCCCTGAAACTGAAGGGGTAATTGGTTACGTTGGTCCGATCATCGATGAGAAAACACGAACGGCACTTGCAAGGATAGTGCTGGACAATGCTTCAGGCCAACTCAGGCCGGGAACATTTATAACTGCCAATGTCTTGGTAAAAAAACGTAATGCCGAGGTGGTAGTTGCGAAAAGCGTCCTTCAGGATTTGGATGATAGAGCCACTGTCTTTATTCAGGATGAATATGGTTTCAAGCCACGCCTTGTAACTGTCGGCTGGTCTAACGACGAGTATGTTGAAATTACTTCAGGACTCAAGCCCGGCGAAAAAGTAGTAACCAAAAACAGTTTTCGTCTCAAAGCCGAGCTGCAAAAGGATGCTGGTGGTGGCCACGCCGGCCATGGCCATTAAATAAAACTGTCGGAGATGTAACAGTATGATTACAAGACTAATTCAGTTTTCACTGAAACATAAATTGTTAATAGTTTTGGGATTTGTCGGGGTCTGTCTTGCAGGAGTGTTTTCCCTCTCACAGTTGTCTATTGATGCGTTTCCCGACATCAGTCCAAATCTGGTGCAGGTTTTTGCTGAGCTTGAAGGTATGGCAGCAGAGGAAGTTGAGCAGTTCGTTACGCGTCCCGTTGAGGTTGCGATGAGGGGCATTGCCGGTGTGAGTAAAATACGCTCAATATCATCGCTCGGACTTTCCACGATAAACATTTACTTTGAAGACGATGTAGATATCCACCTGGCTCGGTACCTTGTTTTGGAGAGGCTCAAGGAGGCTGAGGAAGGTATCCCGAAGGGCCTGAATATGCCTCACGGCCTGGAGATGGGTCCTATAGCCAGCGGAATGGGTAAAATTCTGGCTTACTATATAGAGGCAGATGACTACAGTACAACCGAGCTGCGCACGTTTCAGGATTGGATTATCAAACGTGACATTCAGACAGTATCAGGTATTGCTAAAGTTATAAGTCAAGGCGGCCATGTCCGTCAATACCAGATTAAAGTCTATCCCGGGCGTCTTCTCGAATACGATTTAACATTGGATGATGTCATTGAGGCTGTCCGGAAAAACAACTTGAACCTCGGCGCTGGTATCATAGAGAAAGGTTCAGAAGAACTGATTGTTCGCAGCCTGGGGTTAATAAATTCAATCAATGATATTGAAAATATCGTCATATGTTCTCGTAAGAGCAGCCCTGTTTATGTAAAGGATATTGCCGCCGTTGAATTTGGAAATGCGTTCAGACGAGGCGTGGCTTCTTTGGACGGACAAAAAGAGGTCGTAATCGGCAGCGTATATAAACTCCATGGGGCAAATTCACTTGAGGTCATCAGCCGGCTGAAGGAGCGAATCACGCAGATTAACAAGACCCTGCCGGAAGGAGTAAAAATAATCCCCTTTTATGACCAGTCCGCTCTTGTCAAGAACAGCATAAATACCGTCAAGGGTGCACTTGCACTTGGGCTTATTCTGGTATGTCTTGTTTCTTTTACCTTCCTGGGGAACCTGCGTAATGCCCTGATTGTGGTGTGCTCATTGCCCTTTTCCACACTGTTTGCGTTTATTTTAATGTATCGCAATGATATACCAGGCGATTTAATATCCTTTGGGGGCATAGCGATTGCGCTCGGCATGATAGTTGATGCCACGATTATAATGGTGGAAAAAATTCAGTCTGCCTTTGGCGATAAGACAGATACGTCTTCGGTAACTGAGATAATTTTATCTGCTGCCAGAGAAGTTGGCCAGCCTATATTTTTTGCCGCTTCCATCATCATTATCGTTTTTATTCCCATCTTTACTCTCGGTGAGATCGAGGGAAAAATGTTCAGACCACTGGCTTTTGCAGTTTCAACGACGATGGTTGGTTCATTAATCTACGCTTTGATTGTCTCTCCCGTATTTTATCGTCTGCTTCACAAGGAAAATGCTAAAGATAAAAAGGCAAAAGCCGTTCATCCGGCGGTTCTTCGATACTACAAATCAATATTGCTGTATTTTCTTCACCGCCGCTCATTGGTTACTTGTGCTATAATTATTCTGATTGTTGCCGGTGGTTTGATTTTTACCCAATTAGGAAGGGAGTTCGTCCCTACGCTTCAGGAGGGAACCATCCAGGTTTTGACGTATATGAACCCTAACATATCCCTGAAAGAAATCAATGCTACTACAAAAGAAATAGCAAAGGACATCTCAAGTTTCCCGCAGGTCAAGCAGGTTGTCGTTGATATCGGTTATGGTGAAGTCGGTCCTCATGTCCATCACACCAATTACGCCGACATAACCGTTACCCTGAAACCTAAAAAACAATGGAAAACTGTCAAAACCTATGAACAACTCATCGCTCGAATTGACAGTCGCATTGGGAGCTATCCTGGTGTGACTATTAGTTTTTCCCAGCCAATCAAACACCAAATCGACGCCTTGGTAGGAGGAGCCGGAACTGCGGTAGTTGCGAAGCTTTTCGGCCACGACATAGCCATTCTTCAGGCCAAAGCTGTGGAAATCCAGGAAGTTCTTTCCCAAATAAAAGGGGTAGCTGACCTTAGAATTGAACAGGTGGCCGGTCAAACACAACTACAGATTGATATGAACAGGAAGCAAATAGCTCGTCATGGCCTAAGCAACTACCAAATACAGCATACAATCCGTAGTGCCATAGCCGGCGAGGAAGTCGGCAAGGTCTTTGAAGGTGAAAAAAACTTCGGTATTACCGTCAGATTTGCCGAAGCCTATCGCAAAAACATCGCGTCAATAAAGAACCTGCTCATCAAAACGCCGGATGGATACAATGTTCCGCTTGAAGATTTGGCACATATTAAAACAGTTACCGGTCTTAGACAAATAAGCCGTGAGGACACGCGGCGCTATATCTCAGTGCAGTGCAATGTTCGCGGCATAGACGTCGGCAGCTTTATTCAGGAAGCTCAAAAAAAGGTTTCAGAAAGTATAAGCCTTCCTGCCGGATACAGGCTCGCATGGGGTGGACAATTTGAATTGCAACAGGCAGCAAACAAGAGACTGGCTGTGGTTATCCCAATTACTTTGTCTTTAGTTCTTGTAATGCTCTACAGCTTATTCAATTCGTTTAAGAATGTGCTTCTGATTATGCTCAACATACCATTAGCATTAGTGGGTGGGATTTTTGCCCTTGCCCTTTTCAGGGAAAATGTCAGTATTCCCTCTTCTATCGGATTCATTGCTCTTTTCGGAATTGCTTTAACAAACGGTCTGATATTGATATCACGGTTTGAATATTTAAAAAGAGAAGGTCTTTCATTGAGAGAAGCGATAATTACCGGCTCTTTGTCAAGGCTAAGGCCTGTCCTGATGACCACAATAACGACCGCCTTTGGATTGCTGCCGCTAATTATAACTACCGGCACCGGCTCAGAAGTGCAAAGGCCGCTGGCAATTGTAGTAGTGGGTGGACTCGTCTCCTCCACGTTGCTTACCCTAATCGTCATACCAACTCTTTATGAATGGGTTACCGCAAAGACAGAAAGGTTAGAGACATATAAACCAAACACCACAATGGTCTAAACCAGAGAGTTATCAGGATAGGCTCTTAGTATTCTTTTAAAATCCTCATCCAATCCGGCCAGTCACCAGGTTGGACCCCGCCTGCCATTGTCCAGAAGCCGCTTGTGTTGTACTGCCGATGCCATTTGAGTGTCCACAACTCCTTAATTCCTACCTTTCTAACAGACCAATCCAAAAACAAGTGATTTACAAACCCGTTGTGCCGGTTGATGGCGAAATGCTTCATTTCATGACCGGCGCCTGACCACTGACCATTATATGCAGGAGGAGCGATCCGGTTGGATTGAGGGTTGCCGTTCATATAGAAGGGCCCACCTCCCCTCCACATAGTATCGGCAAAAACGGGTACATTGTTTCCGCCTTTGGCATCCATCGTCTTCCAGTTCCATTTAACCGGACGGCTCTGAATGACTGTCTGTCCCGACCGTGAATTAAAAGTCCAATTATTTGCACCATAGCTGCCTTCTTCCTGACGGTCGCCTGCTCCACCTGTCCCCATGATGTAGGTCCTGTCCCAACTGCCGTAGTTAGGCATATTAGGCAGTCGTTTCTTGGCCGTCGGGCATATGAGAATACCCGACCTTGTCCGGTACAAATGCCGCAGCGCCACTATCCAATTTCCGCGCGGCCACCCGACATTCCTCTGTTCCTCACAGAAATAGCCATCGTTATCCTGGCAATACATCGACCAGACCTGGCTCCATTGGTGCAGGTTCATCTGGCACGCCGCTGATCTTGCCTGTTTCTTTGCCCGGTTTAGTGCCGGCATCAATATCGCCATCAATAGCGCAATAATGGCAATTACAACCAATAGCTCTATTAACGTGAACCCTACTCTGCGAAGTACATTGCTACGTAGCACAAGCCCTCTTGATTTGTCCATATAACCACCTACCAGTTCTATCGACATTTCGTTACAAATTCATAAGATGCGCAAAGTAAACCTTCTGTTTCATATTATACCTTAAATCGCTTTTTCCTGCAATGCTAAAAGCCGAAAAAATATTAGCCGAATTATTCCAGATTGGCCTTTCTTGCTCGCCACTCTTTTCAGAAAAGCTCCCCAAAATGTCATTGCGTTTGAAATTGGGTTTGTTTTGGGTTTGTTTTTTTGGACTGCAAAAGCGTTGTTTTTTCTGTAATCCTTTGTTATAAGTGAGTTTACATTCATTTTGGCTTTTCCGGAAATTGGGTTTGAATTGGGTTTGTTTTTCCGGAGCCCCCGGCGGCGTTTATTTTCATATACCTCTGTGTAATAGATGTTTACGTCCATTTTGGCTCTTTTTAAATTGGGTTTGATTGGGTTTGAATTGGGTTTGTTTTTTCGGACCGCCAGCAGGATAAAAATTTCATAATCCGTTGTATATACTGAGTTTGCAATCCGCCTACGGCGGACAAGATTGGGTTTGTTTTGCATAAAAAGCTTATAATTTCGTACGTAATATTTCGTAGATTGTATCTCATTCTCGTGAAGCGTGTTTCGTGGTACATTGTTCATAGTTCAAGGTTCATAGTTCAAGGTTCATAGTTCAAGGTTCATGGTTCATGGTTCAAGGTTCATGGTTCAAGGTTCAAGGTTCATTCCCCTAAGGGGTTTCCGCTTCGCTTCAAGGTTAATTGTCTGGGCCTTCTGGGCTGGCTGGGCCTTATAGGCACGTAAATAACTGGCTGCTTTTTGCCGGAGGCGAAAAAAGTAGCGCCTCTATAATTAGAGCTACCTGCACATTTGATACGAAAAAAGTCCTCGATTCTTGATTCGTGATTCTCGTAACTCGATGCCGGCAAGGCAGTTAAAGAATTTTTGAAAAATTTAATTTTTGCTCGAAGGTATCATCGCTTTTGGTCGAAAACTACGGAAAATTTTACCTATCTTAACGCCACGGATCCATTCGACTACTTCGACGAAGCTCAGTATAAATTCGCTCAGGACAAGTTTCACGGATACCTATTACCTAAGGCACAGGGGCATAAATTACACGGATTTAAATGTTCAAAACCTTGTCTGGCTTGACAGATAATGCTTTTTGGCGTGCCCAGCACCAAATTACGGCAGCAGCCTAATTGGTGCGGGACGATTCGTGCGGTTCTCCGCTATATCTTTCGCCCCCCACAGGGAAAGGGGCAAGCTGCTGGCGGTTTATGTTAGCCTGCTGGCTAGCATTTGCGTATTATGCCATAATATCAAACAAAAGTCGAAAGGAAATCCCCGACAGAAAAGCAAGTAAGCTAACATCGAGGATAAACTCCAGGAAAAAAAATATTTTTTTGGTGGAGAATTTTTAAAAATTTGTATACTAAACTATTGTATTAATTCTTCAGAATGATTTATAATAATTACGCTAATCAAGTCTGTAATGTCAGGGAAGATGCAATGATAAACAGTTGCAAGAATAGTGGATTACTGATCCGCGCAGCTCAAGCGGAAGATTACCCGGAGATACGAGATTTTCTTCTTGAAAGCAGCTTTATCTATCCAGGTATAGAATTATGGTGGGATAACCGTGTTCGCCCAACTTTAGAGCAAGGCAGACGGGTTGTTCTCGTCGTTGATGCAGGAGATTCGCTTGAAGGACTTTTCATCGGTAAGCCAGGCAATTTAGCCAAGCTGTGTACTTTGCGGTTGCGGGAGTTCGTTCGCAATCAGGGCATCGGAAGGGTCTTGGTAACCGATGGTATTAGTCGTCTGTTAGATCGTGATACCATCAGATTCCATGTTACTGTAAGTGAGGCAGCCGAAGAAGGCTGTACGCCCTTCTTTGAGTCCATTGGTTTTCGCCGGATAGCAATCGAACCAAATCGCTATAAAAGCGGGTTGGATGAGTTTGTTTACTCATGCCCAAGAAATGAAATAGTCGAAATTATCAATAACGAACTTTCACAAGGGATCGAACGGACACTATACGGTGTTATCCCTATACAAATGCCCAACGAACAGACTTTGCTGATGTCACTGAGACCGGAATTTGCGGAACTCATACTTCAGGGTCGGAAGACGGTTGAACTTCGACGCAAATTTTCCAAAAAATATGAGGGCGCAACGATTGTATTCTACATTACGCGCCCTGTGCAGCAGTTCATGTTCACCGCTACGATTACCCAAAGTAGATCACAGTCAGAAGAAACGCCTTTGGAATATGTCTCAACAAAAATGTGGTATTTCACAGGTGGCATTCGATCATTACTTCTCCGGCATAGATTACGGCTATGCAATC
>JADFJC010000128.1 GCA_022566315.1 Planctomycetota bacterium
CAGAAAAATACAGCCGCCAAAGAGAGGGCATCTCTCCGGCTGTAGCGAGACGTATAGTCGTCAAGCCGTTGTTCTATGCAGGGATGATGGTGGCTTGCGGCGATGCCGATACCGCCGTTGGTGGTGTTGCCAGCGCAACCACAATCCTTATTCAGGCTGGTGTCTTGACCGTAGGTTTGGCCCCGGGAATCAAAACTCCTTCCAGCTTCTTTCTTATGGTTATTCCCAATTTCCTCGGGGAAAAGGACAAACCCTTCATTTATGCCGACTGCGCCGTTAACATTGACCCTACGGCCGAGCAATTAGCGGACATAGCTTTGGCTTCTGCTGTAAGCGCAAGGAGAATCTTAGGCCAGGAACCTCGCGTAGCTCTGCTGTCATTCTCCACGAAGGGAAGTGCTTCCGGTCCAAGCGTGGACAAAGTCAGGGAAGCTCTCAAAATAGCCCGGGCCCGGCAGCCCGATTTGGCTATCGACGGCGAATTCCAGGCTGACTCAGCTATAGTTCCCGGGGTAGCCGCCAAAAAAGTTAAGGATGAAAGTGCCGTTGCAGGAAAAGCCAATGTTATCATCTTTCCTGACCTCAACTCAGGAAATATCGCTTACAAGCTCACCCAGTATATGGCTGGCGCCAAGGCCATCGGCCCGTTCCTGCAGGGATTTGCAAAACCCATAACGGACCTCTCAAGAGGAGCGACCGTAGATGACATAATTGCCACGGTGATACTGACTTTGGGCCAATCGTTGGAGAACACAAATCCTGTACAGGATAAGCAGGAACCATGTTTGAAAGGATAGCGCCAACAATGAAAGTACTCGTCATAAATGCAGGCAGTTCTTCGGTCAAGTATCACTTATACCAGATGCCCGATGCGGAGATTCTCGCCAGAGGGTTCGTTGAAAGAATCGGAGAGGAAACCTCTAAACTTTCCCACTTTTTTCACGGCAAAACCCACACAGTATCAACAAAGGTTGAAGACGTCGAAAAGGCAATGGAACTTATATTGGAAACGCTTGCTGACAAAGAAGTGGGAGTTTTGCGGCAGATATCTGAGATTGGTGCCGTCGGCCACAGGGTCGTTCACGGAGGTGAAGAGTTTACCGGCTCTGTAATCATTGACGAAAAAGTAATTGCCTCAATCGAAAAGTTTGCGGACCTTGCTCCTCTGCACAATCCGCCGAACCTTGCGGGTATCCTGGCTGCACAACGCAATCTCCCGAATGTAAAACAGGTCGCCTGCTTCGATACCGCGTTTCACGCCACTATCCCGAAAGTTGCCTATATGTATGCTTTGCCGTATGAGCTTTATGAAAAGTATGGCATCCGCAGGTACGGCTTTCACGGAATCTCTCACAGATATGTTGCCCGCCGTGCCGCTGCCATAATGGGCAAAGATAAATACGATATCAACGCCATTACCTGCCACCTCGGGAACGGCTGCTCCGTTACCGCCGTGAAACAAGGCAGGTCGATTGACACTTCTATGGGACTGACGCCTTTGGAAGGCGTGCCGATGGGAACTCGCTCGGGTGACCTTGACCCGGCTATCCTCTTTTACCTCGCTGATAAAGGCTACGATGCAAAGGCACTGAAAGCGCTTTGCAACAAGCAAAGCGGCCTGCTCGGCTTATCGGGCATCTCGAATGATATGAGAAACCTCGAAGAGTTCGCGAGAAAAGGTAATGTCCGGGCAAAACTTGCTATCGATGTTTTCTGCTACCGCATTAAAAAATACATCGGCGCCTATGCCGCTGTTCTGGATACTGTCGATGCTGTGGTCTTTACCGGTGGAATAGGGGAAAATTCTGTCTTTATGCGCGAGAAAATATGTAACGCCGTTACTCAAATAGGCGTGCAGCTTGACTATGCAGCGAACCAGAATGCAATCGCAAAAGAAGCTGAAATAAATACCAAAGACAGTAAGGTCAAAATTTTTGTAATCCCCACAAACGAACAGGCCGCGATTGCCAACGATACCTATGAGCTTACCAGCGACAAACAACCGATTGTGTCAAAGCAAAACTCCTCCGGAAATATCGCACAGAAACAAATGGAAATCCCACACGGTCGGTCTTGAACTGTTCGTCTATTTCGTAAGGTCCTGAAGGATTTGAAGTATTACAGGTTTGACTTCAGGGATTCTGTTCTTTATGGTCTGCCAGAGGAGTTCGTAATTTACTCCAAAGTAAAAGTGTATCAGCTTATCTCTCATTCCGGCCATTTCCTTCCAGGGAACAGAAGGATATTCTTGTTTTACATTTTCATGGACTTGTTTAGCGGCCTCTCCGATAATCTCGAACTTTCTAATCACGGCACTTGAGGTTTTGTCGTCTTTCTTGAAGTCTTCAAAACTCTGGCCTTCTACAAAACTTTCTATAGATTCGAAAGCCTTCAAAATATCCGACAGATAGAGACTATGGTCTCTCATAAATAAACGACATCCCTAAGGACGTAAGGCTTTACTTCTTCTCGGAGCGAACTTAAAGGAACCACATCCACTTTACGATTTAAGCGTTCCTCAAGAAATTGCGAAAGGCCCACAAAATCAAAAAGGTCGGCATCGTGATGAAACTCAACCAAAATATCAATATCGCTTTGACTTGTTTGCTCACCTCGGACATACGAGCCGAATATACCTTTAATCTCCGCTTTGTAGTTTCGCCTTACCTGGTCTTTCAAGCTCTCAATTGTTGTGAGAATGTTTTCTGCTGTCATATCCATAACTCTCAGAGGACAAAGACGATACCCTGTTTACTGATAGTATTCTACTGCTTTAAGAGCTATTTGTCAAACATTTTTGCTTTCAGGACAAATTAACTGTTTGTTATGCGTGAACGATTGCAAATCCTGTTAGCAGAGCTTGCCTTGTTGTTTTGCGTGCTGCGCAAGTGCAGCGGCGCCTATTATACCGGCGTCTTCACCGAGAGTGGCAAAACATATCTCGACCATCTCTTTTTTCAATGTCCAGATATGCTCGTTAAAGAAATCCTTTATACGATTCAACAATATATCGCCGGCAGCTATCATTCCGCCGGCAAAAACTATTCGCTTCGGCTCGGTAGTATGCAGCATATTTATGCAGGTAATCGCAAGTGCCTTGGCTGTCCCGTCGGTTATCTCTTTGGCTAATTTATCACCGTTAGCTAAATGTTCGTAAATGTCCTTGCTGGTTATTTGCCCCTTTTCGTCTAACACTTTTTTAAGACTGGATTCTGCTCCGGCTTCGAGCGCCTCGGCAGCTCTCCTTGCCGTCGAGTCGGCGGATGCATACGCCTCCACACAACCTCTTTGGCCGCAGTTACAGTTTCTGCCGTCCGGATATATTATCATATGCCCCAGCTCCGCTGCATTTTCGTCGCAGCCGTGCACTAATTCGCCGTTACTGATAATTCCCCCGCCTATTCCCGTGCCGAGTGTAAAAAAGACCATATCTTTAACGCCCTTGCCGGCCCCGACGGCATATTCGCCCCAGCAGGCAACGTTCGCGTCGTTATCAAAGACAATGGGTGCCCCGAGCTTTTCATTGAGCATTCGGCAAATGGGAACGTTTTTGAATGTCGGCATATTGGTGGACTTTATTATTACGCCCTCGGTGTATCTGGCCGGCCCCGGAGTTCCTATGCCGACCGCAACGACGTCCTGCAGAGAAAGACCGGACTCGGCAATAAGTTTCTCAACGGTTTGGGCCATCTTGCCAATGACAACCTCCGGGCCCATATCCGCTTTGGTAGCTACGGATGTCTTGCTGAGGAGCTTTAGCTCAGAATCAAATAAGCCTATCTTGATATTCGTTCCGCCTAAATCAATACCGACAAACATTTCGCTCATTTCTCATACCTCTGAATTCTACAGTGCCTAAAGTTTGGAGTGCCTAAAGTGCCTAAAATTCAGTAAACTCTATGTCTTACAACTTTAGTTCACTTTAGCTCACTTTAGGCACTTTAGTTCACTGCATTTTTAGTTAATCCGGATAGCCGTCGGGGTATTCATTATGCCATTGCCAGGCACTGGAGACCATTTCTTCCAGTTCAGGCTTTTCGGTTTTCCAGCCTAATTCGTTCCTGGCCCTTGTAGCGTCGGATGTTAATATTGGCGCATCACCCGGCCGACGGTCCGCAGCTACAACCTTAAAATCTTTGCCGCTGACCCGTTTGACTGTTTCAATTACCTCTTTGACCGAGAAGCCCTTTCCATTGCCCAGGTTATAGAGCAGTTCACGGCTTTGGTCCAGCTTGTTCAACACCAGCAGATGTGCTCTGCACAAATCGTCGATGTGGATGTAGTCGCGAATACAGGTTCCGTCCGGCGTCTGGTAATCGGTTCCATAGATTTTTATTTCACTGCGTTTTCCCATCGCCGCCTGGATGGTCAGCGGAATCAGGTGTGATTCAGACCTATGGTCTTCGCCAAGAGCGGCGTTGTTTCCCGCCCCACAGGCATTGAAATATCTCAGTGATGCGTACCGCAGTTTTTCCGTCTGGCTTTGGTAGTGGCACATCCTTTCAACGGCTAACTTTGTTTGGCCATAAGGGTTAATTGGTTCAGTCGGACAATCTTCCGTAATTCCCCCATGGGCAGATTCAGGTATGCCGTAAACTGCTGCGCTGCTGCTGAACACAAACTTCTCCACGCCGGCTGCCTCCATCGCCGACAACAGATTTTGAGTACTGCAAAGATTGTTGCGATAGTATTTAAGCGGCGCCTGAACCGATTCGCCGACTTCGATAAAGGCGGCAAAGTGCATTACCGCTTCGATGTCGTATTTTTTGAACGTGGTAACAAGCAGTTCGTAGTCGGCTAAATCACCTTTGACGAACTTAGCGTGCCCGACCGCAGCTCTATGACCCGTACTGAGATTGTCAAAAACCACCGGCTCATGCCCTTCGACGTTAAGCATCGCCGTCATATTGCTGCCGATATATCCTGCTCCACCGCAAATCAGTACTCTCATATCTCGTTACTCGATTCTCGATTCTCGATTCTCGATATCGAGCATCGAGGAAATTCGTTTCAAAATTTCTGCCGCAAGTTGTGTGTCCTTGCCCAAATCTATCCAGGCCATACTTTCTTTCTGCTCAGGGTTAAGTTTTATCCTTTGCAATACCGAGCTGCTTTTTGAAAACATATCGTATGCGCGTGCACTGCTGCTGACGCGGCGCTCAGGCAACGATAATCTGTATATCTGCACGTCGCAATTGATGCATAACCCTTCATCTTGTTCGCTCATGTTCAATTCTACAACTCTTCTGATACTGTGCAGGTTGCTTTCAAGCCAGTTGCCGGCACCGACATTATCACTCCGCCAGAATTCGAAGAATTGCGCCCCCGTCAATGGTCTGGTTCTTATATAGCCCCGCCAGCGGCGGGTATCGATACCCGGCGTCGCTGGGTCGGCATCGGCTTTCTCGATGGTAAAGTGCATTTTAGCCAATACGCCTTCGGCTATTTCCATCGCCTCAAGCTTATCGATATTTTCCACACAGATTGGCTTGACCGCCCCGTATTGCTGCTGTTCAGCGCAGCCTGCCAAAAGCAGACCGAAAACTAAAAACTCCAGACCGAGAATCAAAGTTGTTCGTCTTGTGTCTTGGGTCTTGTGTCTTGAATCTCGTTTTCTTTTTCTCTTTTGCATTTTCCGTCCATTCGTTTTCCAGATTTTTCCACCTGCACTCGCGTAACCGCAGGTGCGAGCGTGATTGGGGCGATTATATCTTCGGTGAGCTTTTAACTCAACCCTGTTAGATATTTTTTTTATCTAAAGGGGTCAGCAAAAAGTTTTGGTAGATTGTATTGGAATTTTGGTGTAGAATTCCATTCTTAAATAACTTTTATCCGGAGAGTAATTTTTAGCTTTGATACCTGCACCTGTGCTTTCCTGTCCAGGTAGTCGCAGGTACAGGTGTATGCGTGTGATTTTATGAAGGTTTTAGTTGCTGAACAGTGCGGGTTTTGTCACGGTGTTAGGAACGCCATCAGTGTAGCGGAAGAAACACTGGCGCACCATAAGCGTGGGAACCACGTTTATAGTCTCGGCCCAATTATTCATAATAAAGACGAGGTGGAGCGCCTGGCCAAAGTTGGGCTAAAAACCGTAGCCAAGGTAGAAGAAATTCGGTCAGGAACGGCTCTTATCCGTTCTCACGGCGCTGCTCCTGAACAAATAGCCAAGCTCGAAGGAAAAGGGCTCAGTATTGTTGATGCAACTTGTATATTGGTTAAAAAGGTCCAGCACATAGCCAAGGAGCTTGAAAAAGATGGCTATAAAGTCGTAATTATTGGCGACGAGGACCATCCTGAGGTCCAGGCGGTTATGGGTTGCGCCACTGATGTTGTTGTCATTGGGGATGAAAATGATTTGCATAAGCTGCCACAAAATGCCAGGCTGGGGATTATTTGTCAGACTACACAAAGTCCGGAGCACTTCGGCAGAGTGCTTGGTGCAATAGGACGGTCCGGCTTTAGTGATTTGAAAGTAATAAATACTTTGTGTAAGGAAGCAATAAAAAGACAGGAATCGGCTGTGCAATTGTGCAGGCAGGTGGATATAATGTTCGTGCTCGGCGGTCTGAAAAGTGCCAATACGTGTCAGTTGGCCGAGCTTTGCAAAAAATATAATAGCCAAACGTTTCATTTGCAAAACTGGAAAGAACTTGATAAAAATATACTTTCCGGTAAGAATATAGCCGGTGTTACAGCAGGAGCTTCGACGCCGGATTGGATAATAGCCGAATTTGTAAAAAATTTAGAAGCTTTTGATGCCGGTGGCGGATAGAATTCGGCTCTTGGTCGATAAAACAGACAAGAAAGTAATTTGCATTTGCTGCGTGGGCAAATGCGTTTTTATGAATGATTAACCGAGAACGTTGTATTTGTGTCCGGCGCCAATTGAGCTTATGCTCACGCCTGATTGGTGCGGGATTGCACAAGGGCTTATCGGCGTAAATGTGGGGCGCTGACAAGTCAAAATAAAGACTCCACAGAGGAAGTTAGATTTATGGTAGATAGAAATATAGTTAACAAATTGGGGTTATCGGAAGAGAAGCTTGACCAACAGGTCAACGAGATGTTCAGCGAGCAGGAAAACGAATTTTTGGAAGAAGCTTTACAGGCAAAGGTCGATTCTCGTCTGCCGGGCGCTATTCTTAAAGGGACAATCGTATCGCAAATAGGCAATGATGTTATTGTGGAGGTAGGGCTGAAAAGCGAAGGGATTGTTGATGCAAGTGAATTTGACGACCCCGACCAGATAGTCCAGGGTAATGAGATTGCGGTTCTTCTTGAAGATACCGATTCTGAAAGCGGACTTGTGCTGTTGAGCAAGCGCAAAGCCGATATCATCAGGGGCTGGGAGGCAATTCTCACTACGAAAAAAGAAGGTGACGTTGTTAAAGGCAGGGTCATAAGGCGAATCAAGGGCGGATTGCTTGTTGATATTGGAGTGCCTGTGTTTTTACCTGCCTCACAGGTTGATATAAGAAAGCCGGGTGATATCAGCAGGTTCATCGGCAAAGAAGTGGATTGCACGATTCTCAAAATCGACATCGAAAACCGAAACATTGTCATATCGAGGCGAAAACTTATAGAAGAGGAACGCCGAAGCAGTAAGGAAAAAATCCTGAACGAAATCGAGGTTGGCCAATTGCGAAAAGGTGTTGTGAAAAATATCGCAGACTTCGGTGTGTTTGTGGATTTGGGTGGTCTGGATGGCCTGCTGCATATTTCTGATTTGAGCTGGGGCAGAATATCACATCCCTCAGAAGTCGTTCAGCTTGACCAGGAAATAGAGTGTATTGTTGTTGGTGTCGATAAGGAGCACGAGAAGATTTCGTTGGGTTTGAAGCAGAAAACGTCCAGCCCCTGGGAAGATGTTGAGCAGCGTTATCCGCTCGGCGCCAGGGTCAAGGGCAAGGTTGTAAACGTGATGAACTACGGTGCGTTTGTTCGGCTTGAAGACGGAATTGAAGGGCTGGTCCATATTAGCGAGATGAGCTGGACAAGACGTCTTGCACATCCGAGCGAGGTTGTTAACCTCGAAGACGAAATAGAAGTGATTGTGCTGAATATTAACAAGGAAAAGCAGGAAATCTCGCTGGGCATCAAGCAGACCCAAACGAATCCGTGGGCGATAGCTCCGCAGAAGTACCCCGCAGGAACGATTGTTACCGCCAAGGTGCGTAGTCTGACTAATTTCGGTGCCTTTGTGGAGATAGAACCGGGCGTTGATGGTATGATACACATTTCGGATTTAAGCTGGACAAGGAAGCACAGCCATCCCGGTGAGGCCCTGCAAAAGGGTCAGGAAGTAAAATGCGTTGTTCTGGAAGTCAATGAAGAAAAACGGCGGGTATCGCTTGGCATAAAACAGATAACCGAAGACCCCTGGATACGTGCTATACCGGAAAAATATGTTCCGGGACATATTATTAAAGGCAAGGTGGCAAAGCTTACTAATTTTGGTGCGTTTGTCGAGCTTGAACCGGATTTGGAGGGGCTGCTGCACATTTCTGAGCTTGCCGACCACAAGATTGATAAGCCTCAGGATATTGTTAAGGTCGACGATGAAGTTGAAATTAAAATTCTGAAGGTTGATACTGATGCCCGTAAAATTGGTTTGAGTTTGCGAAGGGTCCAGTGGGCTGCTGAAGAACAAGCAGCCGAATCCGACAAGCGGCGAGCGCCGGTAGGCCCTGAGAGGGTTCTTTCTCATGCTGATATGAACCGGCTTGTAAAACCACAAGACAAGACCGACCAGTCCGAAGAGCCTGATGCTGAGTTGAGTGATGCAGGTAAGAAGGAAGCCGAAGCCCAAGCCGCTGAAGCTGGAGCCGGTGAGATTTCAGAGGCGGATGCTGAGCCAGGCAATGCAGATAAGAAGAAAACTGAAGCTGCTGAATCTAAAGCCGGCGATGCTTCAGAGACGGATGCTGAGCCAGACAATGCAGATAAGAAAAAAACTGAAGCTGCTGAATCTAAAGCCGGCGATGCTTCAGAGACGGATGCTGAGCCAGACAATGCAGATAAGAAGAAAACTGAAGCTGTTGAATCTAAAGCCGACGATGCTTCAGAGACGGATGCTGAGCCAGGCAATGCAGATAAGAAGAAAACTGAAGCTGTTGAATCTAAAGCCGACGATGCTTCAGAGTCGCAAGCGTCAAAGAACCCCATTTTGAGGATTTTCAAACGCAAAAAAAATGTGCGTTCGGACGACAAAGTGGAAACCCCGGAAGAATCTGAACAGGCCCAGCCCGAACAGTCTCAAGAAAGCACAGATGTCCCCGCCCAGGCTGGTGATGATAGTCCAGAGGAAAAAACCGAGGAAGCATAAGCGATTAGAAATAGAAAATTCAAAGGTTAAACGATTGTTATAATCGTAAAAAACAGTTGTTGAAACCGGGATTTTAGATAAATTTGTCTTCGTAGAGTGCTTGTAAGAGTATGTAAACACAGAAATTGCACGTTTTTAATAAATTTAATCGGAAATTTATCAAGTTTTATGACATTTTTCTTGACGAGAATATAGTTAATCTGGTAAAAATAGAGTGTATGTGAAGCCAGTGAGTTTTTACGGAGTTTGACTTTCTGGCCTGTAAAATATCTACAGTTCCTGGGCAACACCTAACGTTTTAGGTGAGGAACAGAGTTGGAGTGCAGGTTGATACCTCGGAGGTGGAGGTTGTATCTCAACTTACCATTCTAAAGATGGCTTCCACAAGAAAGTGACCAGAAAGTCATGTCCTGCAATAAGTTGTTTTAAGCAAGCACAGGTTTGGTGAAGATTCTTTGTTGCTTGTATATAAGGTTGTTTGAGGCAAGCACAACCAGGTGGAGAATTTCTGTTTATTTACTTGCTGATAACAACAAATGTTTTGGCTTGTTGCCAAAGCACAATTTTTCTTTTTTGAAGGAGAACTATTATGTCTAACAAACTGTTTTATCCAATCTGTTTTGCCTTGGTACTGGCTCTGGCCGGATTCGCCCAGGCGGAGTTGTTGGTCAACCCTGACTTCGAGGCCGGCCTTGATTCCTGGATAACCTGGGGAGGGGGCTCGGGTTCCGGGGCTGGAGGTTGGTTCTGGTGGGAGGACTACCATGCGACTGTCATGGAGGACGGCACCGCACAGAGCGGCAACAAGTATGTTGAGGCCGGTCTCGCGGACGGAGGCCAGGATGGATGGTGGTGGAACGGCATGTGGGTCTGGCAGGAACATCCCGTAACAGAAGGAAAGACTTATCAGATCAGTGGGTGGGTCCGAGACGGTGATGCCGGTGGTGTCCCGAGTCTAATTCCCGGAGGCGTAAGTACTAGCTTAGAGTGGCGTGACACAGCCCCCATCGGAGGTCCTACAGGGGTTCGCGGCAATG
>JADFJC010000019.1 GCA_022566315.1 Planctomycetota bacterium
TAGCGGTCGCTGAGCACGGCTCGCACTTCGCCCCCGGCAAGTCGGAGCAGGGCTGCGGAGTCCTGGCGCGTCATGCCCCAGTTCATGCAGGCGATCTGGAGCTTCGCCGGCAGGCCGCGCACGTAGCTCGCCGGGGCTCCCATCTTGGAGCAGAGCTGAGAGAAGGCGAGTTCGCGCAGGGCCAGGGGCTCACCGGGGTCCCGGCCGGCGAAGGGGACGCGAACGAGCTGCATCGTGTGGCCGTCGGTCGAGCCGACAATCGCGCCGTTCTCGACGTTCACACCGACCACCGATCTCTGTGTCAAGCTGATGAGCTGACGCACGCCTTCGTGGGTGACGACAACGCCTGAACAGTAGGCCGCCGAGTGTTCAATCTCCGTATTGGCCCAGATGGTCTTTCCCGTCCGTTTGTCCAGGGCAACGACTCGGCCCCTGGGCCCGCCGGGCATGCACAGTACCTTGTCGCCATCGACAATCACATGCTCGGCCATTGCCCAGATGCCGTACCTCGCATCAAAGCGGCTCTTGAGATCCACGACCCAGATTGGCTTGCCCGACCGTGCTTCGTAGGCCGCCAGCCTGCCGCTGGGATTCATGTGATACAGCGCGCCGTCGCTGTAGGTGGGCGCCGAACGCGAACCAAGGCTCGGCCCACGCCACGCATCACCGTTGGGCGATTTCCACAACATGTTCCCATTCATATCGAGCGCCACGATTATCTCCTCGCGGCCAAAGTCGCCAACCGTGAAGATCATCCCGTCGGCGATCACTACTCCCGAATACCCCTTACCGCATTGCGAATACGTCCAGAGCCTTCGCGGCCCACCCTCGGGCCATTTTTTCAGCAAACTTTTATCCGCCGATATGTTCGTCCGACCCGGCCCGCGAAACTCGGGCCAATCAGAGGGATTTTCGATTTTCGATTTTCGATTGCCGATTTGTCCGTACGCGGGGCCTCGCTGCAAACGGGCGGCTGAGAGGACGGTCGCCGGCAGCTCGCGTGAGGGAGAGGCGACTTTCAACAACGCAATGCAGACGAACGTGACGATCAGCAGCGCCACAGCCGCAACTCTAATCCGTTTTGTTTCCATGACTTCTCCTTCTTGGTTACCAATACGTTTCAGGGTACTGTAGCAGGAACCGCCGTGCTGGGGAACCAGATATTCTGTACGGAGCAGGATATTCCCGCGTTTGTCCAGATGAGTCCAGGAATCTTGATTGTTCCAATGATTTTACTGTTATATTTTTTCTTTTCAAGAATTATTTTTCTTTTAAGCTCAGCACGTTTGTTCAGAATCTTCTCACGCTGGCCATAATAAACATCATCAGGTGTGACATTGCCAATCGCCTCATGGTATCTGCCACTGGATGAGATATTCGGCATTCGCTAAGTTCTGTAACTTTCGATATTTAGCCTGAAGAGAAGTAAGTAGGGATAGTTCGTGAACTGCCCCTACGTCGGTTCACAAAACACCGTGTTTCTTTTCCTGTTATCCTGATATCTTGATATCTCCACAGGACGCCTTACGGTGCTGCAACCTGATATCCAAATAACCTGGTAACCCAGTTACTACTCACCAGACGAAGGGCATTATGATGAATCCTGTCGCGCCGGCCTGCCTTGCCCGTCGCGCCTTGCCTCCGCCAAGCGAGCCACGGCGGGCTGTTCGTATTCCCTCGTCTTTTTCTCTGCCATATCTATCTTCCAAATGTATTTTTGCGTTCTATACACGACTATGCACAGAACAGCAGTCGATACGATAAGAATATAGACCAGGATTTTTTCGACCCAGGCGATACCAAACGATATTATGAGGCAATTCAATATAATGAAGTATATCCGTATCTCTGTCGGCCCAACTCCCAAATATGTTATCTTAAACTCGTTGGTCGCCCCAAAGGCCAAGTAGGAGCTTACTATAAAACAGCCGGAAACAGGTATCAAAAGATAAACAATTTGCCTGTTGGAGCCATCGAGCAAAAATGAATAACCTATCAACACCGAGCTCATAAACACAAAATCCAGAAAGTGGTCCATGTAATAGCCCCACTTCGGGATACCTGTGTCTCTATATCTGCCCAATGCGCCGTCGAAAGAGTCCGTGAACCACTGCAAAAACAGCATAATTGACGAACCGCACAGCCAATAATAATTATTCCTCGCGAGCCAGCCGAAAATAATCAGGCCAATAGACCAGAGAAGGGTCGTCAACGTCAAATGATAACCCTTTAGCCAGTTGGGAAACCGGTGTACATTGCTGTCGATTAGCCTGCGCTCATATCTGGCCAACAAAGAGTTCATTGGGAGTTTTTTGTCCCCGCCAAAAGATTCATTTATCATTTTCTTCACCATTTATATAGCGTTCAGCGTATTATACAGACTTCCGTTCCCGATACAATCGGGACTGGTTTTATTGTTTTCCTCAGGCTAATCCACGAATCCCGATTTTATCGGGAGGCCTATTTTACCTTTACTATCGGCCCAGGAAAACATATTATAACGTTGCCTTTAGTACCGGTTCTTCTAATTCTGGAGTAGAGCTGGATGTAATTAAGTTTCGCAAGTAATTTTGTTTTGTTAAGGATTGACCGATGAAATCACAAATCAATCGCCGTGGTTTTCTTCAAAAAAGCGGGCTCTTCTTAGCAAGTACGGCGGTGCCGGCGCTGTTTGGCCATCCGTCCCTCGCCAATGCCCAAGAGTCCCGATACCACATCAGGAAAGCAGTTGGTTTCATGATGATAAAAGAGGACCTGTCGGTCGAAGACAAGCTGAGATTGGTGAAAGACGTCGGGTTCGAGGGCGTCGAAACGCCCACGCACCTTCTCGGCAAGAAAACACCAGAGCCGAGGGTCCTGGCCCGTGCCAGCGAGAAAGTGGGTGTCCGCGTGCACGGCGTAGTCAACGCAAGCCACCACGATCTCACAGGTGCCATCGACGAAGCTGTGTTATACGGCGCGACCTCGGTCCTCTACATTGTGCGGCCGGACCCTAAAGGCTCGTTCATAGAGAATTACCGGCGCACGCAGGCGACGATTCGGCGGGCCATTCCATACGCCGAGAAAAAACGCATCCACATTTTGATCGAGAATGTCTGGAACACCTTTCTCATCGAGCCGCTGACGATGGCGCGGTACATCGACGAGCTCGACAGCCCGTATGTAAAGGCGTATTTCGATGTGGGAAATGTGGTTCGCTGGGGCTTCCCTCAGCACTGGATCGAGGTCCTCGCCGAACGGACCGTCAAGATACACATCAAGGAGTACGACTTGAAGGTTGCGATGAATGAAGGGATGGGCAAGGGCTTTGCTGTCCCGATAGGGCAAGGCAGCATTGACTGGAAAAGGGTTCGCGAGGAATTGAAGAAAATCGGCTACCGGGGCTGGGCGACCGCCGAGGTGAACGGCGGGGACCGCCGGCGCTTGGCCGAGATATCTCAACAAATGGATCGGGTCCTCGATCTATGAGTGCCCGCGTTACGTAAATGATTTTCGAGGAGCACGCTGCCAATGATATCGAAATACCCCCGATTTATCTGGGTTCTATCGGTTGTCTTTGTAATGGCATTGACCGGCACCGCTCGGGTTAGGGCGGAATCGCATCTGAAAGAAAAGAGTGAAGTTGTACGAAAAGGCCTCATTCTGGACCTCGACGCGGACCGGGGGGTCAAAGTGGTTAACGGACGAGTCGCGTCCTGGAAAAACCAGGTGGACTGGAAGGTCAAAACCTTCGTAGCGACGAGAGACAGTAGTCACAAAAATGGAACCGGGCACCCTGCCCTGAAAGAAAAAGTGGCAGCCATTGGTGGTCATAACACCGTTGTGTTTAGACGACAGGAGCTTATCAATAGCGATGAAGACGCCTTTGACCATCTTATAACCGGCAGTGGCTACACGTGGTTTGCGGTGATGTCGGTTTACTCCCAGGTATCCGGTCTCAAGGACGTGAATTCATTCTTTGGGAACTTGAGAAATGGTGGAAAATATGAAGGCCTCTGGGCGGGGCTAAAGGACGATAACACGCTTTGGGCGGGTTCTCGAAATGGCATCACCTTTGGCCGATGGGATGAGAACAACCCTCAAGTTCCTGGTCCTAAATTAGAAGAGAACCGCTACTACGTAATCGCCGGTCGCATGGGCGCCGGCACTGGGAAAGTTACCATCGAGCTTTTTGTCAATCCCGAGCAAGTCGGGAAACCAGTGGCGTCCAAACTTTTCCCCGTCAATCCAAAGGCGAACTCGTCCAAAATGGCGATTGGACAGGAACGTGATGCAACGAACCATCCGGGCCATGAGTCCTTCGACGGTGAGCTGGCCCGCTTACTCATGTGGGACCGTCCGCTGAACAGCCAGGAGTTTAAGAAAACATTATCTTTATTGAAAAAAACTTACATGTTGTTACCCTGAAAAACCTCGGCAGGGCAAGAGATAACACTAACCCGCAAATCCCGTTAAGAGATACTGCGTATTTATCGTGGAGCCTCCCACGGAGCAGTAAAGGAATTAGCCTCTGGGCCAAAAACCTGCGAGACCTGTAGTCCACTTCCCTGTGAGGTGTAGAAGATGCGGCCGTTCGATACGACCGCGCTCACGCATTCCCGTACGTCCACACATGGCCCGGAAGAGACCAGCCTGTTGCCATCCGAGGTGTCAATCAGGTCCATGTTGGCACTAATTATGTAAGGCTCTGATAAGGTAAATCGGGTGCATGCATAACCTTTGTCGAAGACGGACAGGATTTTTCCTGTATCCTTGTCTATCAGATAACTCGGCTTGCCCGTAGAAGCATGTATGAATAGAAAGTTCCGCCCCACCGTAATAACATTAACAGCCTTTGCGACCGGCTCTGACTGCCATATCAATGAGCCGTTCCCGGCATCCAGACACAGGACATAACGGTTTTTTGTTCTTTCGTCAGGTTGGTTGTACCCGCCCAGATACAGACGCCCATCTTCTGCAGAGATGGTACAGCCGGCAGTAACATAGTATTTTGTCGTCAGCCAAATGACTTGGCCGGTCGCTGGTTCAATAGCTGCCGTCAGACCCTTTGCCTTGGGTTTGCCATCCTTTGTTCTCGAAGCATATCCAAAAAAGGTCGAATAATAAAGCGTATCGTCCATCAGAGCTAAGCCGGAATCATTACCGCCATAGCCGAATTGTGAAAAATCTATTGTCCAGACCTCTTCTCCGGTATCGATGTCCCATGCCCGTATGAGGGGTTTATTGTCTTTGGGATAGTAAGGATTGTTGTGGCTGTAAATCCAGCTCATTATCTCAACTTCGTCAGGTGCCTTTACGGGGTTACCTTTGTGGACATAAGCCTTTTCTGTTCCTTGCGGCGCATATTTACCCGAGCCAAAGACATAAATAGCGAGGTCCTTATATATGAGCGGTGGTTGTTGCCGGCTCCAGCTTGGTGAGCCGGTAAATGGAGCTTCCCACAGCAACTCTCCCGTGCCTGCATCGAGGCAGCGCATACTGGATTTTTTCATCCCTGCCTGAGGGACCAGCAGACGTTCCTTATAGTAAATTGGGCTGGTAAAAGAAACATGCACTCCAGGCCAGTATCGCCGCCACAATAATCTGCCTGTTTCCTGCTCAACAGCGAAAATCTGGCCCTCGGCGGTATGGGTGTACATCCGGCCTCCACCACATACGGGAATGTGCTTGAAGGTGCCCTCATAGCGTCGAATCCATTTGATTTTGAAAGGAGGTTTTAGACCCTGCTCATTTGCATTAGTACTTGCCATGTTGCCGAAATTGGTGAACCAATCGTACTTCGCCTCGGCGAGCTTGCTTGTTAGCGGGCTTCTTATCTTCCATAGCTGAAGGTCTTTTGACGGCAGTGGTGCCCAGACCGAAGGTCTGGACGGGATCAAACCCGCCTCCGGCGGGCCTTTTGGTCCCAGGACGTACAGATACCCATCCTCACAGCCGAAATAAATCCGACCATCGCAGACAGCTACCGGGGCGGAGATAGCTTTCCCAAAGGCGGTCTTAAATGACCACACTTGTCCGTTTCCGGACAGCGGGACAACATAAAGACTTCCGTCCAGGCCGCCATATACTCCCGTATCGCGAAGAAGAATCGGCGGAGCAATAGATGGATAGCCTCCGAGATACTGAGGTTGCTCTCGGCCGGGAGAATGCCTGCAGAACCCAAAACCCTGTTCCGGGCGAGAACGGTAAACATCTTGACCACGAATGCTTACCGAAGAGAAACTCAGTGAGCCTGGCCGATTTATTTCGGTGAGCGTTCCAGGGACATGCTCTATTTTTGCTTCGCTATCACAAAGCGGGATTATCTCGACTCTGCCGGTATTGTCTCGCCGATGCCACTGCCGATATAGCAACCCGTCTTCGCTTATACTTAGCCCAAACGTGGCTGGTTTCTCCGAACCTGCGTATGCTGGTACGGTTGCCATTCCACGAAGCTCAGCATTACTACCCTTATCCTCTAAGCAAACTGCCGAGCCGCCCGCAGGAACAACGAGTATCTTGCCGTATGCCACAATGTTCCTTGAGCAGCAGAACTGGTCTCGCCAGGTTACACGCCCTTTCTTGTGCGCGCACCAGTCTTCTCCACTCCAACGATTACCGTTGAACTTAATCCCGACTTGTCGGGACTTTACGAAATCCCAAATCCAGCAAATTGTACCGTCAGGCTCAAGGGCATAGATTTGTGAGCCGAGCGTGGCGAAATACACTCGGCCGTTGGCAACTACAGGGCTACTGAAGATTGGCTCGCCGCAGGCTATCTCTTTGACTATGTTACCGCTGGCTTTATCCAGTACGTAGTAAGACCCTGCCATAGTACCGAAGTGAAGGTAACGTCCTGCTATGGCCGGTGATGATACGTTATTACAGTTGGCTTTACCGCCTCCGGTTTCGACCTTCCATAAAACACGTAGAGTAGATACATCGATACAAAAAGCTACCCCTGAGGCATCCACTACATAAACGCGTCCGTCTGCTACCACTGGCGCGGTAAAGACAGCATCGGTTAACGGAACGGCACCAATCAGACCGAGAGGGGTAGTTACGCTTCTATCGGGAACATTGCCCGAATGCCGACAGTCGTATTTGAATTGCAGCCACCCACCAACGGTGGGTTTGATCTTAACCGGCGGTTGCCGGTCTGTGGCGGTTGCCGTTGTGGCTAACATCAGAAAACAGAGGACAGAGGACAGAAGACAGAGGACAGATGACAGACTCTGACTTCTGACCTTTGACTTCTGACTTCTGATTTCTGACTTCTGACCTCTGACTTCTAACAGGGTCATCTTTGCCCGTAGAGTTCTCATTACTTGTATTCTCCTATAAACAAGCCGTTACTTCGCAACAAAAACGCAATTATTCACGAGAGCATGCTCTATTTTGATTTTGATACTCGTCGATCGTCAATTGCTATCTTGGCCTTTATCTTATTGCCATCGAGGATTATTTGCCCGACTTGCTCTTCGATACGAATTCCTACAGTTTGTCTTTGTAACTTATCCGGACGGGTGTCACGAATTATATTGTTCTTGAAAACCAGGTTGTTGGTATGTCCTCGAATACGAATACCCGCTACTTCCTGGCCTTTACCGTTGTTCTCGATGATATTTTCCTCGAAGCAATTGCGATGGGCAGCCATTCCCAGCGTTTCGTTACGGAAAAAGATTCCATCTCGATGGTTCGAACGGACAATGTTACAACGAAAAAGATTGTCGGAATCTTTGTGCCCGATGGAAATACCAAATCGTCCGTTACCTTCCAAAATATTATTTTCGAATAATCCATGCCTAACCCTCCAACACAAAAACAGGCCATCAGTTCCATTACCACGGGCGATACAATTGCGAACACGCGGACGCTGGGAGCCACTGCCTGGATGTATGCCGAGATAGGTATTATCCTCAGAAATACAGCCAACTACAGCGACATCATTGGATTGCTGGAAACTGATTCCATCCCCATTGTAGTTTCGCACGATACAACCCCGAATGACTGTCCCAAAAGCTCGATACAGAAAAATCCCGGCACCTCGGCAGCCATTCAAGTGGATGTTGGAGTCCTTGTTACCATCAATTATGAGGTCTTCAATTCGCGCCCCTTCGATGTGATAGCCACTGATTACCGGAAAGATTGTTGCGGCTTTGGCTTTGTTGCTTACCATGCAGTCAGCCATTAGCGGCTTGTCAATTGAGAAGGTGTTACCACTTCGCCCTGTGATGCGAGCAACAGTGGTATGGAATCCTCCTGAACTATCGTCCCAAATCGAAACGCCATAACCTACTTCAAAGCCAGTCGGGTCCTCCAACGTGATTTGTTGCTCACCAAAGTCACCGTCAAGGGCCAGAGGAGATATAGCCCCGTCAGCTTTTCGCAGGACCGTTCTCCGTAAGGAGTCCCCAGGACTGCCTTTCTTGCCCCTTATCGTTACATTGGCGCGCAGATGCAGTGAATCATACATCACATATTCCCCCTCCTTGATTTCAACTATCCCACCTCCAAGCCCGGCAATATAATCAACTGCAGCCTGCAAGACCCTATTATCACTGCCTATTAAGTGAGCATTATTTTTCCCAACCGTTATTTTAGGCAATTCTTTCATCGCTGAGTGCATAGCGTTGGGCAGTTGTTGCTCACCCGGTTCAGGAGAGAAATCTTTTCGAATTTCCGGGGCGTATGAAATGTTGAGAGCACTAACTACAAAGGAAACAGCAAAGAGTGATAATAAAAAACTTGTTTTCATCGTGTTTGCCTCCGTTAAGAGAGAGTTCTTTCGGAACACATCTTTCAATTATAAGTTATCTAAAAGAGTTAAAGTAATTTGCTTTCGATTTGTTTCAAAGTCCTCATTGACTCTTCGGCAATTCTCCTGCCACCGGGTGAAAAATCAAATACTTCGAGAGATATCCACTTATCATATTTTAAGTCCTTAAGCGTCTGAAAGGCCTCCACATAGTCATTTACCGCTGTTCCCGTGCCGAGATGTTTACCACCCATCTCCTGGACATGAACGTGATGGATATGCTTATAGTACTTTCTCAGCAGGACATCAAATGGCTCGGTTTCATCAACGGTATTGTTGAAGTCGAACATTATCTGAACAGCCGGATGATTGACTTGTTCAGCCAGCTCCAACGCTTCCGCCAGGGTATTGACAACATCAGTTATCCTTTTGCCTAAAGGTTCGATAAGTATTTTAATGCCGCGCTGCTGAGCGTGGTCGGCAACTGCTGCAAGGCCTTCAGCGAAATATTTTTTGGCCTCTTCAACAGAAATGTCCCTTGTATCGCGTTGTTTCGGAGAACCAAAAATCATACAAGAGCCATCAAGGTCGCCACAAAAATCGATAAGCTCGTCAAAATAAGCGATAGTTTTTTGGCGAACAGCAGCATCAGGCGTGGTAAAGTGCAGTCCTTTTGGCGGCGGTGCCAATAACCAATGAAGGCCGGCACATTCGATGCCAACATTTTTCATGACCGAGACCATTTCCTTTCGCTTTGTTGGGCTTATTTCCTGTACACCTTCTTTGACCAGAGTAAACGCCGCGATTTCAACTCCCTTATAACCAGCATCACCTATGATTTGACATTGTTCTACCCAGCTTAATTGGGACCCCTCAGCCATACTCTCATTGCACATAGCATATTTGAAGCCGCACCATCCGGAAGGCGACACTTCTCTCAAATGGCAGCTAAACGTCAGCCCGCCTAATGCGGAACCGACTACTATGCCCCCTGATGTTTTTATGAAATCTCTTCGGTCCATAGCTACTTTCTTGCTTTCAGCCGCGGCTCGGCAGCACCGCAAGGTGTCCTGTGGAGTACCTTAACTCAGCTTAGGGTCTCTTTTTATTGTACAATCTTGTCCAGCGGCATGCCAGGCTTTTTATAGTTAACGAGCACCATAGTTTACTATGGCCTAAAGACAAGCAGTCCCGACAAGTTGGGAAATGCAACGCTGCTTCACGGCGAGTAGTAGTTATGACATTGCTTCAACCGGCGGTAATTTCGGTTGGCCCATAAGCGTCTTCTATTCGGTCTTGGATTAGGCTCGGTGTTTTGATATATGTGCAATTCGTTACCGTTCAGAACAATTATCTCTTCACGCCAGTCACCTGTAACGTCTGCAACATACAGCCGGTCTGCCTTTTCCTTAAAGTGTGCCACAAACCTGCCTGTCAGCGGTTCGAAGATACAGATATCACCACTTCGGTGCCGCTCCTGGGCGCAAGCCAATTGCTGCTGCTTGCCAGTCCAGTCAATCGTATTAATCACTTCCACGCCACTTGCAGTCCAGCCTTTTGGAGCAACGTCATCCATAGCGTAATCGAAGACCTTCCTTCCGGATGAGTCGAAGACGAACGGCTTTTGATGCTCGTTATAGCGTGACCGGCACCAGATAAAGATCTCCCCGCTACCCTCCTTAAAACGGCCAACGGCTGCATTCTGAGGCTCCTGCTTCTTGAAGTGGCTCCGCCAGATAGGCCCTGTCATGCCAATGAGCTGCACATGGTTCGAACCTTCCTCCAGCATGATCACCTCCAAGCCAGGCTTCTCCGGCCGGACATCAGCTACGAACAGACTGTCCATGTGCCATCTTCCGGGAGCTGCTCGCGCCAGCAGCTTACCTTCTGATGAGTAGATAGTTGCCCCAAGTACCTCATCGCGTCCATCGCCATTGATGTCAGCAAGTCGAGCTGAACTGTGTGCGCAACAAAGGAAATTGTCCGTTTCCCATAGTGGTTTTCCGCCAAGTAGAAGTTGATCCATAGCATACGCAGCAAGGAACCTTCCCATGCGGTAGCCGGTTTTGTTTGTAGCCTGCAGCAAGATGTCGCGGTCACCGCCAGTACCCCGAAAGTCGGCAATCATAGCGACTTCCCAGCGGGCGGCGTCTTTAGGATGAGGCGGTTTGGCACTGGCCTCTTCCTTTCCTGTTGCACCGTCTAATATGTGGAGGACAGAGTCTTTGGTAAGGAAGACTACCTCACACTTGCCGTCTCCGTCCACGTCACCGGCAGCCACACCTGGCCCATTATGACCCGGCAGGCCCTCGCTCTCGCTCGACCCACCAACTCCAATATTGGTTTTCTTGATCCACAGCTTTTTTCCATCGTTGTCATAGACAGCCAAATGGCCGGGAACCGTTACTATGTAGTCCATCTTCCTGTCGTTGTTGACGTCCGCTACGATTATCCCACCGGCTGAGTCCTTGGGTGCCGGGATGGCGAGTTTGATAACAAATGGGTTAGTCTGGTATAGCTGTCCTCCGAACGCCGTTGCAGCACACATAAATAGACAGACAGCGGATTTTGACATAACTTCGCAATAGCTCATAGCGTTTCTCCATATAGACCAAATAATCTACCAAAGAGCCTTGGGAAACAAGGCCATCTTGTAAGTTTAGCAGAAATAGGGTCTAAAGACAATGTTTTGATTGGCTTAGGCGGATGGATTTTAATGGACAGAGGAGAGAAAAAGCGATATACTTCGGCGGTTTGAAAAAAATGTTTGTTAAAGCAAAAAACGCAGATTTTGCAGCAAGAGAACAAGCTTCAAAAAAACTATTGGGGAATAGTGTAACGGTAGCACGACTGACTCTGGATCAGTTAGTCCAGGTCCGAATCCTGGTTCCCCAGTATATGTTACCTGTTAATGTGTCGAGAATAAAAGAGGGAAAAAATATGAAGTTCTTTATCACTATATTTCGGGACGAAGACGGAGTGTTCATCGCCGAATGTCCATCTATCCCTGGCTGTATAAGTCAAGGCAAGACCGAACAAGAAGCTGAGAGTAACATTCGGGAGGCAATCAAGGAATGTTTGGAAGTGCGAGCTGAAAAAGGGATGCCTCTTACTGTGAGTACCCGCCAGGTGGAGGTCAATGTTTAATGCCTGCTGTCCCGGTAGTAAAACCCAGAGAGGTTGTGAAAGCTTTTGAAAAACTTGGCTGGGTAGTTGCTCGTCAACGAGGTAGTCATATCATCCTCACTAAGAAAGGTCATATAGCGACATTATCAGTGCCGAACCATCACGAGGTGGCACGTGGCACTTTGCGAAGCCTCATTGCAAGGGCAGGCATAACTCTGGAGGAGTTCTTAAAAGCATTGGAGAAATAATATACAACGGCGTACAAGAATATGTTTGCAGGTAACTAAATTTGCTCAGATTCGTGCGTCGGCGAACTTATTTCAGTTGCAGCGCATTGTCTTCAAGTGGAAGTTTCTTTTATGAAGAGCGTTCTTCTCTGCATCAGTTTTTCGTTGCTTGTAGGTAATATACTCAATGGAGCGCCTACTGATTACAATGACTTATCAGAAGGAGAACTGGAAACCGAAGTGTCCGAAAAAGATGTTCGGCGTACCCGGAAAGGTAAGGTAGAGTCAGAAGTCAAGAATGCTCTGGCAAGTAAATACAGAGGCGATAAAGGCATCGGGAACGACCCGGATGTGATTTTTGCAGAGAATTTTGAAGAGGGTTCTTTGGAGGCCGTAAAATCACGATGGGAAAGTGTAAAGAGTATCGAAATTATGTCACTTTCGAGGGATGTGCCTCCGGGCAGTGCCGGCAAACATTCACTTTTGATGACACATATTGGGGGTAAAGGGACAGGCGGACATTTGTACAGGCGTCTTTTGCCCGGCTATGAAAAGCTCTATGTTCGTTTTTATGTAAAATTTGACCCGGACTGCTATCCGATACACCATTTTTTCCACGTTGGAGGTTACAATCCTCCAACGCCCTGGCCTCAGGGAGGGGCCGGAATTCGGCCTGTTGGCAGCGAACGATTTACCACCGGAGTTGAGCCGTTCGGCAGGAAGTGGCGATGGGATTTCTATTCCTACTGGATGAAAATGAGGTCTTCCCCGGACAACAAATCCTGGGGCCATGACTTTATCAACGACCAGAACCTGAAAGCCGAGCGAGGCAAATGGATATGTGTCGAGTTGATGATGAAAATGAACAACCCCGTTACCGAGCACAATGGCCAACAGGCACTATGGATTGACGGTAAGCCCTGGAGCAAGGAGGGCCAGCTAATCAGTTACTTTGGCAAAGGATTTCCAAAAGGCAGATGGATATGGGACAGCTTTATCCCGGACCCAAAAGGTAAGCCCTTTGAGGGCTTTCAATGGCGCAGTGTAAAGGAGCTGAAGTTGAACTTCCTCTGGGTTCTGCTATATATCACCAAAGCTCCTCCGGGGTACGTCAGCAAGGTTTGGTTTGATGATATTGTGGTGGCGAAAAAATATGTTGGGCCAATGAACTTTTCATCGTCAATATCTTCAAATATTGCCCATAGCCGGGATTATCGAAAGTAAAGGTAATCCTTAGAAAACCCGGGCAGGATAACTATGGCAAAAATTACTTTCAGTCTTGAGGAGCTTCTAAAAATCCTGATTTCCAATGAGCTTTTACCTCGTCAGATAATACGTGTGAGAGTCAAAGGCCAAAGAATCCATTTCATTATAAGGACTGACGCGTTCATTTTGCCGTATATTCCTGCTTCGTTAAGATACATAAGTTTTGACAATAACAATGCGATATTTGAGCTTACCATCGCCAGTGGCCATTTAAACAAAGCCGTAAACCGGCTCAATCAGGCACTAAAACTCAAAATACCGGATTGTATGAAACTTGAATATCCGAATATTTCTGTTGATATTGACAGACTACTTGAAGAAAAGAATATTAAAGGTGTTCGAGTTAAGGACATCTTTTTTGAAAATGGCGATTTTACTATCGTCTCTGAAAACATCTAACAGAGTGTTTATACACTATAAAAAAGAGAGCCAGTCTTTCCTTATTTCCATCACCGCACCCAAGCCGAAAACTGCCTTCTAAGCCAAAATCCCGTAGAATTACGGCTATGGAAAAGGCCGACATCAAGAAAAGTCGAATTCAGCGATAATGGGGGTATGGTCGCTTGGCCGCTCTGCAAAGCGTGGCTGTTTATCTATATAGCAGGCAGTACACTTTTCTGCCAGGGGCTTTGTGGCCATAATGTGGTCTAAGCGCCAGCCAAGATTGCGTTGGAATGAATTTAGTCTGTAATCCCAGAATGTATATTGACCGGCTTCTTTGCAGTGCATCCGGAATACATCGACGAATCCCCACTGAACAATTTTTTCTAATGCTTTATGAACTTGCGGATGAAAGCATACGTGCCCTGATAAGTTTACGGGGTCGTACACATCTATTGGCTGCGGTGCTACATTTAGGTCTCCTACCCAGAGGACAGGGTCGGTAGGCTCGAAGTTCTTTTCGAAAAACGCCAGCAAACGGCTGAACCAATCCAGCTTGTATTCGAATTTTTGAGACTCCGGCAAATAGCCTTGCGGGATATAAGTATTGACAACGACAATACCGTTAATTTCCGCTTTAATCAAACGAGCTTCATCCTTTGGCTCATCGTCGAAACCGAATTTTACATTTGTGATTTCATTTCTGCTGAAAATTGCCACGCCGTTATAGCTTTTCTGGCCTTTGAAGACGTATCTGTACTCAGTTTCGTCAAATGCCTCGATTGGGAAATCGTTATCCTGAACCTTGGTCTCCTGAACGCATAGGATATTCGGCTGATACTCGGCGAGCCACTGAAGCACGATGGGCAAACGAGCACGAAGAGAATTAACGTTAAAGCTGGCAATTTTCATTCAGGCTGCTTTTAAGCCAGCCCGCCAACGGCGGGTTTTAACCGGAACCCAGCGTTGCTGGGTCGACCTGTTTTTTCCTGGATTTGGTCTTCTTAGATATACTTTTTATTGGTAGCGGTTTTTCGGTTATCTGTTTTATGAGGTCTGTCCGGCTTGAGGAGACACCTCTTTTACGTTCATGGATTTTATCAACTATGGCGTAACTTTCAACTATGGCCAGCAAGCTCAACAGAAAGCTGAGCGTGCTTTCCGCACCCTGATTGGTATTAACACCGTCACGAGTAAGGCCGTCGTTACATCCTTTTGTTCTAAAGTCATACAGCGGAACGCGTAAGTCGTTTTGGCCGAGGAACCAATCAAAGGTTTTTCTTTGAAGGGTCAAAAATTTCTCGTCTTGTGTAGCATCGTAAGCGGCCCTTAGCATCATAACCGTGCTTGCAGCTTCTATGGGTTGCTGGTCGAACGTAGCTTTTGTCCCGCCCCGTTCGTACCATCCTTTGCAGCCGATGAAGCTGAAACATTCACCGTTGAACGTATTTGCCAGCAGGAATTCACAGGTTTTTTCTGCAATTTCGAGGTATTTTTTATTGTCTGAAGTCAAGCCGGCAACAAATAGAGCATGCGGCAAAACAGCATTGTCATAAGTCATCATGTCCTCGAACCACTGCCAATCAGGAAAACTATTTTCCTCGTACTGAGTTATAAGGCCGTCTGCGGTTAATTCCAGTTGACGTTTTATGTCACTGGCTCCGGGGAACTGTTGGAGATAATCACACATACCAAGTATCGAATACGCCATACCCCTTGGTAGCTGCTTCTGGATGTGTTCTACCGATTTGTCAAAGCAGCTTTTGACAACTGATATATATGCAGGCGTTGGTGGTTTTGCCATAACCGTTCCGAGCGCCCATAGCGTTCTGCCGAAGGCATCATTCAGGGGTTCATTCTTAAACCAGGTTCTGTCGAAATTCATAAAGTTTCTGATTGAGCCGTCGCTGTTTTGTGAATGTATGATAAAGGACAAATATGTATCGAGAAGATGCAGCGCCTGAGGATCAGAATACTGGGCGTAATATTTGGCCATTGCGATTACCGCCCTGGCATTATCATCTGTGCAGTAACCGTATTCGCGATTTGGTATTGTAAAATTGGCGTGCTGGTACATACCGGTGTCATCGGTTAGCTTTTGCAAATGGTCTAATGAAAGTTCAGGTACCTCAATTGATAACGTGGTTTTGGCGGCAATGCGTACCGGCAATCGTTTTGCCCTGAATAATTTCCAATATGCCTGCCCGATTTTGGGCCAGGTTCTGGACCTGCCGTACTCGTAGGCCCGTCTTCGCAGTGAATAAAACTGCGAATCTTTCTGAAGTATTTCCACTATTGTTTTAGCTATTTGTTTCGAATCCCCGAATCGTACCAGCTCACCTCGGCCGTCGGCCAGCAGTTCCACAGCCGCCCAATAAGGAGTCGAGACAACCGCCTTGCCTGCGCCGACCGCAAATGATAACGTGCCACTGGTCAGTTGTTTTCTGTTGATATATGGCGTTACATAGAGGTCGGCTGCGCATAAAAAGTTATGAAGCTCCTGGTCATCTACGAACCTGTTGTAGAAGATTACGTGCTCCTGCAGGTTTAAGTCTTTTACCATTTGCTGAAGGCTGAATCTATATAACTCGCCTTCATGCTTCAGTATGTTCGGGTGTGTCATACCCAGGACTATGTACATAACGGAAGGATCAGCTTCGATTATAGCCGGCATCGCCTTGAGCATCACCTCTATACCTTTGTTCCTGTTAAGCAGGCCGAATGTCAAAATAGTTTTTCGGTCCTCCATGCCGAATTTGTGCTTGTAGTAGTTGCTGTCAACGAACGGCAAATCCGGTATTCCGTGTGCAATCAATTTGATCTTTTTGGTGGGTACATCATAAATGTCCCGCAGCATACTGACGCCGCGTTCGTTCATAGTGATTACTCTATAAGAGGCGTTGCAGACATCCGTCAACGATTTGAGGTAAGCAGGGTCTGGTTCATCAATGACTGTATGAAGGGTTGTTATGATAGGGGCTTTTAGTCTGTTGAGCAGCAGGCTCAGATATGCACCGGCGTCGCCGCCGAAAAGGCCGAATTCGTGCTGGACAGAGACTACGTCAACATGGCTGAAATTGATATAATCGGCCGCACAAATATAATCGTTTTTTACATTTTGGCGAATCTCAAACTTAACAGGGTCATCATACTTTTGGTCTCCCGACCGCATTGCAACCACCAGCGGTTCGAATTCGCCCTTGGCTGCTGATGCGGTGCTTTTTATCAGGTCCGATGTGAAAGTCGCAATTCCACATTTTCTTGGGAGGAAAGAAGAGATAAACACCACTTTTTTCGGTGAGCTTTTTGCCATCGGCAACATCCCCTTTCAAGTAGCCGTAAAAAATGCTTATGTATTTTAGGGGTAATTGACCAGGCTGTCAACAAGTAAATTGGCTACTAAAGTTGATATAAAATATTTTTTCCCGGACGGATGAATTAGGTGTATATAGCCAGGAGTCAACAGATAAGGCATTTAGCGAATAATTTGAAATATTTGGCTAATTTTTATTGTTATTTTGCTACAGAAACAGGCAGATTCGCGTAATATTCTACCACTGCAGCAGCAATAACAGGAAAAAGCAAAAATAGTAATACGCAATACGATGCTGATAAGTCCGCTTCCCTCTGGTGGATATGCAAAACGCATCACGAAAAACTGCCGGAGGTGGGAGTCGAACCCACACCCTGTTGCCAGGACGGGATTTTGAGTCCCGCGCGTCTGCCTGTTCCGCCACTCCGGCCGTTCTCATTTACTATTTGTTATTTATTATTGAAGTGATGATGTTAAATAATCAATAGTCAATCGTCAATAGTCAATAATTATAATATCTTCCAGTACGGCAACAACGTTTCTGTGTGCCAGTCCTATCGCTTTGGGCTCAAGGTTTCTATCTTTCCTTCCAGTATTGAGAATCATTAATCATTAAAAAGGCTTGCCCCACTATTTATCCTCAAAAAATTGTGATTGATTTCTTCGCCCCAGCCGATTATTATATATGTAATATGATTCGCTTTGTTGGCGGATTTTGATTTAGAGAGCCTAAAGTAGGAGATAAGAAAATGTGCAATACTTGCGGCTGTCGCTCAAAAAAGAAAGCCAAGAAAAAAACTACTAAGAAGAAAAAGGCCAAAAAGAAAGCCAAGAAAAAGAAATAATCAATCCCTGCTCAACTGTTAACCAAAGGCACCAACCGCTGCTCTCTTAATTATGCGGTCCCGCACCGTAGCGAGGAATGTATCGTCTTTAACTTTTCCCTTTTTCCTTGCGCAGAACATAACTCCCTGAATCAAAATAGTTTACTTTCGCCATTTTTCTATGTTTGTAACTCAACCACGCCAGCCACCATTTTCCAGCAATACTTTTTTCCACTATTATCTTTGTCATAAGCCCCCCCCCATACTTATGGTTAATAGGCATTTCTTGGCTAATTGTGACACATTGTTCAGACGTACATCAATTACCCTTTTTACGCCAGCATCCTTCAATTTTGTGAAGAACTCACAATCGCTCTTTCCGGCAAAGCCAATAGTAAATATGTTGATCTTTATTTTATTATTTTGCCCGCTCATATAACTTACTTGACTCCTCTGACCTATAAGAGATGTTTTGCGATTGTTGGTCATACGCTTGCTCAATTAAGTCTGATTCCATTTTTTCCGGTTCAAAAAGTGTCGGTTCAATTTTGAGCGTCTTAACCAATCTGCGTTCGGTATCGTGATGATCCTCAATTCTTCCGTCTTCCAAAATGTGTTTAATGCAAAGCTTATGTTCTTTAAGGTTTCTGCATATAAGGATAGTTCTGTGACATTCCAATGGTTCCTTCTCTGTGCACATCAAGGCAATATAATATTCCCCAATACCTGTAAGTAAACGCTGAAGTCCATCTTTGAATTCCTTCCTTCCGGCAATCCATTTGAAATCTACACAACCACCTTCGTAACATGCAGGATCATCTGGGCGAGCACCTAATTCTCTACCCAAAAACATATATTGAATATTTGCCGCTTGAAGAACAGCAGAAACGACATTTTTATCAAATTGAGGGCAATACCGGCTGTAAGGAACCGAACGAACGTCTACAACCATGTTAATTTTATGGCGCTTTAGTAGAGCTATAAAATAATCTATCGTATGGTTAGAATGGCCAATTGTATACAAGATGTTATGTTTTGTTTCACTCATTTAGTAAGCTATAAAATTCCCAAAGCTATCAATTTTTGTCATCTCATAACTATCACTGCATTAATGTGAAAAACAGTTACCAATTTCTCCTCATATAATACCCAAGCCCGTAATTACCATCAAGTCAATTTCGTCGCTCGTATCTCGTTTGGATTCCTGCTTTCGCAGGAATGACAGGCTAAATAGATTCCTCGGCTGCGCTCGGAATGACAAACATCGATCATCAATAATCAATTATGACTATATCTTCTGGGATTGCGACGACGTCTCTGTGGGTGGGGCCGAGGAGCTTTTTTATTTCTCTGCTGTGCTTGCCGGCTAAGACCTTCAATTGAGAACTGCTGAGACTCGTAACGGCCTTGGCATTATCGTTGAGCATAACGACTGCACCAGCCTCGAATGTGCCTTTGATACTAATTACGCCGCTGGGCAGAAGACTTTTGTGATTTTTAACAGCCCGCATCGCACCCTCGTCGATAAATATTGTCCCGGCTGGATTGCTGTTGAGAATCCATCTCGAACGGTTTGACAGCTTCCTTTTCGGCATAAAGACTGTGCCGATTTCTTCACCGGCGATGATACGGCCGATGACGTTTTTCAATCTGCCGTCCGCTAAAACTATCCGATAGCCGGCGTTGGAGGCGATCTTTGCAGCTTCAATTTTGGTTTTCATTCCGCCGGTGCCGTGTTTGCTGCCTCTGTCTCCGGCACTTCGAATAATATCGGCGGTTATCTCGAAAACAGCGTGTATCGGCCTGGCGTCGGCGAATTTTCGCGGGTTCTTATCGTAGAGGGCGTCGATATCGCTGAGCATAATCAAAAGGTCCGCGTCGATTTTACTGGCAACCAGGGCGCTTAGTCTATCGTTATCGCCGAAGGCTGAGCCGATTTCGTCGGTACTTACACTGTCATTCTCGTTCAGGATTGGCACCACGGACAATTTGAGCAGTGTCTCGATGGAATTGCGAAGGTTCAGATAGGTCCTTCTGTTATTCAGCACCTCAGCGGTCAGCAGGACCTGAGCAACGGTAACGCCGTAGCGGGCAAACGACTTTCTGTATTCAGCCATAAGTAACGGCTGTCCGATGGCGGCGCAGGCCTGCCGCATCTTTATATCTTTTACCCTGCCTACCAGCCCAGACTGACCCTCTCTCGTACCTGATGGCCTGATACCCTGATACCCTGATAACTGTCCTCTCCCCATACCGATAGCCCCGGAGCTGATAATAACGACCTGCCTGCCGGTTTTGAGCAGAGAATTTATCTGCCTGGCGATTCGGCGAACATAGGCGGCATCCACACCGCCGTTCTTCGTCAGGATATTAGTGCCGATTTTTACAACTATTCGCTTTGCTTTACTGAAGTCTCGCATAATTCGTCGCTCGTCGTTCGTGGCTCGTGGTTCGCCCGATTCACTAATCTCTAATCACTAATCACTAATTCTCTAAACTCTTGTGCGTGAATTTTTTTGCCTCGCTGCCGGAATAGTCCGCTACGACCTGGCCGGTACCGAGGAGTTTCCATTTATAAATTACAAGGCCTTCCAGACCTACCGGCCCGCGGGCGTGTATCTTGTTGGTGCTTATGCCTACTTCGGCGCCAAGGCCGTAGCGAAAGCCGTCACTAAAGCGGGTGCTGCAGTTCCAGAATACATTTGCAGAATCGACCAGGTCCATAAACTTCTCGGCCTTTTCCTTATCAGCAGTAACAATGGTATCGGTGTGCCCTGACCCGAAATGGTTAATATGGTTGATCGCCTGGTCAAGGCCATCGACGATTTTTATCGAAAGGATGTAATCCAGATACTCGGTTGACCAATCTTCCTCGGTTGCCGGCTTTACATCGATTATTGATGCTGTTTTTTCGCAGCCGCGTAGCTGGACATCCTTTTCTTCCAGAGCGGTTTTGACTTTCGGGAGAAACTTTTCGGCAATTTTATTATCTACCAGCAGTGTTTCTGCGGCATTACAAACAGCAACGTACTGGCACTTGGAATCGACAGTGATATTCACAGCCATATCCAAATCCGCATCACTGTCTATATAAACGTGGCATATACCGTCAGCGTGTCCGAGTACGGGTATGTTCGTGTTATTCATAATATAACGCACGAAATCGTTCGACCCGCGGGGGATGACAAGGTCGATATATTCATCTAAGGCCAACATCTGAGCAACGTCCTGGCGGGTTTCCAATAGTTGAATCCATCCATTGGGTAGTCCGGCTTTTTCGCCCGCCTCGGAGATTGTCTCGGCTAAGATTCTATTGGTTTTTACGGCTTCGCTTCCGCCTTTCAGCAGGACAGCATTTCCGCTTTTTAAGCAGAGCGTTGATATTTGCACAAGGGCGTCCGGCCGAGATTCAAAAACAACGCCGATAACACCAATCGGACAACTGACTTTGTAAAGTTTGAGCCCCTCATCGAGTTCGGTTGCAGTGATTGTTTTACCGACAGGGTCATCGAGTTTGATGAGGCTGTCGATACCGGCACAAACATCAGCTATTTTGTCTTTGTCAAACTTTAAACGTTTCAGTAAAGGCGCAGTTAGGTTATTCTTTTCGGCTGTGTTCATGTCCTCTTTGTTGGCTGAGACGATTTCATCGCTGTGCTGCTTCAGGGCTTTGGCAATCTCGGCTAAAGCGTTGTTCTTTACATCGGTCTTGGCCACTGCCAGTTGAATCGAGGCTGACCCGGCTGCCGCGGCTGTTTCTGAGATATTCATTTTTAATTTACCATTGACTATTTATCGTTAAATACCTATATTCGATTGCCGAATTGTAAATAATAAATAATAAATAATCAATATCGAAGTCGAAGATACGCCGTAGCGGGAATCCGCTATAGGCGGAATCAATTGTATTGCGGGCGTAGCTCAATGGCAGAGCATCGGCCTTCCAAGCCGACTATGTGGGTTCGATCCCCATCGCCCGCTTTTGTTATAAAATCCCTTTTCTTTAAGCGCTCCTGCGATATGCCTTCGATTTTCTTCCATGTTTTGGATGAACTGTTGCGAAATTTACAGGGCCCTGTGGAAAACCGTAGGGGAGTATAAAAAAATAATCAGCTCTGCCAAAAGTATTATATTTTCGTAAGCACTTGTATTTGCGTGAATTAGATTCTTTCGGGGACCGTCCTATAATAAAATTTTTCAGAAATTTTGGAAAAAGTGTATTTGTATATTGACAAAGTGGTAGGAAGTGGTACGATTTCCCACATTGAATATATCAAGTGGGACTAATGCCATGCTTTTATTAACAGGCGAATATCTGCACGTTGTCGATAACAAGAGCAGAGTCCTCATCTCGAACAAGCTGAGAAGTCAAATTGATGTCGATGAGCACGGCAGCAATTTCTATCTTGTCTTCGGCGCCAACGGCATACTTTGTTTGTACCCCGAAAAGTATTTCGAGCATATAGCTCTTGCGGTTACACCCGGTACCACCGCCCCTGATGAGGCTGTAGCGTTCGAGCGAATCAGCTTTGCTTTGGCCAGTAAGGTAGAATTAGACAGTCAGGGCAGATTGCTTTTGAATGAAAGGTTGCGAAAGAGGGCGGGATTGAAAGACCATATTACACTTATCGGTGTCAGAGACCATATCGAGCTGTGGAACAGTGAAAGCTGGGAACAATATCTTTCAGACAATATGGTCCAATATCAAAAACAGGTGTCGCAGGCGCGGCAGATTGTCCTGCACGAGCAGAGCAAACAACTTTAAGCTTTAGAGTTATGCCTAACCTTGATTTTGCAGAAGACTTAACCTTAATCTTTAGAATGGAGACAACATGATTGGAACGGATTCAAATCATTGTCGGATTGTTGCCGGAAGTCTCGTCGGTGAAAGAGAGGTTGATGAACGGACCTTCGCCTCTCTGGTAGTTCTCGGTGAACGGCTGGAACGATTGAAGAAAATCGACGGGACTTTTTCCGGCATTGAATTTTCACCTGCTGTTGAGAAACTTCAAAGTCAGAAGAACGCCGTAGCTGTAGGCTGAAACGTAGTTACGTCCCGCGTGTTGAGTATTGCGTCCCGATGCATCGCAATGCGATACAATATACACGATATGATAAACGATATACGCGATACGATAGAAGTGAATGGCTCGATAGTAGAGCATATTCCGGTTCTCGCTGAGACGTTAGCCGAGCAGATAAAATTGCCACCGGATGGCGTGATGGTCGATGCGACCATAGGACAGGGAGGTCATAGTTATCTGTTCGGTAAGACCTTGGGCCCTGAGGGAGTTATCGTAGGTCTGGATGTTGATACAAATGCTATCCGAAGGGCCCAGTTTTTATTAAAAGACCTTTCCTGTAAGGTTATTTTGCTTCATTCGAATTTTTCTCGAATCAGCGAGCAGGTCCAAGAGCAGGGTATAGATAAAGTTGATTTCATATTTGCGGATTTGGGGCTTTGTTCGGCACAGTTGGCTGATAGCCGGATGGGGCTTAGTTTTCTTCACGATATGCCGCTGGATATGAGAATTGACAAAAGATTAAAGAGGACCGCTGCCGATATAGTTAATAAAGCAAATGAAAAATCCTTAGCTGATTTGATTTACAAATTCGGCGAGGACAGGGCTTCACGGCGAATTGCACGTTTTATCGTGCGGGAACGAGAAAGTGGACCGATAACCACGACCGTACAATTAGCAAGGATAGTCTGCAAGGCATTAGGAAAGGCAGGACGAAGCCGAAAAAGTAAGATACACCCGGCCACCAGGACTTTCCAGGCATTGAGAATTGCAGTCAATGACGAGTTAGAGAATTTGAAGAGGCTGCTTGCTTCGGCGCCGGAACTGCTGAACGACAACGGTTATATAGCAGTCATTAGCTATCACAGTCTGGAAGATAGATTAGTTAAAAACGATTTCAAGCAAAACGGAAAGGACAGTATTTACAGGGTCATTACTAAAAAACCGATTGTGGCGACGCGACAGGAAATTGCTGAAAATCGGCGAGCAAGAAGTGCAAAATTAAGGATTGCACAGAAACAATAATATTGTATGGAGTTTCATTATGACTTCCGATGCAAAGATTGGATTGCTGTTAGGATTGGTTTTTATATTTATAATTGCCTTTATAATTAACGGTCTGCCGCGCTTTCACAGTAACACAAACAATAATGAGCTGACAACTAATATGGTCAACTTGCAAAATGGCTCGATGGGTATTGCAGCTAAGGAACGTAAGGCCCAGGGAGTTTTCAATCGGGCACAGCGGGTTAAACAAGAACGTGCTGATGAAACTCAGACCTCCTCTGATAACCAGGAGAAGATTCGCTTCCAAGTACCCTTGTCAGGAGACGATCCGGTTGTGGAAGCTGCTGATGACAAAGCCAGAATCAACGAACCTTCGCCTATCAAGCCGGATTTGCCAAAAATCTATGTTGTTAGCGAAGGTGACAACCTGGCAGCCATAGCACAAAAATTTTACGGCCCAGAAAAAGGTAATAAGAAAATAACCATTGACCGGATATTCGAAGCCAACCGCAAACTGTTGAAATCACCCGATGATATTTATGTCGGGCAAAAACTTACTATACCGCTGCTTAAAGATAAAGCTGAGAGTGTATTTCCCAAGTCACTGTTCGAGAAAGTGAAATCCATCAGCCGCAAACTTACTTCGTCTAACACGCTTAAAGCACCCAGTGCAAAGCGGAACAGACAATACGTTGTGCGTGAAGGTGATAGTTTGTGGCAAATTGCTGCCGAGCAGCTCGGAGACGGCACTCGCTACGAAGAGATAAGCGAGCTAAACGCTGATATTTTAGAGGACGAGGACTATCTTGTCGTTGAGATGCGTTTGAGACTGCCGGCTCGATAAGACATAGATGCTGGATGCTCGATGCTCGAGGAACGGAATACGATGTCGCGATTATACTTTGTTTTTGTTGTTTTTTATTTTACGGCGATTTTGGTTTTCACTGTTTATCTTCGCAGCTCCAACAATCGTATTTTCTATAAACTTTGCACCTGCAGGGTCGAGCAAAGCCGATTGAAACAGGAGCTTGGTACCAAACAGCTGCTGTTGGAAGGTTTAATAAATCCTGCTGCGGTTTCACAGCGATTTGACGAATTAAATACCAACGACTAAAAGTTGAAAAGCGTTCGAATTACCATTTTTTTCTCTTTGCTTCTCATCGGCGCATTTCTGGCGCTGGCAGGGCGGTGTTTTTATCTGCAGTTTCTCAGGAACGACCATTATATTGGCAAGTGTCTTGAACAGCAGCAGGGGTGGGTGCCCCACAAGCCTCAGCGCGGCGTGATTCTTGATTGCCGCGGCAGAGTGCTCGCTGCGAGTAATAAAGTCCGAATTGTTAAAGTTGAGCCTCGAAAGGTCAAAGACGCCAAAAGCTTATCGAGTGAGCTCCAGCCGATATTGGGTATGGGTGCGCATGAAATCTATAAACTTATCAACGAAAGCAAAAACCCGGGGTACGTAAAAATCAAGACAGGGGCAGAGGCGAGTGAATGTGATGCCGCCCGTAGAATTTCAAGTGCCGTCGGCGTCGAATCTGATTGGCGAAGACATTATCCGATGGGTCGATTAGCCGTGCACGCTGTTGGTTTTACGAGCATTGATAATCGGGGGTTAGAGGGCATTGAGTACCAATACGACAAACAGCTCAGCGGTTCGGCGGCACAGGATATGTTCTTTGCTGATGTACGTCGTCGGCCCATTCGCCCCGTACCTATTGAACAAAGTCTGGCGCCCGATGGGTCTGGTCAAAACAGCATTTTGACCAATGGTGTCGGGATTATTTTGACCATTGATGCTACTATCCAGCAGTTTGCCCGAGATGAGCTGATAAAGCAATACGAAAACTACGAGGCCGAGTCGGCTGTGGCGATTGTGGCAGAGCCAAAGACCGGAGCAATTTTGGCCATGGTTTCACTGCCTGATTTCGACCCTGCCGATGCCCACTCGACCGACCCTGATAATCTCCGCAACCGGATTTTAACCGATGAGTTCGAGCCGGGCAGTATTATAAAGCCGCTCGTGGTCGCAATTGCCCTTGATGCGGGCGTTGTAAATAAAGTTGAAAAGATATTCTGCGAAAACGGAAACTATTCCGGCAGAGGTTTTGGACGAATCGGTGAGTATCGCAGAGGGTTCGGTGATTTGACGGTTCGCGAGATTCTGATTGAGTCCAGCAATATCGGGATGGCCAAAATCGGACAGAGGCTGGGCAAAAACAGACTTTATAAAGGTCTGAGACTTTTCGGTTTCGGCAAAAAGGTGGGGATTGACGTGCCGGGTGAGGCCGATGGTCTGTTGCGGCCTGCACACAAGTGGACGGGATATAGTGTAACCCGGATACCTTTTGGTCAGGAAGTTACTGTAACTGCGATTCAATTAGTTCGGTCTTTCTGCATACTTGCCAACCGCGGTCGCCTCGTTCGCCCGTTCCTGGTCAAAGCGATTGTTGACAACGATGGAGAGATTACCGAGTTGAAACGCCCTCTGCCGCCGGTTGGTTATGTCGTCAAGCCGGAAGTTGCCGAGTGGATTGTCAGCGATTGCTTAGTCGGTGTGGTTAATGAGGGAACGGGCAAAAGAGCCAAATTAGACAAATGGCAGGTGTTCGGAAAAACGGGAACAGCCAACATTGCAAAAAGCGACGAGCGAGGTTATTCAGATAGTGATTATGTCGCTTCCTTTATAGCCGGTGCGCCGGCTGATGACCCAGCCATAGTGGTTTTGGTTTCAATCCGCAAGCCAAACAAGGAACTCGGCAAAGGCTATACCGGCGGAGTCGTGGCCTCTCCGGTGGCGGGTAAAATAATCGAAAAAACACTCAACTATCTTGAAAACCGATTTGCCCGGGCGAACTTCTGATAGGGCAGAGACTTATTGACGCCGGGCACGATTGTATCTTTGTGGGGTCAAAAAAATCACTGCTCTATCTGAAACAATATTTTGGTGAGCGTGTGTATGTACCTGAAAAAGAAGATGCTGCTGCTGCCTTTGGCCGGACAACGATAAATTCTTCCGGTTACTACAAGAGGTCTTAAACAAACTGCATAGCCACATTAGTATAGCACTTCCTTAAGCTGCACGTTAGTAGTACAAGGATTTCACTCATTCGGTAAAACCTTTGCTTACTTGTCTTACTCCGGCTTCCACTTGAGGTCATCTAAATCCTTTGTTTTAACAAATTCCACGTGCGAATCGATAAACAGGACATTGCAGCCGTCACCCTGGTGGTTATCGGTGGTTAAGATTTCAGGTCCGCCGGACTGGTTCCAGCCAGGATGAGTTTCAAAAAGTAGTACCATATCAGGTGGAAGAGTCAAGGGGTCCAGGTTTTCTACGTTTTTATTCATAGCGTAATTGCAAGGGCCTTCAAGTGCACCTTTGCAGCGGAACGTATTCTCGGATACGTCGCAGTGTTCAATCAGCAAATCACACCATTTTGAGGGCGTCGGCAACATATCATCATTGTCATTGGCATAGATAAGCATTGCCTTGCAAATGCCCGACATATTTTCGCCGCAGACCATTCGGAATGCTATTTCTCTGGTTCTGGCGACCGCGGGAAGTAACATTGCCAACATGATAGGTAATAAAAAGTAGAGAAACGGCGGGGACGACGATTCCTGCGATGGCCAGGCCTTTACCTGTTAATTGGCCAGCACTTTTGCGGATTTTTACCAATGCCACAATACCCAAAATTATCGCCGGTATCGCCGTGATGAAGAAAGCACAAAAGCCTAACATTCCGAGTACGAATGACGCAATCGCCAAGCCGCTTGTTTTGACACCGAGAGCCGGAGCCTGTGTTGGAGTGCTTGTCAGTACCGAACTGCAGGAATGGCACAATTGGGCGTTGTCTGGGTTTTCTTTACCACATTTTGGACAGTACATTTTACATTCTCCTTTCGATTTAAAATTTAGCCAACAGCAAAATTCCGCAAAGCGCTTACATAAGATAATAGATTATCAACTCAGATTTGCCAGAAAATTTTTGTGTTCTACATTTATTTTGCCGGTGACACTGGGTTCTATTCTGTTGTCAGGGTGGATTTGCCTACATATCCGCTATCGAAACAGAACTGGATGATGTCACGGGCTAAAGGTGCAGCGTCACTCGAGCCGTGCTGGCCGCCTTCGACGACGACGGCTATTGCGATACTCCGGTTTGCGCTGTCAGTGGCAAAGCCTGCGAACCAGGCGTTTTCCGGGGCTTGTGTCGAGCCGGTCTTGCCGTAAACCTTTATGTCCTGCTCGGCGAGACTTGTAAGAACCGGTTGGAATGTAGAGTAAGCTGTTCCGCTGGTCTCGTTAACAACAGCACTCATACCGTCATAAATTACTGCTAAAGTCTGTGGCGAGATGTTAAGGTCGATTCTCGATTCTTCCGCCTTCGCTGAAGCTACGGCGGACAAGCGATTTTCGATGCTCGATGTGCTTATGCTCGCAGGTTCTTGTGAACTTTCTAAAAACAGCCGAGGTGATTTATAGAATCCGCCTCGGGCGATAGCGGCCATTGCATTTGCAACCTGCAGAGGTGTAACTCGCAGATTGCCCTGACCTATGCCGAACCATCTTCTTTCACTTTCACTAAGCGGCGGCACTTGCTCAAAACTTGAGATTGGGCCCTTTGGGATAGTGTTTGAGATTACGCCTGATAATTGCCGCAGGTTTCTACTAAGCTCGGTTTGGGCAATGGAAGCCGGGGGAAATAGTATGTTTCGGCCGTAGCCGAATTTAAAGAGCCATTGCTGGAGGACCAGAGGGTCGATTCTGTCTGCAAGGTGGGAAAAATAAATATTGCAACTGCCCCTGATGGCGTTTAGAGCGTAATTTTCCCACCTGCCGTCATGGCCCGTTCTGAATCTATTGTACAGCCAGCAGCTTGGCCAGCTTTTTGGGGCCTTCTGAGCTGGGCAGGGTATGACCTTCTCTGGTGTGATTTTGCCGGATTCGAGCCCTGCGATAAGAATCAACGGCTTTATAACTGAGCCGGGGGGATACCACTTATTTATCGCTCGATTTATTAAAGGCTTATCGGGGTCGTTAGCGAGACCGCCGTAGTCATACCTGACACGGTTCAAATCAAAGAGCGGCATCGAAACCAATGCGAGAATATCACCTGTTCCAACGTCAATGACAACTGCCGCCATCCCTGGTCCGCAATTGGGCTCGTGGTTGTAGGTGGTCAGATAGTTTTCTATTCTTTGCTGAAGCTCGATGTCTAATGTCAGCGAGACGTCTTTGCCGAACCGGATTTCGGTTCGACTTACAAGTTGATTGTCTATGTCTTTAATCTCTTCCCCCCGTCTGCCGCGAAGGATGGTTTCGCAAATATACTCAACTCCATCCTCTCGTCCGCCGAGCTCTCCACTCAAATAGCTTGATAGTTTATCGTTTGCGAAGAGCCGTTTGTCTTCTTCGTTCTGTGTTACCGGTCCGACCCAGCCTATTGTCTGGGCGGCAGCCGTTCCATACGGGTAGAACCTCCTCGCTTCCGGCATAATCTGAATACCATCGACATTCAAAAACTCCAATTGAGCGGCAAAAATATCATCATCAGTTTTCAGCTCTAACAGTGGCCAGTGTTTGTGCATTTCGGCAATATCAATTTTGTTGATGAGGCGAATTCGTTTTGTCAAGTCCGGTTCTTTCATTTGGAAATCGGCCATTGCTTCAGAATGAGGGACACTTATTATGTTGTTGTATTTGTTACTAAGTTCGGAATTCGGGAAGTTGGGCCGCCATGCCTGAAATGCGCGTATGTTCCAGATGTCATCGTTTATTCTCTTTATTTCAGCTCTGATATTCGAAGATTGGACACCCCTGAACTGAGCACACTTGTCGATTATCTGGTTTAAGTCTTCGAGGCTGAGGTCCAGCTCTTTTTGTACTTTGGCTACTGCGTCTTCATCTTCTTTGTCGGCGGCCCTTAATAATCTGCCCTGACTGACGCGGTCGTCCATAAAACAACTGATTTTATAATTTATACACAATTGGAAATGTGGTTCATCAGCGGCCAATACTTTTTTGCCTGTTCTGTCGAGTATTTCGCCTCTGACTGTTTTAAGCTGCCGGGATTGGCCTCTTTGGCGTTTCAACTCCTCGATATCGCTCTGGACCGAAGAGCTTGGAAGCAACTGCATTTGTGTCAGGCGGAGCAAACAGAGCAGTAAAAGCAGGGCGCTTAGGATTACAAGAATTTTGATTCGCTTATCGTACATCGTATCCTGTCTTTAGTGATTCGTGCTTCGATTTGTAATTCGGCATTCTCAGGGTGCGGGTTTAACGTCGGCTAAAGCGGCTTATCTTTATACGCATCCACCAGGCAGACGGCAAGAATAAAAATGGTCCTACGAGGGCCGAGTACAGTGCTATCCCGAAAAGAGCAGCGAACATACTTTGTGGGGTCGGCTCACCTTTTAGAGAGTTTAAGAAATAGACCATCGAGCCGGCCAAAAGTGCCGTGATGAATATCACAAGAGCTTGATACGACATTTTTCTGATGACAATGACCTGGTGCAGGTATGCCAGAGCCGTGCCGAAAAGACCAAAGCTGATCATTTGCGGGCCCATCGTGCGACCAATAAGGTCGGCGGCAAAACCTATTGTGAACGAGCATATAATTGCATTCGAGGTATCGCAGTAAATAGCAAAGAATACCAAAAGGATTAACAACAAATCAGGCTTGATGTTCAAATCCGCAAAAAAGCTGGCTTGCAGGACAGTGGCAAGAAGAACTAAAACTGCAAACCGGAACCATCGCATTTATATATCCTCAGCCGTTTCCATCTTGAAGTCTATCGCAAAATGGAAATCCTTAATTACTCTGGCGGATTTATCACGATTACTGCTACATCGTTTAGCTGTTCAAAATCACAAACCGGCTCCACTACTATATCCCAAAGCATGGGACTTTTAGCGCTCCTTTCACAGCGAAGCACTTTTCCAATAATCATAGGGGCGTTCAGGAAGCCGGTCTTCCTGCTGCTGGCCATAACCTCACTGTCAATTTTGACCTTGTGCGTCACCATCGGTATCCTGGCCAGGTTGTCGCCGCTGCCCCACATGAGGCGCTTTGTGTTGGCTACCTCCACCGCGATACTGGATGTTGGGTTCGTAAACAATTTCACCTTGGCGCCGCGGGCCGAGACATCGCCGACGGTTCCAATAATGCTATTGTCGGACAAAACGAATTGACCCTTGGCCACTTTGTCATCTGTGCCCTTGTTGATACTAAGCTCGCCATGCAACTTGTCGAAGGAGCCTGGAAAAACAGATGCTACCTGCAAATCACCGGCTTCCAGTGGAAATCTATTGCGCAGTCCCGATAGCATTTCAACCTTTTCGTGTTCTTTTCTTAACTGTCCTTCGATGTTGGCACGATAATTCTGGAGCTTGTTGTACTCTCTGCGGGGCACTACATCTGCATCTCCGAGCGGCTGCCGTGTACGCACCGAAAGCGAAATGTTCTCGCCAATGCTCAAAGGCCAGTTAAAAACACGCAAAAAAGCGTACTGGAAGTTGTCTGTCAGCTTCTGGGGGGCAAAAAGGAAGATGGACCCGGCTAACATAAACCAGGTAAACAACATTCGTCTGGAGACTCTAATTTGCTTCCTTGCCATTATCGTATGGTGTAGGTCGTATTGCGTATATTTAGTTTCTCAGACAATACGCATTACGCACGATGGACGACGAATCATTCCCATCCGTATTCGTTATGGTCCATCGTATCCTTCCACAACTCCAGATTTTCCAGATAGACGCTGGTACCACGCGCTACACAGCTTAGCGGGTCGTCAACTATTTCGACTTTCAGGCCGGTTGCATTTGCCAGTACCGCATCCATTCCGCGCAGCAGTGAGCCGCCGCCGCAGATGTGTACGCCGTTGTCGATGAGGTCGGCGGCCAATTCCGGCTCGGCTTTTTCCAGTGTTAACGTAACCGTATCTATGATTGTAGCGATGGGGTCGCGGAGCGCCTCACGGATTTCCTCACTTGTTATGACGATTTTTCTCGGCAGACCGGAGATGGTGTCTCTGCCGGCTATTTCCATCGTCAATTCTTCTTCCAGTGGAGCGGCGGAGCCGATTTGTATCTTGACTTTTTCGGCCCTTGCCTCGCCGATGAGCAGGTTGTAAGTTTTCTTAAGATGGTTTATCACAGCTTCATCCATATCATCCCCGCCGACGCGAATTGATTCGGAGGTGGCGATGTCGGCCAGACTCATTATGGCCACTTCGGTAGTTCCTCCGCCGATATCGACAATCATTGAAGCGGTAGGGTCTGTGATTGGTAGTGCGGCACCGATTCCTGCGGCCATTGGTTCATCAACCAGATAGACTTTGCGTGCACCTGCACGTTCGGCACTATCTATGACGGCCCTGCGTTCAACGGCGGTTATTCCACTCGGCACGGCGATTACCACCCGTGGTCTGACAAGACCGCCCCTGCCGTGCACCTTCCTGATAAAATAGCCTAACATCGCTTCGGTGATTTCGAAATCGCTGATTACGCCGTCTTTGAGGGGTCTTATTGCACTAATCGAGCCTGGTGTTTTGCCTAACATTTCACGTGCAACCAGACCAACAGCTTCGCCGTTGTTCAGGACAATGTTGGTTCCTTTGCGAACAGCAACGACGGAGGGCTCATTGAGGACAATACCTTTGTCGCGGACACAGACCAAGGTAGTGCAGGTACCGAGGTCGATACCCATATCCATACTGAACCAACCTAAGATTGTGTCCAGCACCACTTTCGACTCCTTTCTCGATTCCTAAAACTCTAAATTTCCAATTGGCTATCTTTATATACTAAAGAACGGTATTGTCAATAGTGAAATTTACGTTGGTATTTTGAATAATGTGCCGTACTGTGCATAGCACTGGTAGGCGGCAAACGCTGCAGTAGCCAGGACTGCGCAAAACGCCAAAGCAAGAATAATCGTATAGAGGTTATACGGTACAGTTACCTTTTTGCCGCGAGCTTGCCCATTAGGACTCATATATCAACCTCACATAGTGTGTTCATAGTTCGTGGTCTATGAACAATGAACTCATATTATAAATTGGTACTTACGTTATCGCCGGCTTTAGGCTGTTCCTTTGTAACGTCCATAAGTTCGAGTGCGCCGATTGCCTTTTCAGGCTCAACGTCTAAAATCACAATGTCACAAATAAACTTATCGGCGCGGGTTACGTGGAATTTCATATTTGGTTTGACTCCACTTGCAGCGCCGATGGATATCTCGGCGAGAGAATTTTCGAGGTCCACCGCTGTTATCAATCCTTTCAGGCCGATATCTACTGTGAGAGGGGCCACTCGAACTTTCTCCTTTATCGGAGTAACCGGCACCAGAGGAGCAACAGCTTTACCGGATTGCCGGAGGAGCTTGTCTAACTCGTTTTGCAAATATGTCTTTTCTTCGAGCAGGAGTCTCGATTGTTTTTCCAGCGTCTCTATTATCGTCATTTTCTCAATAAGAGTTGCTGTGGTTTCTTTGAGCTCTTTATCGCCCTTGATTTGCTCAAGTTCAATTGCCTTTAGCTTAGCGAGCGTATCTTCTAACCACTGTCTTTGCCTCTCGTTGGTGCTGGTGAATTCTGTGGTTAGGTCTTCCCATTTACTCGCAAGCAAATCCTTTTCGTCCGCTCTTCTTTTAGCCTCATCTCGTTCGGTTTTTAATTGGCCGATCTGGATATTAAGGGCGTTATTATCATCCTTTAGCTTCTGTTCCCGCCTGCCCGCTTCCTCAATTGCTAAATTTAATTGTTTCTTGGCGCTTTCCTCATTTCTCACCGCGACTTGGTATTTTGTCCTCTGAGTATTATATTTTTCCCGAAAATTGTCAGCATTGGCGACATAAGTTACGACAATGCCGCAGAGAAAAATCGAGGATATCGTCAGCAGAACTATTAAGACCTTTGTAAGCGTACTCAAAACAGGCTCCTTTCGTTAACTTTGTGTTTTCTTTTCACTACACCCATTACCCCACTTTGGAGGCATGCTAAACGCTTTTAAGGGTTTTGGAAAGCCTCCGTTTCGCCCGGCACCAATCAGCTGTGAGCCTGAAGTTAATTGGTACGGGCACACAAAATGGAGCCCCATGCCCTGATTATTATGTATATACTGTAATTTTACGCTTAAAGCCCTGAAAGGTCAAGTTATTTTTGGCAAATAGCCTAAATTAAAATGGACAACGAAAAATAGACGGTACTAAGTCCGATAACAATAGGATTTTCAGGGTTCATTTATTTCATTTTATAGATTGAAAAACGGCTTTGGCAGCGGCAATACGGACAAATTTCGACTCATTTTCAAGTAATTGGGGCAGAAATTTTCTCAGACCAGGTGTGCGAATTTGCCCTATCGCCAGGGCTGTCAGCACATTGGTACGTTCGCTGGCCTGCTTATCCAGAGTTCTGGTGAGCTTTTTTTTGAAAACATCGAGGACTTTGGGTTCGCCGATGGGATTTCTGAAGACGCCGAGCTGTTCGGCTGCAACCAGCCTGATCTCCAGAATATCATCGCCCAGCATTCTAATCAGGGCGTTTTTTGCCCCCGGCGTTCCGAGCTTGCCCATTGCCCTTACGCCCAAAAGCCGTACGTCCGCGTAAGCACTTATCAGCATTGTCCAGAGCTTTGGAAATATCTGCTCGTCACCGAGCATTGCTATGGCTTCTGCCGACTGATATACGACCCTGTCATCTGAATCCTTGTCTTGCAGAGTGTGCCACAGGAGTTGTAACGAGCTTTTATCACCACTTTTTCCTAATAGTAAGACGGCATTAGCTCTGACCTTCTGGTCTTCATTGGCTGCTGCTTTGCGAAGAACTTCCAAATACTCAAAAGAACCAAGCTTTCCCATCGCATAAGCAGCGGCAATTATGACATTGGCATCATTATCATTCAGTAATTGATTTAGCGACCTTTTCGCAGGTGAGTATTCTAAATCACCCACAGCTAAAGCTGCTGCAAATCTGACCGGCATAGATTTATCATTCAGTAATTGAAGTACTTGAGGCATCAGTTTAAGCCGCCTTGTGGATGCGACCACCTCAATGGCGTGAACCCTGGCTAATGGGTCGTTGTCGGCCAAAGCCGCCTGGGTGATTCGGAGAGCTTTTGCCCAGGGCGTATTTATATTTGTAACGTTGTAATCGCCGGATGTTCTTTGTAACGATTCATCGCATCCGAAGGCAAATACCATCAGATAAGCAAAAAGCAAGGCCTCAAGGATGGAAACATTTATTTTTTTGAGCTTATGTTCCATTTGGCGGTCCTGATAAACGAGTTCTGTATTTTCTGCTTCTGAAGAACTTTGTCGAAAGCGGTACTATTATGAGCAAGATAAGGCAAACTTGACAGCAAAAACCCAACCATTCGCCGAATTTGCTAAAAAATGTTGTTCTTTTATCTATCGAAATTCTGTCGAGGAACCATCCTGGCATACCTGTTCTTTCCATAGTTTTAGGTGGTAAATTGCCGGCCAAAAATCCGTTTCTTATACGTCCGGAACTGTCGATTAAGCAGCTTATTCCGGTGTTCACGCTTCGCACAACGGCAAGTCTGTTTTCGACCGCCCTGAAGACACAAACAGCTGCGTGCTGAGCAAGTTCTGCGCTTGGCAGCACTTTCCCATCCTTGAAGCGAACGAACCAGCCATCGTTACTTATATTTACAAGCCAGTCGATTCTTTTCGTACCCTGCTTGTCCAGAGCAAACCTTCTGGCGATTGCAGGGACTGTGCCCTCATAGCAAATCATTACACTAAATTTATAGTTGCGAGTTTCGTTGTACGGGTTTGTCATTTCAAAAATGGTGTATTCAGTGCCGGCATCGAGCGAATAATCGTAATTGTAGGGAGTAAACTTCATCAGGAAATTATAAAGCCAACGGCAGCTTTTTCTGAACGGCAGCACTTCACCGAACGGAACTAAGTGTATTTTATTATAGCTTTTGCCGGCCTGTTCACCGTCTCTTTTGTACAAAAAAGCTGAATTATATCTTTGAGCTAAATAGACTTCTGAATTTTCCCGGATTTCCGGCATCCCCCCGTATGCGCCCACGAGCACAAAAGCAGCATCTTTCGAATGCTCGCGAAGGGCCTTATCAAGAACCTTCCAGGGATGCGAAGGTTCCAACAGCCGCAACACTTCAGAGTTTAACGTTGCCTGCACCATTGTTTCGGGCCAGACGATTAGCTCGGCACCGGCCTGGACAGCGGCTTTGCTTTGCTCCATCAATCCGTTGAATAAATCCTCGCTGGACTCGAATGACCTCTTGACCGACTGAGGAACGTTCGACTGTAAGGATGCAACATAAGGGCCGAGCTTAAGGCATTGGTCTTCCTGACCTATTCTCCATCGTCCGTAGATGATGGTGGCGACGACAGCGGCACAGACCAGGGCGACCTTTGGTAATTGGATGATTTTAAAGATGTTTTTTTGACCCCCCTGCTTTCTTGCCAAAGCAAGACGGGCGGCAATTATTAACTCGGCCAATAGCCCGTTGACCATCGCTATCAGCAATGATACTCCAGCGGTACCGAACATGTCGGCTATCTGGATAAGTGTTATATTTTGATACTGGCTGTGAGCCAGAAACCGCCAGAAAAAACCGCCCAGGAAAAAGCCCTGCATTCGTTCGATGCCGACAACCAATACCGCCGATGCCAGAAACAACGGGATTTTCTTTATTCTGCAGTAGCGCAAACAAAGCGCCAGTATCGGCCAGAGCAAGGCCGTGTACAGGCAAAAAACAATCCAGCCTACAATAGTTACCGGAACTATCCAGTATAGATTAGCCAGCCAGTAAAAAAGTGAAATGACGTAGCTTACAAGGGCCAAGCGACGGGGTTTGGCATCCGGCGAACAAGCCAAAATAAAAGGCACCAGCGACACCCACGCTAACAGCGAGAAGCTTATTGGTGCCTGAATCACCGTCAGCATCACCGCACTGGCAATGAACGGCAGGGCACATAGCAAAATGTTTTTCATCCATGCTTTTTTCAATCGGCCAAATCCTTTAAAGCCGTTGCTATTTCTTCCGGACGGTAGCGCTTTTGGTTGTTCATTCGCACGGCAAATTGATTTGCAAAAAGCTTCAAAAGATTCCTGTCGGCGGCAATTTCTTTTATGGGTATTTTTATATCAGCCGAAAGACGTTTTAGCTCGTTCAACTCGGTGGTGTTGAGAAACAGGTTGCCACAATGTTGCTTTTTCAATTGGGCTAAACGTTCATTTGTATTTTCGACGTATTTTTCAGATATTTCCACACCGACGTAATTTCTACCTAATTGGATTGCTGCTGCTGCGGTGGTTCCCGAGCCGCTGAAAGGGTCGAGCACGCAATCGCCGGGGTTTGAACTGACGGCGATTATTCTGGACAGTAAGCTTTCAGGCATCTGGCAAGGGTGCCAACCTTGACGTTCTTTGAATGTGCCGCACACACGAGAGAATTCGTCCCAGACATCGTTAGGCATCTTGCCTGTCGGATTGGCCCGCCTGTCGTTATAAATTAACTGCCTGTCGGACGGAACTCGTACAGTATAATCATTGAAGGTGAAGTTTTTCTGGTCATTTACAAAGTAAAAAATGTGGGTGTGCGCCCGTGCGAATTTATTTTTCGTCTGTTGGCCGAAGGTGTAATGCCATATTATCCAGTTGCGCATAAAAAGGTCTAATTCGTCGGCTATGATTTTTACGTTCGCGGCGTACTCATCACCTATGGCTATGTAGAACGAGCCGTGCGGCTTTAAGACCTTTTTGCAGGCGCTCATCCAGTCTTTTGTCCAGGCGATGTAGTTTTTCTTTTTGACCTTATCGTAGTATTTATCGTACTTGTAGCCGATATTAAAAGGCGGGTCGGCAAAGATAAGGTCAGCAAAAGGCTCGTCAACCTTACCCAGAACCTCTATACAGTCGCCGCATATTATTTTGTTGAGTAGTTTTTGCATACTGATATATTATAGAGAATCGCTGAGTTTGCAAGTGGGAATTGGGACATCAACAATTGATTTGAAGTAAACTTTGACAGAGAACAGCGTAGGCCAAAGCCCATCCTGCCTGCCTGCCCCATACTGTGGAATAAAATTGGTGCCAACAGTAACTTTGTCCGGATAAAAAGCCAGCCAAGGACCAGGCCGGGCAGAAATGTCAGGACCAGTATTATCCTGCCCTGAACTATGATATGAGCAACTGTAAAACAAGCTGCCATTGCCGGATATCGTATTCCCTGATGCGCATCAAAATCATAGTTAAATTTTGCCCAATTTAATATTTGTAATTGCTTATATATACGGAACTTGTGCGTTTCCTTCACGGTTTAGAACCAAAATCCTCTAAGACTTAATAATATTTTCCTTGACGAGAAAATAGATAATATGGTACAAATAGTATGAGTAGAGCCTGTGGGTTTTTGGTTTTTCCAATAGGCAAAATCTACATAATTTTTGTGCAAATTAGCTTGGCTGGAAGGTTATTGAGCGAGGCACAAAGTCTTAATAAAAACCTCGTGCTTCGTGCTGACGGTTTTTGCACTTCAATCAACAGTTCATATCGGGCTTTCGAAGGAAGGAGGTAATCTCAAGTCGTGAAGAATTACCCTGGGCAGAATGGACAGAGCATAGCGAAAGTGAAAATCATTGTCAGTCGCTTTGGTGTGTGGCCAAAGCATGATTATCTTGACTTTTTATAAGGAGGATTATTATGTGTAGAAGATGGATTTATCTGGTTTTTCCTATTCTTGTGCTGGGCGCGGCGCCCATTGCATCCGCTGATCTGGTGGGCCACTGGAAGCTCGATGAAGGTTCCGGCATCATCGCTTACGACTCAAGTGGCAACGGCCACGACGGAACCATCGTTGGAAATCCTCAATGGGTACGCGGCGTAAGCGGCCTGGCGCTGGAATTTGATGGTGACGACCACGTTGATTTAGGCAACGATCCCAGTTTGGATATTACCGCTCCGATTACCATCATGATATGGGCCAGGACCTCCGTAGTTGGAGAAACACATACAACAAATCCGGGCTTGATAGCCAAGGCCGAGAGCGGCGTGGATTGGAGCTGGCAGCTCAGATACAAGGCGGTGGGCAGCCCCGGATACCTGGGATTTCAGTTCAATCCTGTGACCGGCGGCCGCGTATGGGTTAACGTGGGACAAAACTTGGAAGTAGGAGAGTGGTACCACATCGCGGGGGTCGCTAATGGCACGGACGCGATATGCTACTTGAATGGAGAACAAACCGATAGACAACCGCTGGTGGATTTCGTGGGCGGCAATGGCAAGTTATTCATTGGGTACGAGGGTTGGGTCCACTGGTATGGTGCGGCTGACGAGGTCAGGATTTACGACACGGCGCTGACACAAGCCGAGATTCAGCAGGCGATGATAGGTGTACCACCTGGTGCGGCTTCTAAACCGAGCCCTGCTGATGAGGCGACAGATGTGCCGCGGGAGGGGACACTTAGCTGGACGCCTGGAGAATTTGCAGCGCCAACAAACGGGCACAAAGTCTATTTTGGCCAGAGCTTCAACGACGTCAACGATGCCACCGGCGGTGTCGCTCAGGATGCCAACA
>JADFJC010000237.1 GCA_022566315.1 Planctomycetota bacterium
ATAAGTATAGCTTTAACAAGAGCATATGCAACTTGTCATTCTGAGCGCAGCGAAGAATCTCACACTCGGAACGGGACAAAATCCTGTTCTAAGGCCAGATGCTTCGCTTCGCTCAGCATGACAGTTTAAAAGTCAGTCAAGTTGAGTATATTAGTCGTTTAGCCCCCACCCCTGTGGTGGGGGTCGTTTAGCCGTCGCCGTTCCGGCGACGCAATCCAGATATTTAGCCCCAGTTTTACGGGGGGTTCTAACGAATGGATTTTGCCGGCCATAGGCATTCTAAATTCCCAAAACGTCGGCCATTGAATATAAAGCCGGCTCTTTTCCGACGAGCCATTTTGCCGCTCGCAGTGCCCCCCTTGCAAAAGTGTCTCTGCTGTTGGCGGTATGATTGAGGGTAACGGTTTCGCCGAGCGTCCCAAAGATTACCGAATGGATGCCGGTGATATCGCCGGCACGGATTGCGTGCACGCCGATAGTGCCCTTCTGCCGCAGGGCGTCCTTGCCGTTCCTGCCGTGAGTCAGAGTTCCGTCGATGTCCCGACCTGTTGCCTTACAGATATTCTCAGCTAATGTAAGAGCACTGCCGCTCGGAGCGTCCTTTTTGAAACGATGGTGCTGCTCGACTATCTCTATATCGTATTCGTCGCCGAGCATTGTTGCGACCTTGCCAACGAGATTGAACAGAACGTTCATACCGACACTCATATTGGTGCCGTATATAATGGGAATTTTTTCAGAGGCCGCTTTGATTTTTTCGCGCTGCTGACTGCTTAAGCCGGTAGTGCCTGATACCAGAGCGACGCTATTTTCAAGGCAGTAATCGACGGTCTTCTCCGCTGCTTCCGGCTGCGAAAAATCAACCGCCACACATGCCCCAGCGACTCCCGTCGCAAGAGGGGGCTGCGAGCCACCGGCGGCCATAAACACATCGGCCAGCTCAACATTGATTGGCCCCGCTGCCGCCAAAAGACCTGCGTCTTTACCAATATCCGGATGGCCCTGTCTTTCGACCGCTGCAATAATATCGAACTCCCCGGCTTCGACAGCTAACGAAAGGATGCGCTTGCCCATTCGACCGGCCGCACCGACAACTACGAGTTTGGGTTTCATCTTTCAACTCCTTAAACCTGCCACTGCAACAGCAGTGGTACTTACTAAAGATAAGATAACAAGAATATAATCACCGCTGTTTCGATTTACAAGCTTAAAGGATTATTTGCTTGATTATTTCAGCGTGCTTATAATAAAATCTGATGGCCTTGTACGTTTTACACAAAGGCCGAAAGAACGATTACTTATAAGGAGGAATCACAATTGAAACGTCGTGACTTTCTAAAAGCCGTCAGCTTCGGTGCCGCTGCGCTTGTAACACCTGGGTGTGCTCAGACGCCGCAGAATATCGCAAAAGGCAAAAAGCCAAATATCATCTATATAATGTTGGATGAGCTTGGCTACTTCGAATTGTCCTGTATGGGCAACAAATACATCGAGACTCCAAATATAGACCGGATGGCAACGGAAGGTATGCGCTTCACTCAGGCCCTGGCTGGCGGGCCGGTATGTGCGCCGACCCGCTGCGCACTAATGACGGGCCGGCACACAGGCCATTGCACCGTCCGCAAGAACAGCCAGGTCTGGCCGATGCGCGCCGAGGATGTAACCATCGCCGAGGTGCTCAAGCAAGCCGACTATGCCACCGGCGGATTTGGCAAGTGGGGCTGCGGCGACCGTGGCACTACCGGCGTTCCCGAAAAACACGGCTTCGATATTTTCTTCGGCTACTATAATCAAACCCACGCTCACTCGTTTTTCCCCAACTATCTTGTGCGAAACGGTGAAAAAGTGCCCCTCGAAGGCAACTCCGGCGACTTCTACAAAGGGAAGCAATTCTCGCACTACCTGATATTCGATGAGTCAATAAAGTTTATTCGTGAGAATAAGGACAGGCCGTTTTTCTGCTACTGTGCATGGACTCCACCGCACGGTCGATGGGGGATTCCGGAAGATGAGCCGGCCTGGCTCCAATTCAAAGATAAGCCCTGGACCGGAGTTACCAAAGATGCAAAGGTTTATGCTGCTATGGTGAAAATGGTTGACCGGCAAATCGGGCAAATTTTCGCTTTGCTCAAAGAGCTTGAAATAGACGACGACACAATTGTATTCGTCTGCGGCGATAATGGTGGGCAACGTTATTTCAACAACTTCTTTGAACCCAACAAAGATTTCCGAGGACAAAAAGGAAATTTATACGAAGGCGGTCTGCGTATCCCGATGATTGCGCGTTGGCCCGGCAAAATCAAAGCCGGCGTTGTCAACGACCATTTGTGGTACTTCCCGGATTGTTTACCGACCTTAGCTGAACTCGCCGGAGTCAAGCCGCCGGACAATATCGATGGAATATCAATCGTTCCGACACTGTTGGGCGAGCGCGCCGCCGGCCGTAAGCAGAAAATGCACAAATTCCTCTACTGGGAGCACCGCGAGCAGGTAGCTGTGCGTATGGATAACTACAAGGCCGTAAAACCTGGTAGAAACAAGCCGTTTGAATTGTATGACCTTAGTAAAGACATTAGCGAACAGAATAATATAGCAGATGAGCACCCGGACATCTTAGCTAAAATGAAAACCTATGCAAAGCAATCACACACTGAGAACCTTATCGGGGACGTTCTCGATAAAGAAAAAAGATTCAAGGGCCACAAGTTCCGCTAAGAACTGCCGGAGAAGCTAAAATCGGTTGACAATTCGGGAACGGACTTAGTAATCTAATAAAGTCAGAGGCCTTAGCAAACTGTTAGGACTGGTAAAGAAATTAGGTTTCGTTTTTGGCTGAGCGAGGACAAGGCTGGCAAGTCCACAGGACACCTTACGGTGGAAGCAAAACGCAGGACTACTGGTTGGTAGTCCGAGTTTTGCTGAGGCC
>JADFJC010000129.1 GCA_022566315.1 Planctomycetota bacterium
CTGAATTTTTAATCATTGTTGCTAAAAAAGCGTGATTTTTCAGAATTTATGCCAATTTTTCCTCACTTTCTCCAATTTTTTACCCCTTTTTTCTTACCTACATTGCCTATGACCCGCAAGTTGACGTGCCAACCCCCATTTTTAACTCGAAAACAAGCATTTGCCCCTAAATTCAGAAAAAAAACCTGAAAATCCCCAATTTCCTCCAATTCCAGATAATTTAACTCTCAATTTTTGGAAGGTTGGGCTGTTTTTTCCTCCGATTGATGGCATCTTGTTTACCTCTTCAAAAATATCAATATTCTCTCCTAAAAATGCAGGAACCCATATTCAAGACTTATTGGAGAAAGGCAGGGTGGTCTTGACCAATCAGTAGTAGCGTAACTTCTTTGTTGAATCGAGCTTAATGCACGATTATACAGGGGCCTATCGCCATAAGCAACCCAAAAATATCTCGCAGTTCATCACTTGCATTTTCGCCTCGGTCGGAGTAATCTATAAGATAAGCTTAGAAACCATTGAACGCATCCCGAATTATCGGGACGGAAGGTGGGCTTGTGAAACCAGTTGCATTGATTAGTGCGATAACGCTTATAGTAATGAGCTTCTCTGGGCATTGTACCGCCAGAGGCCAATTGGAGAAAGCGAGGGCACGGATGAGCGATCTGCGTCTCGGGTCATACGCCACATCGCGCCAGGTCGAGCAGCTCGCTACCGATGAGGCCGTCCGCACGCGGGCCTGGAAAACTATCCAGCGCATGGGCATTACTAAGCTTTACATCGAAGTTTACCGTGGCGGCCATGTTGTCCGGCCCGAACACCTAATCTTTGTACGCGACTGGCTCAGCCGGAAAGACATCGACGTGGTTGGCGGTATCGCCACTGTACCCGGCGGTGATTTCGGCGTGCGCCAAAAAGGTCCCCTCGGCTGGTTCAACTGGCAAAATAAAAAGACCCAACGCGATATCGAGAAAGTCATCCGCACGGCGGCAGGTATCTTCGATACCTTTATCGTTGACGACTTCCTCTGCACAGGCGACGTGAGCGAGGAATCGAAGGCCGCTAAGGGCGACCGTTCCTGGGGTGAATATCGGCGCGCTTTGCTCACCGAGCTGGCCCAATCAATCTTCGTTGGACCCGCGAAAGAGGTCAATCCCACCATCACGATGATAGTCAAATATCCCCAGTGGTACGACCGGTTCCACCTGTTCGGCTACGACACGGAAACGTTTCCCCAGATCTTCGATGAGGTTTGGGTCGGTACGGAAACCCGCGGCCGAAGCACACAACGGTTCGGTTTCGTACAGCCCTACGAAGGATTCGTCAACTACCGTTGGCTTGCGGACATCGCGGGGGACAAGATTGGCGGCGCCTGGTTCGACCACGGCGACTGCGCCGAGTACGACTTCATCGACCAGGCATACATGAGTGTCCTCGCCGGCGCGCCGGAACTGGTCTTCTTCAACTTCGGTAACGTTATGCAAGGCCACCCTGACCACGAAAAGATTATAGCCGAGTTCGACCAGCTTGTCGAACTGGCTGCCTTCGTTCGTGAACATCCCGTCATTGGCGTCCCTGCCTACAAACCGCCCAACAGCGACCCCGGCGGCGACATGTACATCATGGATTTCTTAGGCATGCTCGGCATTCCCCTCGTGCCGGTGCACAAGTTTCCCGAAAGTGCGCCGGTTATCTTCCTTCCTGCCCAAGCGGCCGCAGACCAGAACCTTCTCAATCATATAAACAAGGCCCGCGCCAGAGGCGCTTACCTCATAATCACCACAAGTCTTCTAATTGCGTTACCCGATGCGGATGAGCTTGCGCGCATTGTGGGGGTCAGTCCAAATATACAATCAAAGCCGATTCGTGCCCGACTGATGTTCCTTTCACCGAAGACTCAGAAGTTAGAAAAAACGAATATAATGATTGATTTAGAATCACCTATAGGAGCCAAAGCCGGGCCGGCAGATATACTGTGCACGGCCGGGGGTAAACAGCTTGCCCTTCTTACTATGACCGAAACTGCTAATGGTGGTATCGCACTGCTCAACACGCACACTTACAATCAGGCTGACTTTGATGCCGTAGGCGAGGTTTTGCTCTGTCCTCGGCCACTGGGCTTGCTCGATATGGAGGGGCCGGCACTTTCTGCTCTTCGCGATGTATTCGGTAATCGTGCGATAGCAGAGATTGACACGACCATCATGCCTAAGCCCCGGGCCCCAGTTCTTGATGGCCCTAACTGCGTAACGTTTCACCCCTTCTATCCTTACAGCGATGCCAGTTGTGTCATCCAAAACTTTAATGATGAGGTGGTGAGTGTTACTGTTACCATTCAGATTCAAGAAAATAAACTTAATCAATTTATCGATGTGTTTACTGGAAAGCCCATTCCCACTCGTGCCGCTAAGTCTAAGAGCACTATATCGCTGGACTTGCTCATTCCTGCAAGAGGTCGCGTTTGGGTTCGGCGTGTTGATAATGTGAGGTGATAATTATGAGATATCTTTTCAAGTATTTTTGTTTAGTCCTGTTTTCCGTTGGCTTGCCTCTAATGCTTCCGAGGCAAAGCTGGGCAAAGGTCAGAGCCTGGGAGGGTACTATAACGATTCCCACTTATGGATGGACAGAAGATGTAAATCCCAAGTTCTGGGCTCTCGAAGACGAGGTGAAATTCTCGACCACGGTCAAAGGCTCCATCATCTATCCTTATACGATGCAGGACCACCTTTTCAGGACCAAGGCAAATCGAACCTACAAAGCTCTATTCCTTGAAAACGAATATTTGAAAGTTACCTGCCTTCCCGAGCTGGGTGGCCGTCTGCATTCAGTTTTCGACAAAACTGAGGGCAAGCAGATGTTCCATCTCAACGATGTGATAAAACCGGGAATGATAGCGATGCGCGGGGCCTGGATCAGTGGTGGTATCGAATGGAACACCGGCCCGCATGGACACACTGTAACTATTTTGTCACCTGTTGATGCGCTTATCGGCCGAAACGCAGACGGCTCGGCTTACCTTGAAATTAACAATCTGGAAAAGAGCCTGCGGACCCAATGGACGGTGCGAGTAACTTTGCACCCGGGAAAGGCCTACTTAGATGAGCAGATTCGCATTTTCAATCCAACCGATGCGATAAGCCCGTATTACTTTTGGAACTGCACGGCTTTTCCAAACCGACCTGGTACCCGCTTTATTTATCCGATGACACTTGGGACAGACCACAACGGAGTCAAATTCTTTTCCTGGCCCATTCACGAAGGTAAGGACATATCCTGGCTGAAAAACTATGAAACCTCGGCTTCGGTTTTTTCTGTTGATTGTGTCTTTGATTTCTTTGGGGCATACGATGTAGATATGGACCGTGGAATTGTGCAGGTGGCCAATCACCATGAGCTAAGCGGGAAAAAAGCCTGGACATGGGGGACTTGGGACTTTGGCCTCGTAAGCCAGGAGAACCTGACCGATAATGACGGTCCATATATAGAGGTCCAGAGCGGGCCGCTGCCGACCCAGTCCGATTACGGCATGTTGATGCCGAGGCAAGAGGTCTCGTGGCAGGAATGGTGGTACCCTGTGCATGGACTTGGCGACGGCTTCGAATATGCAACAAAAGACATAGCCATTCAGACTATTCATAAAGAAAATCAGCTCCAATTGCGGATTCTTGCAACTGCTAATTTCCCTTCAGCTACATGTACTCTTTCGCAGGGAGATAAGACGCTTCTTAAAAGGACAATTGACCTAACTCCCAAAAATCCCCGGACGCTGACGCTTTTCTCAGCTCCGCAATCGCCTGTCGATGTAACAATCAAGACTAAGAAAGGGCAGGTTCTGGCTTCCTTCGCAACTCCTTTGCCGATTCCTAAGGTTTCTCCACCTGAGCCTTCTAAGTTAATGACAAAACCTGATGAGCGGCTCACTTTGGAGGAAAAATACCTCAGAGGTAGAAAGCACGACCTGGCAACAAACCGCAAAAAGGCCCGCGAGTACTATGAAAAGGCACTGGCCGAAGATGCACAATATTCGCCTGCACTTCGTGCCCTGGCTGTGCTTGATATCGAAGCGGGACTTTATGAGAAGGCAATTCAACGATTAAAAACAGCTCTTAGCAGAGATGGCACCGATGGATTATCGTGGTTCTTTTCGGGTTTGAGTCATTTAAGATTAGGTAACAGGAATGAGGCGATTGAGTGCGCTTATAAGGCAGTAAGGTGTCTGGGCACCGCCTCTCTCGGCCACGACCTGGCTGGGCGTGCTTATATGCAACTGGGAGATTATTTACAGGCCGTTAAGGCCTTTGAGAAAGCGGTTCAGTTGAATCCTAATGATACTAAGGCAAAGAACCATTTGCTTTTAGCTTTGTATGCTGCTGGAAATACAAAATTGGCATACAGGAATGCGAAAGAAAGAATCGTTCAGACACCTACGGATTTGGTCCCAAGGGCGCTGATAGCCCTGCAAAACAAAGGTCAGATGCAACGCTTCGTACGTCAAGTGCGGGCCTTCGTAGGAGAGGATGATTTTCAGATGTTGGAGACCAGTCTTGTCTTTGGAGAGTTAGGACTGGCGAATGAAGCCGCAGAGCTGCTTTTGGCAGTGTGTGTCGAGGCGGTGCCTGAAAACGAACGCAGCCCTTTGCCACTCTACTACTTGGCCTATTTCAACTCTCTGCAGGCAGACCAGGCAAGTGCGCATACTTATCTGAACAAAGCTGCAATTACTTACAGGGATTATATCTTTCCATCCCGTCCCGAAGCAATAGAAGTACTTAAGTTCGCCATCGAGAAAAATTCTGATGATGCTTATGCACATCTGCATCTTGGAAATCTTTACGGTCATCTTGGCCGGCTATCTGAAGCTGCCCGGCACTGGCAAAGGACGGCTGATTTAGACCCATCCTTGAGCGTCGCGTTTCGCAATCTCGGTCTTTACGCCTGGGCAGTGGAGAAGGACCTGTCGAAGGCCGAAAGATTTTACCGCAAAGCCATAACTGCTCGGCCAAAAGACCAGGCCTTATATCGGGACTTGGCAGATGTTCTCTTGCTGGCAAATAAACGCCCCGAGGCGATAAAGGTTCTCGAATCAACGCCGTTTGAGATACTTAGGCGGGCTGATATTATTATTATGCTCGCTCAGGCATATCTTGATGAACAAAGATACGGGGATGCTGTTGATTTACTCGAATCTACGCCGTACTTTGTTAACTGGGAAGGCCAGACAATCACATGGGACTTATTCAATAAAGCACATTTGGAACGAGGCCGGGAACGCTTTGAAAATAAGGACTTCAAAGGGGCTTTGCAGGATTTTGAAGCGGCTTTAACTTATCCGGAAAACATAGGTGTCGGACGCTCGAACAGGCCTCCGGAGGCATCGGCTCAATACTGGCGGGGAAAGGCACTTCAAGCCCTTGGACGCCTTGAAGACGCGCGTTCGGCCTGGAAGCAGGGAGCTGCCGGACACGCCGGTTCAGAAGAACAGAATAAATATCGAGAACTTTGCAAAGAGGCGTTTTCTCCGCAGTCCTAAGGACTCCTTTCGGAGGACACCTAACGGTGGAAACAAAGGTGATTGTTCCGGACACGAAATAACAGGGACTCATACTATGACTTCACAAGACAAACTGGACTACAAGACGACGGTGGAAGATGAGCACTGGCGAAACGAAGAGTTACAGTGGGCACGAATTCTTTCCTCAGGAAACCCAGCAAGAGGTATAGTTCTCTTGTACATACAGAAGGCTTGCACTGCGTTTCATGAATTTGAGCCTTCCTGGAAAGAGGGCGCCTTAGATGAAGGCCAGGTCGAGTTTTTTCGTAAGCGGTTGGCAAAACGCCTCAGGCAAATACTGGTAACCATGGAGAACAATGGCCTTGATACGATTAACGGCGCCGCTGAGCTGGTGGATGTTCTGCGCTCTATCGAATCGGCAAAAACACTGGACGAATTAGCAGGGTTGACTGAAGAAATGCATTCCGTCAACCACTTACTGTTGGATTCCTTAGAAGAGAAATAGCAGAGTCAGAACTAAAAGAAAGAGAGATAAATTATGAAAAACGTTACCCGTCGAGATTTCGTAAAAAGTACCTTCGCTGCAGTCATAGGGACTCCTTACGGAGGACTCGCAGCGGCATTGCCGTACTCGCGTGTACAGGGAGCGAATGATAGCATTCGTGTGGGCCTGGTCGGTTGCGGCGGTCGTGGTAAGGGGGCCCACATACCGTCCTTCGAGAAGCAGGAAGGTGTAACTGTCGTGGCCCTGAGCGACCCCGATCGACAGCGCATGGCAGAGGCGGCTAAGATGATCGAATCAAAGTATGGGCACAGGGTTGAGCAATATGTCGATATGCGTAAGATGTTCGACCGCAAAGATATCGATGTGATCGCTAACGCGACGCAGAACTACTGGCACGGGCTTAGTACAATCTGGGCATGTCAGGCCGGCAAGCACGTCTATGTCGAGAAACCGCTGTCGCATTACATCTGGGAAGGCCGGCAGATGGTCAACGCTGCCGGAAAATACAATCGTATCGTCCAGTGTGGTACCCAGCGTCGCTCGCAGAGTTCCATCGCTAAGGCAATCCAATGGATCCATGAAGGAAACCTCGGCAGGATAAAATACATCACCGCTTTTGCCAACAAGTCGCGTTCCTCGTGCGGCAAGCGCGACACTCCGCTCCCGATTCCTGATACTATCGACTACGATACCTGGTGCGGTCCTGCTAAGAAGCTGCCAATCTATCGGGACCGTCTCCAATATGACTGTAGCTTTGACTGGAACACCGGTGACGGAGAATCATGCAACCAGGGTGTCCACGAGGTGGATGTGTCTCGGTGGTGCCTGGGCGAGAAGATGCTTCCCCGCCGGGTAATAAGCATTGGTGGCAGGTTTATGTTCAACGACGCCTGCAATGTTCCTAATACGCAGATAATCTATTATGACTTTCCCACGGCCCCGCTGCTTTATGAGGTCCACAACCTCCGCAAGGCCGGGGGCTCTGACGAAATGCCTGCGTTTCGTGGTGAGCGGGTGGGTGTGATTGTCGATTGTGAAGGCGGGTCAGTAAGTCTCTACCGTGGCATAGCGTGGGACAACGAGGGCAAACAGGTCAAAACGTTCAGTGGCGGTGGCGATCATTTCGTCAATTTCATTGAGGCAGTTCGTAGTGGCCGTCGGGAAGACCTCAACGCCGATGTCCTCGAAGGACACATCTCCACCGCTGTCAGCCATACCGGCAACATCTCGTACCGGCTCGGTGTGAAAGCCTCTCGGAAAGAGATGCACGCCCGCGTCCGGGACATCCCGATATTCACAGACATGTTCGACCGGCTGCTTGAGCACCTTGCGGCTCACGAAATCAACATCGACGCCAGGACTGTAACACTGGGGCCGTGGCTGGAGATTGACCGCCAGAACGAGTGCTTCAGGAATAATGAACAAGCCAACCGTCTGGTTCGTGGCTTTTATCGCGAGCCATACGTTGTGCCGGAATTGTCGGGTTGAGCACAGAGTGTTTGTGTCGAATGATTTAATAGTACCTGTTCGACAAATGACTCCAAATCTCGATTTTGCTTTCCCATTTGTGTGAATCAATCCCCGTTGATAAACTCACGCCCGAACCCCACAATTTACATAACCATTTCTGTATGAATCGTAGTACTCTCATGTCAGAAACCTCTCGTTTTTGCGTGCCGCCTATTTCGGCTGCATCATACTGAAACAGCCGTGTTGCAGAGCTTTCTCTATATATAAAAGGCAATAACTTGATGGTTGGTAACTCAATAAATACGTTACTTTTTTATGGTGAGCTGCCTTATATAAATAGAGGCTTCTAATAACAATCATATTTTGTGGTGACAGAATAGAAAAGAGAGGAGATTCAATATGAACGTGGAAACATTCTTATCAAAAGCCGGAAATACCAGAAATATTTGGTTGTTAGGTCTTGTAGTCATGGTGGGCGGCTCGGCTGCTTTTGCCTTAGACCCGTTGGGGCCCCCAACAGCCGGCCTTAGAAAAGGGCAGTTTAAAGAAGGGGTTGAATACTCATACGGCACGATGGACTTTAAATTGAGCAAAGGTAAATGGATTGAGCACCTTGATGGTGTCTTTTTCGACTCAGGGAAAGCGGTTTCCTTGACACTCAAAAATTTCAAGACGAATAAGGCCTATTTCAACCTTGGATATGGCATCACCGACGACCTGGATGTATTTTTGCGTCTGGGCGCAACAACCGCCAAGTTTGGTGACTCAATTTGGGAAGATGCAGAAAAATTTGATGACCACGCTAACTTCACCATTGGCTGTGGTATCAAAGCAACCTTTTACGAAGATGATAACCTGAAATTAGGTGGACTGTTTCAAGCCAGCTGGGCTGAATTTGATGGGAAACTAAATGCAGCGCACTGGGCGGCGGCTGACTTCATTGAGATGAATATTACGGAAATCCAGGTTGCGGTAGGCCCAACTTACAAGCTGGCAGAACGTATTTCGATTTATGGCGGTCCGTTCTTCCACTTCATTATTGGCGATTTGGACGATGAGTTTAGCGAAGTCAGCGGACAAAGTCTTTTAACTTCGAAATACTCCTGGGATATCGAGGAGAGTTCAATTTTCGGGGCTTATATTGGCGCCCAGGTGGAAATTGCCGAAAACAGTTCTTTCGGCATCGAGTACCAGCATACAGCAGCGGCTGATGCGATTGTTGTAAGACTCCTTTGGAGATTTTAATCATAGGTAAGAAACGTGTTTCGTTCTCCTGTGAGTCCTTGCGGACAACGGTTGCGATACTCGTTTCGTATAACGTCTTTCGGTTGCGTCCTTCTAAAACGATCCCGATTTTATCGGGACGCAACCGATACTCCCTCAAGGGACGCCTTACGGTGGAGCCTCGCAACCGCAACCGTCCTGCAACTGTCCCTACTCGCATTGCCCGGAAAATATGGAACGACCATTGTGCTCTCTATTCGAATTTGGTATTTTAATATTCGGCTGCGACTGGTCGTGTAAAGAACTCGTAGGCCAACCCCGATTTTATCGGGGTCCAAAAAACGAGATATGGATACGAAAACTTACACATCTGATTTGGCACTGGTTGGGATTGTATTGTCGGCACTGGCCATGTCGGTCGGATGGGGCTTTCGCGGTGACTACGGCCATGAAGCCGGCGCGATGGTTCCAGGTGCACTCTTAGGGCTTTCAATCTGTTTGGCCTCCGGTAGGCAGGACTGGTGGCGGCGCTCGACCATTATGGCAATGTGCGGCGCTATCGGATGGGCGTTTGGAGGACAGATGAGCTACGGACGAATTATCGGCTACACGGCAAGCTCTTCACTGCCGGATGTCGCTTATGGTTATGCCTGCTTATTCGTGATTGGAGGATTATGGGCTGGGATTGGTTCAGCCATACTCGCCCTCAGTGTAACTCAATCCCGCTCATATCTGGAGCGTTTCGCAGGACCTTTAGTAGCGTTGTGGCTCGTTTGGTTTGCTATGGACTTAAGCGGCTTAACCGCGTGGCTGGTTGAGACCTGGTATTTAAATGACACCGACTGGTTCGCAGCTTTGTCTTCTTTGCTTGTAGCCGGCGTGTACGCAGCCATCGTTCCTCGTAATCGGACGGCCTGCTTTTTTATGATGTTATTAGCCGGCGGCTGGTTGGCTGGATACATAATTCTGACTGGCCTATTGGGACTGCACATGACCCCGCCACGTAGTGACAATTGGTCGGGTTGTGTCGGTCTGTTCATCGCGCTTGTGTTTTATCTTATTCATCGACAAAATCGGGCGGCACTGAAGGTAGCACTTTGTGGCTTCTTAGCAGGTGGAATCGGTTTTGCTGTGGGAAATTTTGTTAACATGCTTGGTCGTGCCCAGTGGGGGCCAATTGGCAGCTTAAGTGCACTGCAGGGTTTGGACTATTGGAAATGGATGGAGCAGCTTTTCGGAATGATTATGGGGATAGGGGTAAGTTTAGTTTTTCTTCGATGTGTGCGACGAAACCTCGTACCACCGGCAGAAGATAAAAGCAGTGGAAACCTAAATACTGTGGGCCTGGTGTTCTTGTTATTAGTGATGATGTGGAGCAACCTATACAAAAATGTTCGAAACTGGGCCAAAGGAAACCACATCCCTGAACACCTTTTTGGCATCCAGACTGAATGGTGGTTTCTT
>JADFJC010000130.1 GCA_022566315.1 Planctomycetota bacterium
GAGCTCCATCGACGTATGCGTATGCGGTGGACCCGTCCCTGACGTACGTTATCATATGCCACTGGTCGTCGTTGATAGCGGGTGGGTACAGATTAAGGGAGTTAGATTCCACCAGCAAAAAGCCCTGATCAACGCCAAAAACAAAATCGTGGCTGCCGCCAGAGTTAGATCCAATCACGTTGCCGTCACCGGTCTGGGTGGTTTTGATCCATGCACTGACCGTAAAAGTGTTGGTTGTAATGTCATCAGCTACACCGTCAATTGCCACATAATCATCAATCCCGTCCAAATCCAGCGCACCGCCCTTGATCCCGGCTACCCACTGCGGGTCGCCACCAAGTGTGCCATCATTGCCAAGGCCGGATGAATCAAAGGCGATGGTGCCTGTACCTTCGTCAAGCTTCCAGTGCCCTATCAGACCAGCGCTGCTGGGTGCGACCGGTGTGATGAACTCACGGCTACGAGCATACAGCCCGATATCATCAAAGTACAATGTACCACTGGCACCATTGCCGTCAATCCCAATAGCCAGCGTCGTAACACTCTGCAGGCCCGCGCCAAACGATGCAAGGTCGATATTCCATGCCTGCCACCCTGTTAGCGCTAAATTACTGGCCTGGCCATCGTACGGGATCTTGGTGCCGTTGATCTTCACATACAACTGCCCGGTGTTCCCCACAGTGCCATGGAAGTGCAGCGCCAATGTCTGAACGTTGGCTGCAGTCCAATCCTGCGGAACAGCAAAGGTGCGTTCGCCCTCTGAATATGCTGCGACACCGGTGTTGTCGTAGAAAAACGGCATTGACTGATCGCCGCCGTGAACAATCGCAGTCTCAACATAATGCTCACCAGCACCCCAATTCGGAGCAGGATAACCTACTGTGGCGCCGTTTGCCGGGACGCCGTATCCGTCTATCCACGTATTCCATATCTCGTCGGGCGGATAGTCGTTGTAGCCCTCGAAACCGTCCACGATAATATGGTCGGTTGTCGTAAAGCTCCAGAGATCGCTTTCCCAGGTAGCTGGGGTCTCGGCGTCATTGACCTCGTTAATCTTCCAGTAGTAAGTCGTGCCTAAATCAAGGGACAAGGGACCATAGCTGGCCTCGGTCACGGTGGTAACAGGGGCATTACCGTCAATCACAGCCTGCTCGTCAGAGCTAAGGTACACATCGTGCGTGACTGCCTCTCTTCCCGCTCTGAAGCCGAGGGTTACATCCACAGCGACGTCTGTTGCCCCGGAATCCGGGGAGGGATCTTTTGCATGCACAGGTATATGGAAGAAGCGCACCTCACTGAGACCATATTTGTCCAGGACGCCTCCCCAGTTGCTGTTAGCTGTTAGCCTGACGTACTTTGCTGCCGTGCCGCCAAAATCAACAGTGGTGTTGTGTGCATAGTCGGCCGTTCCAGGCCCCTGGGCAAACTCGTGAGTAGTCCCCAATGTCGTATAGTCAGTGCCGTTGGTCGAATACTCGATAGTAACATCCTTGGGCCCGAAACCGACAATAGACTCAATCGTTTGATTAGAGTTCCATACCCACATCTGGTGCAGTTTGTGAACCTTGTCGAGCTCATATTCGATCCAGGCCCCGTTCGGTTCACTGTCGCTAATCCACATATCCATCGCTTCCGTCGAGTGCAGGTCGTTAACATCCAGTCCTGAGCCGTTGATGGTATTTTCAGGGTCCATACCTTCCTGGCCCGTGCTGGAAGCTGTGGCGGTTATGTTGTTATCGTCAATAGGATAAGCGAACAGCTCGGTCGTAAAACTCCAGACATTGCCTTGGCGTACCGTAAAGTCTGGCGGGGCATTGACCTCATCGACGCGCCAGTAGTAAGCTGTGCTGAAATCAAGGCGTTGGGGGGGAGCATAGCTGGTGACACTCTGGGTGATAGCGCCAATGCCATTGCTGACATCGTCGAAGTTCTCACTAAGGTAAACTTTGTGCCCATTGGTTGGGGCCGCGTAAATTCCCGCCCTCCAGCTAAGGACCACATCTCGTGGCACATCTATTTGGCCATTAGCCGGGTTGGGTTTCGCAGCATACCCACGCGTATATTCTATATGCAGCAACGGCGCTGTGGACGCCCCGCCGGTATCGGCAGTTCGTTTGCTTTGAGAGGGATTGTCCGGGTCCTGGTCAAATATCAGCACCAGGGCATTGCCCATGACCCAACCGGGCTGGCCCACTATCTCTTCGATGACAGCGGAGATATCCGAGGTCTGGTGTGCTTGACCAGTTGTAGGCCAATGCTCCGGACTCCACTTCGCCACCGCCGTCGTTTTGGGTCTGCTCGAAACATCCAGGGGGGTGCTTGTGAACGCAGAGGCATTGGGACTGAGCTGACCCTGGATGATTATATAAACGGGGGCATCGGCCTCACTCTCATCTCGCGTGAGCTCAACATACGCGTTGGTAATGGTGGCACCCGGAGGAACGAGGACCTTCACAAACCGCAGACCTATCGTCTGTATACCACCATCATTCATAAACTCCAGGTCGCTGCTGCCCATATACATACTTCCATCAGCCTCCTGTTCAACGGCATCCAGACCGTCTTCGATTCTGCCCTCCCACACTGTGTCGCCAAAGACCACATTTGTACCGGCCAGAGCGAGTACCAAAACAAAAGAAGTTAAATAAAGCAATTTCTTAGACATAATAGTCCTCCTTAAAAAAAGCTAAAATAAACAACTGTGCCTTGGCCACACACCAAAACACTCGATGTTTTCGAGAAGCATTTAAAGCCCTTACTTACGCAAATTGAAAATTTTTTACGGGTTGTCGCCACCTCCTTCCTTCACTCCGTCCCGTCTTTGCCGCAAGGCGTCCCTTTCGGGCCTGCGAACGGCGGGCGGGATCCAAGAGACCAATATTAACGATTATCTGAAATGTAAAAATGCTCACTTGCGAAGCACAAAGTTAGCTGATTCTACTTATACCAAATTGTCCGCCATTCCGTCAAGGAAAATATCTTGATTTTTTGATAAAATTATGCGAAAATATAGAGATTTGTTAATTATAGAGCTATAAAAGCATTCGCAGAAGATAGTCGATGAGCTGCACAATTCAGGTCGAATGCAGGAATACGGGAGGTAGATTATGGACGAACGAAAAGTGTTTACGCCGTTAGAAGTTAAGATTGTTAGCCAGAGAAGTGGAAGAGTTCTCCGAAAGTCCCGTAAGTCCGCTTGGCCGCTTGGGGACGCCTTACGGCGGGGACGCCTTCCGGCGGAGTCCTTAGGACTAACAGGCTTTACGTTAATAGAACTTCTGGTGGTGATTGCTATTATTGCGTTGTTGATGGCGATATTGATGCCGGCCCTAAATCGGGCCAGGGAACAGGGCAAACGGACGGTTTGCCTGAGTAATCTCAAACAACTGACCTTGGGATGGATCTTGTATGCAGATGACAGCAACGACAAAATCGTCCACGCCAATACGGGACGCGATGACGCCTGGGTGAGATGGCGAGGTCGCGGGAATTCCGAACAAGAACGAATGGAGGGTATTAGGTTAGGGTTGCTGTATCGCTATTGTCCGGATGTGAAGCTCTACAAATGCCCAACAGGGATCCGCGGAGAGATAGTAACTTACACCATAGTGGATGCAATGAATGGTTACGATGGGATACCCGGAACCAAAAATCTGATGGTCTATCGAAGAATACAGAGCAGGAGACCAAATGAAAGGGCTGTTTTCCTGGACGAGGGTATGTTGAGCCCCAACAGTTGGACGATTTGGTATGACCAGGAACGGTGGTGGGACCAGATTACGGCACGCCACGGTGATGGAACGAACTTCTCTTTTGCGGACGGGCACAGTGAGTACTGGAAGTGGAAAGACCCGCGTACGATAGAAATCGCCAAGATGGGCTATAACAACTGGCAAAGCTCAGGCCGCCAAGGTAATTTATCTTCCAATCCGGGCAATGTGGATTTGTACAAGGTCCAAAAGGCTGCGTGGGGGAAATTAGGTTATACACCTACTGAGCAATAAGAGCTTATCTGAATAACCGGGTCGTTATGAGGCCGAGCGAAAAGCTCCACCGTTAGGTGTCCTGCGGAGAGGCCAAGGCGGCAGGCCAAAAATGGAAGATAATTTATTTACAAGTCCTAACTGAATGACTGTGCGATTTGTTAGCAAGTGCTTCGTGTAGTTAAGTTTCTTTTTTTCCTTCTGCTTGCCTGCGCTCTGGGCCGGTATAATCCTGGTCGTCGGAAATGCTTTCGGTTTCGGTTTTGTGTTTTTGCACATAGCGTGCCAAAGGTTTTGACAGCTTTAAAAGGCCCACGAGTACAACAATTGCAATAAGAGTCGATACAACTGCCAGGGTGTAAAAGCCCGCTCCGCAGGCCATTCCGATACTTGCAACAAGCCAAATGGTCGCGGCTGTGGTCAGGCCATGCACACCACGCCTATCCTGGATGACGGCACCGGCACCTAAAAAACCTACACCGGTAACAATCTGGGCGGCTATCCTTGTAGTCGAGCCTTCATCAACGACCACCATTCGTTTGGAAATTATGGTAAAGACCGCAGCGCCAAGGCATATTAAGAGATTCGTTCGCAGCCCGGCGGATTTGCCGCTAAGCTCCCTCTCCAGCCCTATTGCCGCTCCAAGAAAAGCTGCTAAGATTATACTGATAACATCGTCCGGCCAAACCATAACTCTACCTTTCAATCAGTGTCTCGTCAACCTGCATACCGAAGTGCCTGCCGGCCTTTTCGATATGGCCTAAGACTTTATCGCCCTGCTTCAAAGTTGTAACCGAAACCGCTTTGCCGTCCGGGCTGACTAATCGAATCGTCTCGGCGTTCTGTAAGACCAGACTTATCGGGTGACCTTCGGCATCGGCATCGATGAGCATCACGGGCCTTTTTTCGATTTTGTTTCTGCCCAGATAAGCGATTTGACTTTTGCCCTGGAAATCCACCACCAGCACTTCATCGCCGGCCTTTAAGTCAGCTAAGTATTTGGTTTTACCGCCCGGTGCTAAGGTGTATGCGTGCACCGCTCCGGCATTGACGCGGAACGGCCGGGATGCCACGTAAGGATTGTCGATGGATTCGGAATGCACCAAAAAGAAACCGGTAGCAGTATTGCCGACGAGTATCCCTTCGCCTAAAGTCATTTGCGTGCAGGTATCGAGACATGCTCTGTCGCCCATGCCTAATTGTTTGATGCCTGTGATGGTGGCTGTTACCAGAGCGATTTTTTGACTTACGCCGTGAATGATTTCGGCGCATTTCTTTATCTCGTTTATATCGTTGGTATTTAAGAGGACGCCGTCAACGCCTTTTTCAAGTATTTCGACCATAAGCTTTGCCTGTTCGCTATTTTCCACCTGCACCATAATATTCTTGCCCCGCCGGGCCAACAGGTTTTCTATCGGTATAATCGTCCAATCGAGCATTTTAAGGACAATAATTTTTTCGAGGGGCACCGCAGCAGCTTTATCTTCGCCTTCTTTGTCGGCGATATCGATGAACTCGACATCCACGCCGGGCTTGATATCGCCGTCTTTTTCGACTGTCTTGATTTTGCCGAACTGCCGCACAGTTTCACTCTTACCATCCGGCAGCACCACCGCCTCAGCACCGCTTTCAAGCGCAGCTATGGCGATTTCCTTGTTATATGGAACAACATTTACCCATAATTTTTTCATTATTGCCGTCCTTACGGTCGATTTATAAAACACAGGATATAGCTTGCCTTTTTCTTTGAAGACATTATAATAGCATTATGGTAAAACACGATAAACTTTTTCTCAAGATTTTACGAGGCGGCTCTGATAAGAATATCCGGTATGTATAAATACGAAATAATAATCTACTGGGATGACCAGGACAAATGCTATATCGCCGACGTTCCCGAGTTGCCGGGTTGTAAAACACACGGCAGCAGCTATGACGAAGCGCTATTAAAGGCAAAAGAGGCCATTGCACTTTGGATTGATACTGCCAAAGAGTTTGGCGACCCGATTCCTAAGCCGAAAGGAGATCGGTTGCTGTATGCCTGAACTTTGCTCCTGTCAACGGATAGCAGCTTATGCACATGATGTCTCGAGGTCCTCGATATACAATCGTATGTCTCTGGTCATAAAATCACCTGCTGTTCTTTGAGGGTCGTTTCTCTTAAGAGGGGTTTGATGGTGTCGTACTCTACCACATCCACATCTGTTTTCAGTGCTTGCTCCAGTTCAAGTTTCAGTCCCACAAAGTCAAGCAGGCTGATATCTTTATCAATCTGAACAAGTATGTCAACATCGCTGCCAGGTCGTATCTGTTCTTTGACAACCGAGCCGAACAGCGCAGCCTTGCTGACGCCGTAGCGATGGAGAATCGGAAGTATTGATTCTTTTATCTGTTTTATGTTTGTGTTCATATCACCCCTCTCCAGGGGCGCTCTCTATTTGTTTTTGATAATGCGTCTTTTGCAATAATTACATCCTCTATAACCTGAAAACCAAACATTCCCGCACAAATAAAGTCGGCGCCGTTGTTAAAGGCATACTTGAAACCATCTCTCGGATGGATGGCCCCTGCGGCTAAAACCTTAAAGGCTATCCACGGCTTGTCCACAGTTTTCATAAATTCAATAGTTCGTTCCGGGCAAAGGGACCAGATATTGTCATGGTCATCGGGACTGTTACTATCGACATTGAACTCAATCCTGTCTTCTTTCGGGGTGGCGGACCAATAATTGCCACTGTGTAAAGTTTTCATATAAAAATCAGGTTCTATTCCCGCCTTTTCACATGCAATCGGCACTTCTATTGAATGTGCGCCAATACCCGCGGGTATTCCATTTTCTTTAATAAATTCGATGGCTTTTCCGAGAAGGTCAACACGACCATTTTTGACGAAACTATCTCCAATACCACCCTGTATATAAGCTGCGACAGCTCCATTATCAATGGCCCTTTTTATATTACTCGTCAGGTCATTTGCCTTTGGGTGGGTTTGTGCAATCCATTGTATCTTTCCGCCTCTTTGGTTCCAATATTTATCGAGAACTCTAACGCCACCTGCGATGATCGTATTTATTCCATTTTCTTCGTACAGTTCCAGCGTCTCAATAATTTTCTCATCTGTACTGTAGGCCTTAAATAATTCAGATAAATATTTCAAATCTCTGCTGTGAGACCAGCCGCTGAATGGATTACCGCCGGCGATTAACCTGCTGATTTTAACGTTACCAATCCTGCCCATTGGTAAAGCTTTAGTAGAATTCTCGGACATCGGCACAACTGCTTTTCCCGTTGTTTCTGCTGATAAAGCTTTCCCTTCAAAACTTAAACCGAATGTAGCACCCGTGGAGGCAATAACAGATTTTTTTAGAAAACCGCGGCGATTTAGATTTTCTGACATAGTTCACCTCTGTCAATTTGAGTATTTTAGTTTTGCAGTGCCGTAATTGCCTTTTCGATGCTGGCGTTGTTGTGGACCATTTTGCTCAGGGCCTGGACCATTTTGGCTGGGTTTTTGTGCTGGAAAGCGTTTCGGCCGATAGATACGCCCGCAGCACCGGCTTTAAGAGCGCCATCGACCATTTTGAAAATGTCCTCGTCGCTGTCCATTTTCGGCCCGCCTGCAATAACCACCGGCACCGGACAGCTCTGTACTACTTCGGCGAAACTTTCGACGCTGCCGGTATAGACTACCTTAACGATATCTGCACCAAGCTCGGCCCCGACCCTGGCGGCGTGCTTGACGTTATTAACATCGTATTCATCTTTGATTTTCAGGCCGCGTGTGTACATCATCGCAACGAGCGGCATCTGCCAGACCATACATCGTTCGCTGACCTGGCCCAACTGACGCAGCATTTCTTTGTCGGTCTCGGCACCAAGATTTATGTGGACAGAGACCGCGTCTGCGCCGAGCTTGATTGCCTCTTCGACAGTGCAGACCAGCTCCTTTGCATTAGGGTCTGGGCTTAACGATGTTCCGCCGGAAAGGTGAATAATCAGTCCGACGTCTTTGCCGGCGCCTCTGTGACCTGCGCGAACAACTCCTTTGTGCATCAGGATAGCATTTGCGCCGCCGGCTACGACATTACTGATGGCTGTCCGCATATCCGCCAGGCCTTCAATAGGGCCGACCGTAACGCCGTGGTCCATCGGAATGATTACCGTCCTGCGGGAATTGCGGTCGATTATTCTTTCGAGTCTTATCTTCTTACCTATCATTGCCAAATCTCCAAATTATGACCTTTTCATAAAATCTACCTAAAGCTGCTCAAAAGGCAAGAAAAAAAAGACAGAGGACAGAAGACAGAAGACAGAAAACAAATGACGGCAGATTTAGATTAACGGAGATTGTGGTTTTATGTATTGAGGATGCTATTTGAAATTGGGTTCACAAAGTTAACCTAATCAAAACCTTCCAGCCAGTGTTCGGTGAAGATTTCAAGGTCCCGGATGTTCACTGAGCCGGAGTGGTTGAGGTCTGTGCCCTGGCAAAAATAATTTGCTTCGTTGCAGTTCCTCTGTCTCCATTTGGTAACGAAAAAGGCATAATCGATAAAATTAACGCCATCGGGACAAAGGAAATCTACAGCCGGAATCTGCCATTGCAACACGGGATAGTTCATCTCCTCACAGATTCCCCAGGTGTACCAGAAATCCCAGCCTGTGGAAAGAAAGGTGCTCATCAACTGCATCTGCTCTGTGGTTTTGCCCGTCCCGCCGGCACTGGTTGTCTGGCCGCTGGTTTGCGTATCCCAGAAAGAACGTGAAACTATTCCTAAGACCCTTGTGCGTCCCACAAGGCCGCCGACGTAGCTGCCGCCTGATACACTGCCTGCTGAGTAGCATTTGTAGGTATTGCCACGCTCAACTTGTCCTACCAGCCCGCCTACGTTTATGCCATTTATGCCTCCATCAACACTGCCGGTGGCATAGCAGTGTTTAACTTCGCTTGCTTCGTTGCTTGTCTTGCCCACCAGTCCGCCGACATTTCTATTGCCTGAGACGCTGGCCCTTGAATAGCACGTGACTACTTTGCCGTCGCCAATTAGTCCGACCAATCCGCCGACATAGTCGTTTCCTGAGACGCTGCCGGTTGAACAGCAGTTGGTGATTACGCCGGTATTTGAGCCGACCAGGCCGCCGACGTAGCTGCCGCCTGAAACGACGGCGCCTTTGGCACAGCAGTTTGTGATAGTTCCCTGATTCAGGTAGCCTATCAGCGAACCAACATTTCTTCCTTGTGCAAAGATATTGGGTTTGAGCAGTCCCAAATCTTTGATGGTTCCACTAACAGTGCCGAAAAGTCCTGTGTGCTCCTGGCGTGTTGAAGTCAGGCTGAAGTTGGAAATTGTAAAGTCGTTGCCGTCAAAAGTGCCGGTAAATGTCTCAATAATATTGTAGTCCGTTCCCGTTATGTCGCTCATGTTTATATCTGCTGTCAGCTCGAAGTGCTTGTCCCAGTCACCGGGATTGGTCCCAATCTGATTCATCTGCTCGGCTGTATTAACCAGATATGGATTGCCGGCCGTTCCGGTGCCGCCTTCGTATTTTGCCTGGGCCGGCAAGGAAAAAAAGCAGATGGCAAGGGATGCAAAGAGCAGTGTTGAGACCACGGATTGCACAGATTTCACTGATTTTTTATTTGTGTTTAGTCCGTGTAATCCGCGGTTGTGAGACCCTGACGAGCTGAAGGTTTTGCTTAGATTGCTCATAATATAAAGGATACCATTTATGGGAACAGCGGTCAAGCTTTTTTCGCTCGGAATGATTTGACGGATTAAGAATTTTCGGCTATAGTATAATTTGAAAGTAGGATTGTGATGAGCAATGTTACACGCATTTTAGTTGCAATCGAACAAGGCGATGTTAAGGCCGCGGATAAACTGCTCCCATTAGTTTATGAGGAACTGCGCCGTTTGGCTGCTCAAAAGATGTCGCAGGAACCGCCCGGTCAGACACTTCAGGCTACAGCTCTGGTTCATGAAGCCTACATTCGGCTGGTAGGTTCACAAGTCCAGGATTGGAATAGCCGCGGTCACTTCTTCGCCGCTGCGGCGGAAGCCATGCGGCGAATTCTGA
>JADFJC010000131.1 GCA_022566315.1 Planctomycetota bacterium
TTCGCCTTCTGAATATGCCGCGGCACCGGTGTTGTCGTAGAAAAACGGCATCGCCTGGTCGCCGCCGTGAACAATAGTAGTCTCAACGTAATGTTCACCCGCGAGAAAATCCGGAGCAGGATAACCTGCTGTGGCGCCGTTTGCCGGGACGCCGTATCCATCCACCCATGTAGCCCATATCTCGTCGGGCGGATAGTCATTGTAGTCCTCGAAATCGTCCACAACGAAGAACTCGTGTGTCGTAAAGTTCCAGGTATCGCCTTGCCACGTTGTGGGGGTCTCGGCCTCATTGACCTCACTAATTTTCCAGTAGTAAGTCGTGCCTAAATCAAGGGACAAGGGACCAAAGCTGGTCTCGGTCACGGTACTAACAGGCACATTACCGTCAATCACAGCCTGCTCGTCAGAACTCAAGTACACGTTGTGCTCAGCCGCCTCTCTTCCCGCTCTGAAGCCGAGGGTTACATCCACAGCGACATCTGTTGTGCCCGAATCCGGGCTTGGCTCTCTTGCAAAAACGGGTATATGTAAGAATCGCACCTCACTGAGACCATGTTGGTCCATGATGCCTCCCCAGTTGCTGTTAGTTGTGAGCCTGACGTACTTTGCTGTTACGCCGCCAAAATCAACCGTGGTATTGTATGCATAGTCGGGCGTTCCAGGCGCCCGGGCAAATTCATGAGTAGTACCCAATGTCGTATAGTCGGTGCCGTTGGTCGCATACTCGATCGTAACATCCTTGAACCCGAAACCGACAAAAGACTCCATCACTTGATTAGAGTTCCATACCCACATCTGGTGCAGTTTGTGAACCTTGTCGAACTCATATTCGATCCAGGCCCCGTTCGATTCACTGTCGCTAAGCCACATATCCGTCGCTTCTGCCGAGTGCAGGTCATTAGCATCCAGTCCTGAGCCGTTGATGGTATTTTCAGGGCCCATACCTGGTTGGCTCGTGCTGGAAGCTGTGGCGGTTATGTTCTCGATGGCATAAGCAACTGGCTCGGTCGTAAAGCTCCAGACATTGCCTATCCACGGACTGTCGGGGTTGACGTTATTGACCTCATCAATGCGCCAGTAGTAAGTCGTGCCAAAATCAAGTCGTTGGGGCCGAGCATAGCTGTTGGCATCCTGGGTGATTCCGCCAATGCCGTCGTTGACGTCGCTAAAGTTGTCGCTAAAGTACACTTTATGCCCATTGGTTGGGGGCGCAAATTCCCCCGGCGTCCAGCTAAGGACCACATCTCTTGGCACATCTGTCTCCTCCCCAGCCGGATTTGGCTTAGAAGCCGGACCAGCCGGTGGTCCTTTCATGACCTGTTGAATCTCTTCCTTCGTTAGTGCGTGGCTGTAAAGCCGCACATCGTCAATAATCCCAATGAAGTTCTGACCGGATCCGAGACGTCCGCCAATGGAGAGTGACAGATCATTCTGTTGAAGTTTGCCTGTCGCGGCGATTCGGCCAACTTCCTCTGCGTCTTTGTACAGAATGACGGCACTGCCATCATAAGTCATACAGAGGTGACCCCATTGGCCTGCGAAATTTGGCGTATGAGAGGTATCGAAGCGAGCCGAAGCATTGACTGTCGCACGGATGCTCTCACCGCTACCATTATATTGTATAGCGTAGGGGTATTCCGTTGTTCCTTTCTGTTTAGTGAAGGGTTTAGCGTACCCAGGTTGAACGGCTTCGGTGGGCTTGATCCAAAGGGCCATCGAAATGGCGTCTTGCAGGTGGAAGTCGGGATGATCGGGGATTTCCACCTTGTTGGAACCGTTGAATTTGAGGGCTTTGCCAAACTTGCCTTCTACCCATTCAGGGGTACCATCGACGAAAAATCCGTTATGCCCTGCACCCGACACATCGGCTACAGTGGTGCCCGCACCTTCATCGAGAGGCCAGTAGCCTATAAGATCAGCACCGGCCGTACTCGTCAAAGTCAGGCCCAGCACTAAAACAAAAGAAACCAAATAAATCAATTTCTTACACATAATAGTCCTCCTTCAAAAAATAAATACAGGTTGTTAATTGAAATGTAAAAATGCTCACTTGCGAAGCACGAAGTCGTCGTTACAACCAACTTTGTACATGGCATAATACACACCCTCATATTGAAAAGATTCCACAATTCAGCACGCCCGATAACCGGAATCCACAGATAACATCTCATTCGACCCTTCGGCTAATTCAGGACATGCTCTGCACAGCCACAAGCCTCACCAATTCTATTTATACCAAATTAGCCACCTTTTCGTCAAGTATAATTCCCCATATTGACATCCGCTAAGTCTGTTTTTTGGTCGAACAGGCAAAATTTTGCCCATCGATAGATGAAAAATGCTTGTGATTAGGATTTTAATTTAGTACTTAATCGCTTATAATAGTGTTGTTTTAGCGATTCTTTTAATGTTGAAATTATGAATTCTGATTTGAAAAAACTGACTGATGGTGAGCTTCTCACCCGATATACAGAGGGCGAGGAGGCTGCATTTCGTGAAATCGTAACCCGTTACAAGAACGGCCTTTATGCGTTTTTGCGGCTATTTTTAAACCGCAGGGAACTTGTCGAAGACGTCTTTCAGGAGACTTTTTTACAATTATTTACCAGCAGGGAGAGCTTCGATACAAAGCGACCTTTACGTCCCTGGCTGTTCACTATAGCCGCCAATAAAGCAAAGGATGCCCTTCGCAAATGGCAGCGCAAAAACGCCATTCCCATCGGCACTATGGGGGATTCGGAGGATTTGTCATTTGATGATATCCTGAATTCTCTTACTTCTGATAAAACAACGCCTTACGAGAAAGTCCAAAAGAGTGAAACAGCCATGCATGTTAGGCGAATTATAGTGGATATGCCGGAAAACCTCCGAGAAATATTGGTTTTAGCTTATTTTCACGGATTTTCTTACAAACAAATGGCCGAGATTTTGAGTATACCTATCGGAACTGTGAAGAGCAGGCTGCATACGGCGGTTGGTCGTTTTGCAAAAGAGTGGAAAGCCTCAATTGGGAACAAGGAAACTTAATGAGCCCGCTGAACAACGAGCAGAAACAGTTATTATTTGATTATTGTATAGGCGTGACATCACAGAAAGAAACTGCCGAGGCAAAGGCGTTAATCTCATCCAACAAAGAAGCTGCCGAAATTCACTCCAAACTCAAAGCTGCAATTGCACCGCTCGATAGCTTAGAGCCTGAACCCTGTCCGGATGAACTCGTAGAGCACACCATTTGGCGAGTTAATAAGCTTGCAGATTCAAGTCAGCGTCAGCTCCAGCAATTGCTTGCCAGCGAACAAACCCGAAATGTCGCCACTAAAAGTCAGCTATGGTGGAATTTGGGCAAAATAGCAGCGGCGGCGGCAGTGATTTTAATTGTTTTAGGAACTTGGTTTGCTCCTTTGGATTTTGTCCGCCAAAAATATCGGCAGCAGCGGTGTCAAATGCAAATGGGTGGTATCTTTCAGGGTTTAAGCAATTACATTTCCGATCATGATGGTCAATCACCTACTGTTGCAACTATAGCAGGAGCGCCGTGGTGGAAAGTGGGTGACCAGGGCAGCGAAAATCACTCCAATACCCGCCATATATACCTTTTGGTGAAAGGCGGTTACGTTGAGCTAAGTAACTTTGTGTGTCCAGGCTGTAAGGGCGAAAAACCTGTGAAACTTAACGACTCACAAATCAAAGCCAATAAAGATTTCCCCAGCAGAAAATATGTAACCTACAGCTTCCAGATAAGATGCAGTAGAACCGAAAGCGGCAAGCTGCTGTGCCGAAAGGTTTTAATGGCAGACAGGAATCCACTTTTTGAAAAGCTGCCGAAGGAATTTTCCAGGCAGTTTCGGCTGCAATTAAACAGAAAGCTATTGACTCTTAACAGCATCAATCACAACCGTCGGGGGCAGAACGTTTTGTCTGGTGACGGCCATGTCGAGTTTCTAAAAACCCGTTTTATCGGCATCTCCGAGGACGCCGAGGACGATATATTCACACTGCAGGATACTGACATATATCAAGGCTGCGAAGTACCCTCCCGCGAGACCGATTTTTTCCTTGCCCCGTAATTTATTTACCAGTCCTTAACCTGCCGGATTTTGAACTCAATTTTGAAGGTGCGGTTAGCGGTGCTTGTCTGGAGAATCGAATCCCGGTCGGACGAAAGCTCTTGCATCCGGGAATACTGCTTCCGTTTTCCTGCGTAATCGGTCAAGGTGCACAAGGACATCGAGGATGTCATCCCTGCGCTGCGGGAAATGTTCGCGCATTTGTCCCCAGGCGGCAATGGAACGGTCTATCGCGATTAGAGCGACTTTTGCCGAGCCATCAGAGTCTTTGGGAAATTCATCGAGACCCTGTGGAGTTCCTTCCAAATTGCCCTGGACTGCTCTGATGAGTTTGACATAAATAAAATGCTGGTACCACCGGATGATGTCCACAAAGTTTTTGAGATTGTCTGCTTCTTCAGCGGGGTCGAAACCGGGCAGCTCAAGTCGTACTTGCAAGCCCAGGTCGTCGGCCTTTTCCTCAAACAACTCGTTTGCTGAGTCGAACCAATTGTTCACCATTTGCCCATAGGCTTTTGCTGCACAGGGGCATTCGTGGTTTTTGGCGGAGCTGCGGATGGTTTCGCGCTCGTCAGCGGCTTGCTGAAGGTCGAGAGAATCGAGGTCAATGCCCTGTTCCTGTGCGGTTTCTTTGACCATTTCAAGAGCGAGCTGGAAAATTTCAGACAGTTTCTCCCAGAAGGCCTCGTTGTTTATGTCGTGGGTCTGTGGGTCGGCAAATTGTTCCTCGCTCAATGCAAAGTTCATACAGCGAGAGGTGAACGGACAGCGTTCACACCACCGGTCACAATAGTTATAAATGCCCGGGATGAGGTTTGGATTTTCAGCAAGTTTTTTGATGTATTGTTTGTCCATTTACTCAGCTAATAAAGGTGCCATTCTCTGACGTAACCGGCGCAATTGCTCTTCCTGGTGTTCACTGAAAGACCCGAGCCTTTGGGCATAAACATCCATCCAGGTAACCAGGCGATTAAAGTCATCCTCGCTCAACTGCAAATTCTCATGGCCTTTCCCATTGGCAAGTACAGCAAGCAACCTACTCTGGACCCAGTTCTGTATTCCGGGGAGTGTCTTGCCTGTAGACAAGTCCCATCGGGCGGGCTTGAACGAAGGATCAAGCTGCAGGGCCTTTTTGTAGAACTCCGTGGCCTTTGCCTTTTCCCCTTTGCGTTCATACGTGTACCCCAGCGTGTGATATAGAGCAGGTGTGGGACCAGCTACTTCTATGGCTTTTTGGGCCGCTTTTATGGCAAAGTCGTATTTCTTCAATTTCAGGTATGATATACTCAATTCGTGGTAGCAACTTCTCAACTCTCTGATCAGGTATCCCGGCCTGTACATCCTTTCAGAATAGAAGCCCGGGTATTGCCCATTGACTTGACTGTACTTGATTGCATCCTGGTATTTGGCCTGGCGAAAGCAAACCGTAGATAGAGCCAATCTGATAACCGCATGGTTCGGATCCACGTTCAGGGCATGATTCAGTACCCTGTGAGCCAAGTCGAACTCTTCAGCCTCGAAACAAATAACCGCCTGCTTATACAAATCCTTGATTGAAACGCTATTGTCTTTGAGGATCCCCACCACTTGCTCCTCAAGCATCTCCGCTGTCAACGCTGTCCCACTTTGTGCTTGTTCTATCCTCATACCGGGGCTTCGCAGCATGACTGCCGCTTGGATTGCTTCAATTGCCTTAAGGTAACTATGGGTCGCACGCTGAAACTCACGGCGCCGAAACAAGAGCAGCCCCATATCCCTATGTGCCTGCCAAAAATCAGGATCTAATTCGCCGGCGCGCGCCATGAACTTTTCAGCTTTTTTCATCTTACCGAGGTCCTTATATGCTAAACCAAGGTTTTGGTTGGTCGAGGGAGACCCAGGGAAAAGCTCGACCGCTTTCTCAAGTGCGTCCAAGGCTTCATTATAACGTCCGGATGCCCCCAGATATGTGCCCAGGGCCGTAAGGTAGATACCAAAAACTTCCGCTTTGCTAAGTTTCCTCATATACGCACGTGGCGACGACTTCGGATTAGAAAGCAGACTGCGATACGACCGATCCGAGTAGTCGAGGTCGCCGTTTGTCGCCTCGATATTGAATTCCCTTGTCCCATCATTGTAGCAGAGAAAAATGTGATGTGCTGTTAGCTTGGCGGCGATGGGAAGATTTAGTCGTTCGGCTATGGCAAGGTAGACAAGAGTCAAGCCCATACAATTCGACTTTCGATCTTGCATTACTGTGTCTGGTCGCAGGGCGGACATACTTCTCATCCCGTCGGAGGCAGTAGAGAATTGCAGTTCCTCATAGATATGCCGGTTTATGACCCTTACGATCGTGTTTGGGTCTTCGCTCTCTTTCCGAATACGCGAGGTGATTTCATCAAAGGCTGTGGTTACGCCTTTGGCTTCCATATCAGGGAAATAGGGAAGCGAAAGCAAAACCCAGGTATTGATAACATCGTTGTTCCGTACAACGGACCACAGCTTGTCTTCGCTTCTGCTGTGCCCTGAAAGTCTCGCTCCTAACGAAGGCACGACTTCTTTCTCGGAACACCCAGGCAGCATTAAGAGCAACAATACCACCAATAGTACCTTGCTCAACATGAAATACATGAACGGTATTATAAATACAATGGTGTACCATTGTCAAAGATCGTCAAGAAGTTTTTCGCTATTTTCGATGATTTCTTTGTCCATTTACTCAGCTAATAAAGGTGCCATTCTCTGACGTAACCGGCGCAATTGTTCTTCCTGGTGTTCACTGAAAGACCCGAGCCTTTGGGCATAAACATCCATCCAGGTAACCAGGCGATTAAAGTCATCCTCGCTCAACTGCAAATTCTCATGGCCTTTCCCATTGGCAAGTACAGCAAGCAACCTACTCTGGCTTGCTGTGCACTGTCCAACTATAGACCTGTCTTTTTCAAATGCCAGCTTCTCCAGGTCTTTGTCAGCAAACGATAAGAGATTTTCGTAGGATTTGGCCGGTCTAAGGTCAAGACGGGCGGCCTTCTCATTGACGCTGCCGGGGCTATGGCAGGAGACGCAGGATTTATCAAGTACAGGCTGTACGAGGCGGTCGAAGCGAAGCGGCCAGGAACCGGTCGGGCCCGGAGTGATTTTCGACGGTTCGCGCTGCACAGCCAGTGGCGTGGCTGCTACTGCTGGGACCATGTCCCGAGATTCGTGGCACCCGATGCAGGAAAGCGTCTGTCCCGGCTGAACATAAGTTAGACTCCGCATGGTTTGTAAGGCCAGACCATTTTCATCGAGTGCCTGGAAAAAAACAGGTATCCCGGAAGGCACGCGGAAATAGGCCGAACCATCCCGCTCGACAGGAACTGTTCCAAGCACAAATTTGCCCGGGTCTTCCCGCGAAACGCCTAAGCTTGGTGAATTCATGTGGGGCTGAGTTTTGGGCGGTACGCCAACTATACGCAAATGTTTCACCGAACCCGGCTCGATTGAGTGGTTTGACGGAGCTTGTTGCCGAAGCCCCCGATAAACGTCCAGTACTATAAAACACCCTTCCTGCGGGCCGTCCCAATCAACGGTATCAGGGTGAATTGACGGCTTTTCCCGCCTGCGTACAGGAATAGGGTACATACTCGATATTTCCGGGTCTCTATAAAGCAGTTCCAGGTTGCCAAATGAATCGTAAAGATACAAACCCAGGGCGTTGACCGGATTGCTGGTGTCGGTAACCGGACTGCTGCCATGATGTGGCGGCAGTCGCCGATCACTCCAGGCCACAAGATAGTATTGCTCCGAAAGTGGATACGGATTAGCATAATACATTTCAGGTGAGCCTTCAGCTTCTGGAAAACACACCTCGGGGGTAAGACGCGTTATCGGTTTGGTCCCTTCTGTCCCAAGAGAGCGGTCCAATAATACAAGTGACCCGCCGGTAATCGAGTGATGAGAGGCGGCTGTGAAGATAAGTTTATGCGAATTTGGAATTGACCGTGCCTCGAAGATGCACTGAGGTTTCTCAGTGAAGTTGCCATAGACAAGCTGGGGATTTGAGCCATCCTGGTTAGTTGACCACAAACTCATAAAGTGGCCATTGAAACGGTCGATATAATCCCACCTGGCATAAATAATTCTCCCATCGTGGGTTACTGATGGTGTCCACTCGAAGTTTTCAAACGCCGAGATAGGCCGCATGTTTTTGCCGTTTGAATCCATCGCGTGCAAAGTAAAAACGGCACACGGACGCTTATTGTCACCACCACAACGTACATAGCTGTCGGGTAGTGTAGCCTGGTTGGTTGAAGCAGTGGCGGCTTTGCATATCTGAACAAACTGCCCTTTTCGAGTAGAAAGAAAAACAATGTCGCAATTTGAATGAGCGTCACGCCGAGGTTCACTCGGCAGGTATCTCGCATCGAAATCGTCATATCGGCCATGCGTTAGCTGCCTGAGGTCTGTCCCATCGATACTCATCTGGAAAATATGATAAAAGGCATCCTCGGGAAGCTTATCCTTGTCCACCTTCTCCATCCCGGCCACATGCGGATAGTACCGGCAATAGGCAAACAGGACGTTCCTGCCATCATACGAAAGCTCCGGCCGCAGAAAGTTTCCTTCGGGCCAGTTTTCCGTCAGGCAGCGCAGTTGCGGCCTGTCGCTCTTGTAATCCTCAAGCAGATAAATACCCCCGCCGGGGCGTGACCACCAGCCGTAGTACTGGTCTGACATATGCGGTAGAGTGCCGGGGGCACGCTTGACGAACAAAATCGTGTCAAAATCCAGCAAAGGATTGGCAAACACCATTTCGCGCACCACTCGGCGGGCTTGTAAATAGAGAGCGCGTCGAATATTTTCCGGTGCGTCCCATGGAAGCTCTCCGGCCTCCTGAGCAATAGACTCTAATGTTCTTACCTGGGTTCCAATATCAGCACCGAGCTGCCTTAAGCTCTCGGCAAGCTTAAAACCTCGTTGCACAACTACATCAACTTGTGCAAAATCGTGACGCTGTTTTTGAAAATGCAGTCTTGACCACTGGCTCACGCTGCTTTGTGTCGCCGGCTTAGCCAGGGCCACGTTTTGCCTTATACCATGAGCGTAGATTTCTACCTCGTCCAGATGAAAGTAGTTTTTTCCCGGCAGTTGAAGCCGAACATAGCGGGCCTGGGCACCATGAAGCTTTATCAGAAGCGGCTTGTCATCAGTGTAACCAAAGAACGTTGTGCCATCGTGCTGATATGCCTGTCTGAAGTTATTGCCATTGTTGGAAAGTAGAACAATTATCCTTGAGGTCCGCTCAGCGAGTTCGCAGCGGTTATACAAGACGACCCGGTCCAACACCATTTGCCTGCCTAAGTCAATCTGCCACCAGGGTTTGTTTTCGTTTTCTGTGTGAAATCCCCATTTGCCATCCTTGATTCCGTCACATGCGCCAATTGCGTCCTGTTCGGGTTTTACTTTTCCATCCTTAGAGATTTTGCCGGCGTTATGAAGCTCCTCCTGGCGCAGCCAATCGGCTTCAACCTGCTCGCGTGTTATGAGCGGTTTGGACCCAGAAACTATCTTAAAACTGTCACCCTGAGCGAAGCGAAGGGTCTGGCTGGCGGAAATAAGAGATTCTTCGCTGCGCTCAGAATGACAAATTGCGTTTTGAGATAGTTTCTTAGTAGATATTGCCAATTCCGGTGAGATGATGACAATTAAAGAGGCCAATGCTAAAGCTGCCAATAACTTTCTGTCGTATATATCCACAGAACCATATCCTCCCGTAGCTTTGCCGTATATGCGATTCAATAGCCTGCCAAAACTTCTACCTTCATTAGATTAGAAAATCCATCGCGAATTGTCAACTAATTTCGGCCTTTTTTGGCAGGAAAGGCAGAGCTGTTTATATTTGTTAGGCAGATTCGGGCGTTTCTTTTTAATCGGTCAAGGCCTGAACGTCTAATCGTGGAATCGGCGAACTCGGTGTCGAAGTCCTGCTGTGTTAAATTCAAAATCCAGCCCAGGTCAAGTTTTGCCCTGT
>JADFJC010000132.1 GCA_022566315.1 Planctomycetota bacterium
ACTTTAACAGACGTCTTACGCGAAGACGATGTCTTCTGACCGGTCAGTCCTTCTAAGAATACTCGGGTCTTTCGGGCCTGGACTAAAGTTTGCTCGGCGTCTCCCCGGTCAAGGCATTCTATGACAAGCGGGCCATGTGTAAAGCCGCCCTTTCTAAGGCGTGCAAAGACCGCAGGAAAATCCACTTGCCCCGTTCCCGGCGTTACTGAGACATTCTTCGGATGCTTGTAATCCTTAACGCACATACCGACCACAAGCCCATCAACAGTAGCTGCATCATCAACCGGGTCGAGTTTGCCGTCCGAGTAGTAAAAGATGTTGCCCGGGTCATACCAGATGCGGAAATTTCTGTGGCCGACCATTTCGATTGTCTTGCGGCACTGCGGCCCGGTGGCATTGAGACCGCCGTGCGGTTTGATGCTGATGCCGACGCCTCTCTCGGCGGCGTAATCGCAGCATTCGGCAACGGCCTTGTAATAGGGCTTGTAGAGCTTCTCATCACCTGTCCCGCCCATCAGCAGGTTTTTGGCACCACAGGCGGCTAAGTTGTCGATAAGTTTCTTCAAACCCTCGATGCCCGCCTTGAGTGATTTCTCCACCGGGATGCCGCCACCATATACTGACAGTATCCCCAGACCGCGCTTCTTGACCTCCTGGCCGACTAGCGCTGCCTCTTCGAGCGTGGTAGAGACCGAAATTACCAGCCCGGTTTTAGACTTAGTTGTCATCAGGCCGGCATACTTAAAACCCGCCTCGGCGATGGCATCAAACGCCACACGATAATCATAATTGGCCCACGGACGCGTGTAGCAGCCGATTTGCCAGGGACCATCGGTCGCAGGTCCCGCCGTAGCTGATGTGCATGATGTTGCAGCACAGGAAGCTGCGAAGCCTGCTGCACCAAGCTTGAGAGTTCGGCCCAGAAAACGCCGCCGGGACAGTTCTTCAAAAGAGTTCATCCGTACTTTCTCCTTATTCGGTATCCAAATTCATCAAAATGACAGCGCTTCGTGTGCCCTACCCCTCGCGAATTTCACGTTTCTCGTGGTCGTATATCGTTCGGTGTCCGCTATCATACGATTGCATTGCCATAATACATGCAACCGCATGCTGGTAACCAGCGTCGATGGAGGCGTTGGGCGTCTTGCGCGTTCGCAGGCACTGGAGCCAATCGAGGAAGTGGTCCGGCCGCGGGATCTCCTTGACGGGATTCCTGCCGCGTATCTGCCCCCTCCTCTTACCTCCACCTTCGGCGGTTATAAAAGGTGCATTCCAGTTGACCATATCCATCACACCCTGGTCGCCGAAGATTTTGAAGCTGTTGCCGCTGCCGTTGCCGCAGTTCGTCGAGTAGCTGACCATAAATCCCTCCGGATAAATCCACAAGGCCTGAACGTGGTCGGGGCAGGTAAAGTTGTGCTCATCCTTCCAGGTAAAAGTACCGCCCAGACAAACACAACTGGTAGGAAACTTAGCACCGGTGATATAATGCACAAGGTCGATGAAGTGGCTGGCGTACCCCGGAATCGTCCCGTCGGAAAACAGCCTGTACCCATACCAGCCCGAATACAATACCGGATCAAACTTTCGGAAAGGAGTATCCATCAGGAATTCCTTCCAGTCCACGTCCTCGGCCTTGACGTCCTTAACGTACGCATACCAGTAGGGCCGCTCGTTGTTCCGGCACTGCTCGATGCGCCCTACCGTACCGAGGATGCCTGTCTTGTAAAGCTCCCGACACCCGGTAAAGGTAGGAAGGCTTCGTAACTGCGTTCCAATCTGAACAACGACTTTGGCCTTTTTCACGGCGTCGCAGGCATCCCGGAGTCTGTCAAGCCTCCTCGCCAGCGGCTTTTCGCAGTAGGCATCTTTACCTGCCTCGGCAACAGCTTTAAGATGTGTGGTGTGCTGGTGGTCGCACGAGGCAATCATAACAGCATCCACATCCTTCAAGGCCACCAGGTCGCGATAAGACGAGAACTTTCGCGCCTCGCGCCCGTACCATTCTTTGGCCTTGGCCGCGGCAGCTTCACGGCGAAGCCGCCAGGGATCGCTCACGGCTGTGATTTCAATATTCTCGCTCTCGGCGTGTTTGTGCACGCCGGGCATATGAGCACCGAGACCACGACCGCCGCAGCCTATGATGCCTATTGATATTCTATCGTTGGCGCCGATGACGCGGGAGTAACTTCTGGCGGACATCGCCAGGGCGGCGCTGCCGGCCGCAGCGGTCTTTAGAAACTTTCGACGGGAGAAATAACGTTGCATTACAGAACCTCCTAAAAGAGACAAAGTTAACTACTACCGCTTCCCTGAATGGGACATTAATATCATACCTTCATATAAACTTCTCGTTTAATCTTTCCGGTAGAGGTCTTCTGAAATTCGTCTATTCTTATTTCAAGATGATGCGATGATACCTTTTCATAAGAGGACAACCGCCTGCTTTTTTTCTGACATTCATTGACGCTTTGCCAAACGAGGGCCTTGAGCACCTGGGGTTGCTTGACCAAATCAGAGTAGGAAAGACTGGTATGAGCTTCTATTACGTCCCAGTCCGGCCGTACAATTGCCCCGACAGTCTCCCGTACCACGCCGACTGAATCTTTTCGGAAATTGGGAACCACCAATACCTCTCTTACATATCGAGCCTGTGAAAGGGCTGATTCAACCAGCTCAGGGTTAACGTTTTTGCCGCCGGGCAGCACAATCAGGTACTTCCTCCGGCCGGCAATGAAAAGGTTTCCACCCTCGTCAAGGTAGCCCAAATCGCCGGTATGCAGCCACCGGATGCCGTTCTCGTCTGTCTTAATGACAGCCTGGGTAGCTTTGGGATTTTTATAGTATCCCTTCATAATACAAGGACCGCCGAGGACAATCTCGCCCTTTTCACCGGGTTGGAGACTTTGCCCTTCTTCGTTGACAACCTTTACCAGCATAGTGGGGATGGGTTTACCAACAGAGCCTAACTTTCGGGAGTTGTCGTTGAAGCCGTAAACGGGCGAGTTTTCCGTAGTGCCATAGCCCTCGTACAGTTTCAATCCTCTTTTCCAGAACACTTCCAGAACCCACCGAGGCATTGGGGCCGCTCCTGAAAGGAAAAATCGAAGCTGGTTCCAGCCCTGTTTTTTCACGATTCCTTTTCCGACCAACTTCGGCAGGTAACGGTCAAACAATTTAACGAGCAGGTTTCCTTTCTTTTGCTCGGCGAGGTTTTCTTCAATCTTTTTGGCAAGGACCGTAAAAAAAGCGGGTATTCCAATGAAGATGGTTATGTTCTTATCTCTGATAAGTTCGGATATCCGGCGGTATTTGTTGGTGTAAATATTAGTTGCACCGATCCAGAAAGGCAGCAGTTTGCCAACTGTAAGACCCATAGAGTGATGAGGGGGTGAGATATGTCCGAGCGTATCTTCGTGAGTTATCTTTAACTTCTCCACGGAACCCTGAATATTAGCAATAAGATTGGCACCGGTCAGCTCAACTTCCCGCGGGTCGCCGGTTGTGCCGGAAGTGCACAGAATCACAGCCGTGTCATCAGCTTTTATTTTTCTACAGATTTCACTTAGTAGCTCACTTGCCTCGGCATCATCCGCATTTGTCTTTTCATAAACGGTCATTTCAACCAGAGCTATGTTTCGACCGGAGGTCCACTCTTTTAATTCCTGCCGGGAAGCAGCATCCTGATAATCGTCAGCCATTACGAGCAGGCGAGTGTCCGTAGAAGCCAGATGATTTTGTACCCCTTCAACCGGTCTTTCCGGGTCAATCAATACCGGCACGGCGCCTGCTAAGATAGTCCCCCAGAAAGCAACATCCCAGTCCGCACGGTTTTTGCCCAATACCGCTATTTTGTCATTTATCCTGATGTTTCCAGCTTTAATAAGCCATAAAGCAAAATCTCGTGCCCTTGTTTGTAATTGTTCGAAGGTGAGCTTTTCACTGCGTTCTGTTCTAATTACTTCCAGGCATTCTTTATCTAAAGGTTTGATTTTACTAAGGGACCCATTAAAAAGGTCGATTAAGGTTCGATATTCAAGCTCGGTTTGCATTTCTCCTTTAGCTCCTGTTAATGGATTCGCAGTTTGCGCTTTTACCGGCTGCCCTGCCTCATACCTACTTTGCCGGGAATCATCTTTTGCAGAACTATAGTCTTTGCAGCACAATATGGCAAGACTTTTTCTTGTCCTGGGTGCGGATTTTGCGGCATATTGTAAAACCGGAACTTGAGAATTGTAGGGGCTACATAACAGGGCAAAGAATTTCCATTCTCAAACCTTTACTGTCAAATTCAGGGTTCTGCGTCAATGTCCCGGTCTCGGCACTGTATTGAAAGTACTCTCCACAGGGTTTTGGCCGGTACCTTGACAATCCATCACGAAGCTCTTTTCAGAAATGACAGGATTTGCAGAATTTCAGCAATTGTTTTATCACGACCGGCGCGGGTCAGATTAAATATTTCGGTGTTGGGATAATTTTTCACTTCAGAAATAAGGCCAGCGCCTTTCTGCGCCACAGTGGCCAATACCGACTTCTCAGATGCAAAGAGCCGGCGTACCGCAGCGACAAACTTCCCGGACAGACATTCCATCTTCCCAATCTCGTCAATGATAAATAACTCAGCAGCAACTCGCTCGACATCCAAAATCGGCACCACTGATTCTTCAAAGCCCGCAACATCCACACCATATTTACCCACCTTGAAGCGGCTTTTAATATCAACGTGAGCAAGTGTCCCATCGGCACCATCGAGTCGCTTCCAGCAAAAGCCTTTGCGAATATTGTCTTGGCGAATCTCCCGTGTATAAAAACCCGCCACCTTTTCGCACCCTAAAGTATCTATAATCTTCATTACTGCGGTCGTTTTGCCACAACCCGGCAAACCAGTTAACAGAATTTTGACTGACGCAGACGGCATAAATATGAAATCCAAATTTGGACCGGGAAACAATCCCAAAACCAGGCTATGGAGCACATACTACTTCCGCAAGGGAAAACACGCAACAAGGTAATCCTGCGTCGATTCTGTTTACCAATTTGTATATTCCCGGCATCCGGCTTTCTTTGTGATGCTCCTCAGTAGTCCTTGAAACTTCTCATCCACTGAGGCCAGTCTTCGGGCTGGACGCCGCCGGCTTTGGTCCACGGGCTGTTGCTGAGCGTAAACGCACTGGAAAAGATACCCCATCGGAGCGTCCAAAGCTCTTTGAGCCCAACCTTGCGCACGGACCAGTCCAGGAAGAGGCTATTGACCCCACCATCGTGCCGATTGATGCAGAAGTACTTCATATTGTCGAACCGGTCAATTTGGCCCTCATATTCGGGAGGATCGTCGAAGTGCATCGGCCACCCTTGCAGATAGATACAGTCAAGCAGAACCGGTACGTTGTTTCGGGGCGAACCCGGGTATAGACGGTCTATGGGAAGCCAGTGTAGATTTCTGTTTACGCCGTAGCTACCCGAAAAATGCACTACTTGCTCTTGCCCTAACGTGAACCGGTACTCCCACGCTGTTGACTTGCTGCCTACGACCCTTAGCCACGAATCCCATATCGGGTAGGGGTTGTCCGGTCTGATCTTGGAGCGGGTCGCCATGGGACACAAGAGTAAATCATTGCTGTCCGAAGAGTAGGTACGAAGCTCTGTAGGCCACAGGTATGGCCCGAACGTTATGTGGCGAGGCAGAGTCCCGTGGTCGTTGGCGTACATGGAGAAGATGACTCCCCACTGTCGCAGGTTCGATTGACACGCCACGGCTTTGGCCCGTCTTCTGACGAGCTGCAGGGCCGGCAGCAATATCGCCATCAATAGCACAACGATGGAAATCACTACCAAAAGCTCTATTAACGTAAATCCTTTCACTTTTCGCATGACGGTTCATTCTCCTTCTCTTTTAGAGCAAGTTTTTCTCGGCCAAAGTTTAATTTGAACGCGATGTAAACCTGTCACGTTGTAAGAAAAGGCTCGGAGCATCTCAGCACTTTGATTACTTCGCAAACAGAAACAATCCAGAGAATGTACAGCAACACTACTACAAAAGGGAAACCTCTTATCTGTTAAAGGCAGGACTGGTATGAAATAACAAAACGTACGAATTATGATGGCGAGCATAAATATTATGGATTTAGCCTGCCTATTTCTATATTCTGAATTATACCTCTTAGGTTGTACTTTTGTCCAGTCTTTTTAACGATTTTTAAAATTTTTTTCACCGGCTGCTCATGGCGGCAAACGTATTAAAGTAATAACCGCTTGAAAGTACAGAGTGCATTAAATCGGCCTGAACTGAGGTTAATGTTACTTAGTTCTTTTGCTTTTGACCCAGCTTTTGATTTTAGCAGCCGAAAGGGTATTGAGCACATCGGCCTTCGTTGCCCAGCCTCTACCGGCGGTGGCCACACCAAAACCCATCAGGCCGAGGCCGGCAACACTGTGCGCATCGGTCCCGATGGCCAGTTTGACTCCGGCTTCGATTGCCATTCTGCAATGAGTATCCTTTAGGTCCAACCGCCACGGATTTGCATTCACCTCAAATGCGGTGTGGGTCTGAGCGGCATGCTTGATGACGGCGGCTATGTCGAGGTCCATTGCTTCCCGCTGGCCAATGAGTCTGCCGGTCGGGTGAGCGATGCAGTTGACATACGGGTTGTCCATTGCTTTCAACGTTCGCGTTGTTACCTTTTCACGCGAGCTGGCCAGGCCCGAATGTATCGCAGCTATGACAAAATCCAGCTCAGCGAGTAATTTATCATCGAAATCCAATGACCCATCGGCATGGATGTCAACTTCGGTCCCGGCAAAGATGGTTATGCCTTTTAGTGTTTCGTTGAGTTTGCGGATTTGTTTAATCTGCTGAGCTAATCGTTCGGCTGACAGGCCATTGGCAATTGCCGACGACCGTGAATGGTCCGTAATACAAATATATTTATAACCAATCTCTTTCGCAGCCCGGGCAATTTCAGATATATCGCAGTTGCCGTCGGATGCGTTTGTGTGAACGTGGAAATCGCCCTTGATATCACCAAACCTAATCAATTCAGGTAAAGAATTAGTCTTTGCCGCCTCAACCTCACCTCGGTCTTCGCGAAGCAATGGCTCGATATAATCAAGCCCGAGCTTTTGATAAATCTCTTCTTCGACCGGCCCTGCAACTTTTCTTTCCGCCTTGAACAAACCGTATTCGTTCAGCTTCAAATTAGCCTTTATAGCGATTTCTCTCAACCGCACGTTATGTTCTTTTGAGCCGGTGAAGTATTGTGCTGCTGCACCGAAACTTTCCCGAGGTACGACACGCACATCTACCTGAACGGGTGAACTTTCCGTTTGGATAATCGCTGAGCCTTTTGTTGACCCGGATGCAAGGACCTCCTCGACGAACTCTGCGTTTGTAAATCCCTCTATAATCCGCTCAGAGGCTCTCTTACTCTTACCGGCAGCGACGAGTATGTCAACGTCCCCGATGGTCTCAGCTCGGCGACGCAGCGAGCCAGCGGTTTGGATTCTTTGAGTGCCGGACAGCTCCCGGAGTAAATAAGTAACCATTTCCGCCGCCTCCAGGGCCTGGTCGAGGCGGATTCGGCCTGTGGACTTTTCCAAAAATTCGATGCCTCTTGTGATTGCCGCAGCCTTCTTATCGCCAAAGCCGGGCAGTGTAGCAAGTGAACCGCTTTTAATTACACTTTTCAATTTAGCGATACTCGTTACATTTAGTTTTTCATAAACCGCCTTTACGCCCTTCGGCCCCATACCGGGTATAGTGAGCAATTCCAATAACCTCGGCGGGATTTTCTTGAGCAACTCCCGGTGGGCGGTTATCGTGCCGGTCTTTACAAATTCTTCTATTTTCGCAAGACTTGATTTTCCGATGCCGGGTATCTTTGCTAATTGGCCCGTTGCCAGCAGCGTCTCGACGTCGGTCGGCATATCGCCAATAATCCGCGCGACCTTTCGGTAGCTGTTGATGCGGAAACGGTCCTCGCCGAGTATCTCCATAACATCGGCCATTTCATCAAAAAGCTCGCTAAGAACAGCGTTTTTCATAACGTTGAATTATAACGGTTTTCAGAACTACTCAAAATGTTAAAATACTTCAAAAAACAAACCAAAGAAGCTCGCGGCCTCTATGCCTATTTCAACAACGATGCCCACGCCCACGCCATAAAAAACGCAAAGCAATTGAAACAGCAATTCCAGTAGAAGCACCCCCGAATGAAGTTTGAGCGCGTTACCCATCCGCAGAAATAGGTGAATAATATACTGTGTGGCACCTTCAAACCATGGCCTGAGCAAGGTCGAAGGCTTGTTTGGAGGTAGTTCCTCACATAGCATTTTGTTATGGCAGAACGTTCAGGCCTTTTTGGATTGCGTATTGACGCACCTGCTCGATTTCTTCGGGGTGTGGTTCTGCTCGCATTTATATTTGAAGGCCGTTCCTGGACTGCCGGAATGTCAGCGGATTCTTTATAAAGGTGAGGCAGGTTACTTGAATTCAATTGAATCCTTAAATCTGACTCTGTCACCCCAGTACCTGTACAAGCTGAAGTTATAGTTATGAAGTACTTCATCGTTGCGGATGTAAGACAGATAGATATACGCCGGTCTCATCCTGCCAAATGCTCTGTCCCGGATTATGGCGTTTTCTATATCGCCCGTGCTTGGATCAAAAGGAACCCAGCCATACTCCTGCAGATAGACCTCTGCCCAATTGTGCTTTGATGAAGTAGGATCGACACCCACTGTGTAGCCTGTTACAACACTGGCGGGGATGTTCTTTGCCCTGCATATAGCAACGAGCAGATCAGCGTACTCGGTACAGTCACCTTTCCCCGACTGTAGAGCTTTGACTGCACCCCGGCCTCTTCTACTACTACGGATGGTGTACTCCATATTATCAATGACATAGTCATATATGTTTTTCACTATATCTATTTCCGTTTGACCTTCTATGCCGTCTGCGATTTCTTGTATCTGGTAGTGATCTTTCTCTATATGCTTTTCCTGCTTTAGAAAAGCCTTAAACTGATAGTCTTGAGGGCGGTCTTTCTTGCGTTTTTTTCTCGCGGTGAGCAGGTCGTATCTGAACAATTCGGCCCTGATATTTATTTCTATTTCTACTTGGCGGCTGGGCTTGATAAAGACAAACTCAGCGTAGCGGTTTCCGTTTTTGTGGAAAATCCTTGATGGTTTTGGAGAGTATTTTATGCTTAGAATACTCTGCCTATCCGGTATTGTTTTTGGAAGTACGACAATAAAATTTATCCTGTGAGTTTCTCCCGGCGATGAGAAGTCATAAGATAGGTCGAATTCTACTATTATCTTGCTTTGGACAGATGCGTTCCGTCGCGTAAGCAGGTGTTCCCTTCTTTGCCGAGGAATCAAGCGACCACCGGCATCTGCCGGATATACCGAACTAATAAACAACAACATCAAAAATAATCTTCGCATCTTCATTATCTTATTATACCATATTTCTTGGGAATTGCAGGTGTTTCCTCACCAGGCAAGGACGTTCAGCCCCTTTTGGATTGCGTATCGGCGGACGGATTCGATTTCTTCGGGAGTTGGCCGACGGTTTATTTTGGGGTGCGAAGAAGCTTCGTAGCAGGGACGATACTGCTCCATAACGTTAATAGTAGTTTTCGGTGAAATCTGCTCTGCTAAAAAATCTATAATCTCAAAGCTGCCGGCTAAGTTCTCCGGCAAAACCAAATGTCTGACCAAAAGGCCTCGTGTAGCTAAGCCGTTTCTAACCTCAAGGTCGCCCACCTGCCGATGCATCTCTTTGACAGCAGCAAAATTTACCTCCGGGTAGTCGGGTGCAGCGGAAAGTTCTTCAGCAACTTCGGAATCTGAATACTTCATATCAGGCATATAAATATCCACGAATCCTTCCAGTAGTTTAAGTGTCTCGACCGAATCATAGCCGCCGGTATTATAAACTATCGGCAGCGTCAGGCCGTCCTTCTGTGCCAATTCAATGGCAGCAGTGATAGCCGGAATAACGTGGGT
>JADFJC010000020.1 GCA_022566315.1 Planctomycetota bacterium
GCGGCAACCAAGGCAGACGATCTGAACAAAAACGCACTGGCCAATTACGTTACATGGTTGCGTGAATATGCACCGGAAGGCAGTTTTGGCAGTGCAGAAGCATATGAAGAATGGACAGCGCAATATGTAGTGCCTGCAGAGAAAAAGACGGGCTGCTCACGATGTACCGCTATACAACCAAAGGCGAGACCATAAAACGGACATTAGGTAGCGGCGACCAACTTGGTGTCGTGGACCTGTACGACTGAGCCGGGCAGCGATTGTAGCATCTGCCCCGACGGCAGTAGCAAGAAAGGGAACCTTCTCAGCGTCCCTCTTTGAGAAGAGGGATTTAGGTTTAGGGGACATTCTTGGTATCCAGGCAATATACGGCGAATAACCCTTTGGGCTTACAAAATTGAAGATGAGAAATAGCGAAATCCCCCGCTTTGGGGGATTTTGTTTTGGCTTTTTAAATTCCTGTGCTAACTTTCAGTGCAAGTTATATTCTGTCGCAAGGACGAACATGAAAGAAAGCCCGTGGCCGAGGTTGAGGCCGGCAAATAATAAAGATTGCGAAAAAATCGCGAGTTTGCTTTACGAGGCGTTAAAGGAATACAATTTGAAGCCTGACCCGGCGGGCACGGACGCTGATATCAAAGATATTGAGCATTCCTATTTTGAACGAGGCGGGACGTTTTACGTGCTTGAAGAGAAGGACGGCCCAATAATTGGAGCTTACGGGCTTTATCCGGTCGATAAGGCAACGTGCGAACTTCGTAAAATGTATTTAGACAGCTCATACAGAAGTAAAGGGCTGGGTAAATTATTGCTGGAAGATGCTCTGTCAAAGGCAAGGCAAATGGGGTTTAAGAGAATGACTTTAGAAACCGCTTCAGTCTTAAAAGAAGCGATTAGTTTGTATAAAAGCTACGGATTTGTCGAATACGAGCCGGAGCATCTGTCAAGCAGGTGCGACCAGGCGTTTACACTTGAATTAGAATAATGGTCTGTAACACGATAAACGTGTGGTGGTAACTTGATAGTATAGGAATTTGTATTAGACACTGATTAACACCGATTAACACTGATTAAAGAAATAAAGCTCAAAAAACTGTGTGAATCTGTGTGAATCCGTGTCTGAGAAAGCTCCGCCGAAGGCGGTTAATTTATAGCTGCTCTGAGGCTGCCACCCAACCGTGGGAAGATATGTTTTTTGACCGTTCGCTTACGCTCCCGGCTCTGTTTAGGCCTTAAATCGGTGTCAACTCAAAAATCAACTGTGCTTTTGGTCCCGAATCAGCCGATTATAATAAAATGTCATATATCGAAGCGATTTTAGCATTATTTGCGATTGTTGACCCGATAGGTAATATCCCCATATTGCTCCACGTTGCCGAGCATACCGACAATGGTCAAAGTCAAAAGGCATTTAATACCGCCGTAACTGTTGGCGTGCTTATCCTGTTGGGCTTTTCATTTGCCGGCAGAGTAATACTGAACTACGTCTTTCATATTCAGTTAGCTGATTTGCAATTAGCCGGCGGGATACTGCTGCTGATTATCGCGATTGACCATCTGATATTCGGCTCGCTGCGCCGGTCGGTAATGGTAACAGGGACTTTCAGTCCTTATGAGATTGGCTGTGTGCCGTTGGCCTGTCCGCTGCTTGCCGGGCCTGGTGCAATGGTAACCAGCTTAACGACGCTCGAAAGGTCCGGGCCTTTAAAGGCAGTAGCTGCAATCGCTGTGGTCTTCGGCATACTGTGGCTTATAATGCGGTTCATCGAGCCTATCCACAAGTTTCTCGGCAAAATGGTCTGTACGGTATTTTCAAAAGTGATGTGCCTGTTCATCGCTTCTATCGGGGTTCATATGATAATGTCGGGCCTGCAGTACTATTTCGTCACCCCAAAATGACAGTTGGCGATAAATGGAGTTTGTCTATTAAAAATCTTGCCGGAAGCTGCCAATTTCGCCGATAGCATATAAAGGACTATACTCAAATGTCTCGTCGGCTTTATTGGAAGAAATATAGATGAGTCAAAGCCACAACGGGAAAGTGGAACAATCCTGCGACTACATGCAAACCGGAACAAAGCAAAGCAGATTGCAAACGTTAGTTTTGAAAGGCGGCAATTTGCATCTGCCCACTTCAAGCAGTGAGCTGCCTCAATCGCTAATCAAGGCCAACCAGGCCTTAGCAACCGGGCGGGTCAGAGAAGCAACCAGGCTTCTAAACGCCAAGGTCGAACAAGCCATCCGTGAAATCATCGAGCAGGACCCTTCACGAACAGATATTATGTTAGTGCTGGGGATGGTGTTCAAACAAACCAGACAGATAAACAAGGCCAAAGAGTGGTTCGAAAAGATATTAAAGCAGGAACCACACGCATTAGTGTATAACGAGCTGGGATATATCTATCAGTTCATGGGCCACCTGTCGGATGCAATACAATATCAAACAAAAGCTGTCGAGGCAGAGCCGAATAATGCCGAGCTCTTAGCCAATCTGGCCAGGATGCTGATAGTAACGGGCAAAACTCAGGAAGGTATCGAGCTATTTCGAAAGGCGGTGGAAGCCGATCCGGCCAATGCAGCGGTACATTCTAACCTTCTGTTTTATCTTCATTATCAGCCCAAACTGGATCCCTACCAGCTTTTTGAAGAACATAAGCGGTGGGGCCGGATTCATGCCCCGGCTTCTCTGGCCAAAGTATCTCACAAAAACGTTCCCGACCCTGACCGCCGACTTCGGATTGGTTACATCTCGCCCGATTTTGGCAGTCACGCGGTAATGTATTTCTTTGAGTCACTTTTGGATGGACACAACAAAAAGGCGGTAGAAACCTATGGATATGCTAATGTCCGAGCTATAAGTGAAACTACCGAACGTATTGCGCAGAAGTTTGACCACTACCGAAATATTTTCGGAGTCGGCGATAAAGATGTCGTGGCTTTGATAGAAGAAGAGCAGATAGATATTCTTGTAGATCTGGCAGGGCATTCAACAGATAATCGCATTTTGGTTATGGCATACAAGCCTGCTCCCATCCAAGTTACCTACCTTGGTTACTTCGACACAACGGCAGTGCAGTCTATAGATTACATGCTGACTGACAGCATTGCCGATCCGCCGGGGTCACAAAAATTCTACACCGAAGAATTGGCTTTGCTGCCAGATGGATTTCTTTGTTACCGCCCCGCCGACTATGCCCCGCCGGTAACATCGCTTCCTGCTGACAGAAATGGCCACACAACTTTTGGGGTGCTTTGCAATAATAGAAAAATAAACCCAAACATTATGGAGCTTTGGGCAGAAATCCTCAAGGCAAAGAAAGAGTCTCGACTGCTGTTAATGTTCAGGACCGGCAATGACCCGGATATGAGAAATTATTACTTAAGTGAGTTCGAGCGATTAGGGATACCTAACCAGAGAGTGGCTATTTGCGGTGGGACACATCACGCTGAGTATCTTAAATACTATTCAGAAGTGGACATCGTATTGGACACCTTTCCGTTTAATGGTGCGACAACCACCTGTGAGGCCCTGTGGATGGGTGTCCCGATCATCTCGCTGGTCGGTGAATTGCATGTTTCCAGGGTTGGGCTGAGCATACTTACTCGAATAGGTCTGGAGTTCTTTGCGGCGTCAACATCAAAAGAATATGTTGCCAAGGCCACGGCACTTGCGAATAATCACCAGGCACTTGAAAGTCTCCGCGCCTCGATGCGGGAACGAATGACCAGCAGTATATTACGCGACGCGAAAAAGTTCGCCGGCGGTGTGGAATCGGTTTATCGAAAAATGTGGCATCGATGGTGCCGGAACAGCAGGCTGAAGCGGTCGGCCTCAGCAAAAACTAAGCCGCTATAAGTTTGACCCCATTAAACCGCTGAGCAAACCATCGTCAAATGCGCCTACAAAGCCGAATCTAAATTGAGGTTGTTAATTCAAAATTCGAACTGGTCTTTGAAGACGGTTTTGAAATCATAGACATCGTTGAAATCATCGATTGAATCTACCGGTTGAGCGCTCATCCATTCGTGTTTTATCATCAGATAAACGATTTCGCCGAAATCTCGTGTTGTTTTAATTCCCCAGGCATTGAGGACTACCATTGCCATTCTGCCCCACTTTTCAATAGCTAATTTCTTTAGCCCCTCGCAGAGTGTTTGGCCGTTGACGTGCCTGGGCTCGACAGTAATCTTTTTTACGGTGAAGCCGAGTGCCTCATAGACGAACCTGATAGCCGGTGGGCTGAATCGGCTATCTTCTTTGGCGATTTGTTCGAGATTCTTTTTCATTTTCAAAACGTGCCTGGTCCGAGTTTTGCAAAGGTTCATATTAACATTTCTATTATAAAGCTTTTGTAATCAAAGGTCAATCCTCCTTTGGCCACAGAATTATGCCTGACTGAGTAAAGAAACTCTTGACGGATTCCGGTTTATAGTTGAAAATTCATTGAAAATCCGCTTTGGAGGTAATGTCCTATGTTAAGAACAACTTTTTGCATGGCACTATTGCTGAGCAGCCAGAGTGTATTAGCTCAAACGAGCGATTATTTTAACGCTCCCTATGGCGAGCTGCTTACCGCTTCCACTGAGCAGGTCGGTTTATGGTGGGCCTCGTCCGGCTGGAAAATAAGTCCTGACAAAGCACCGCCAGAAACAAAAGGCCGAACAATTATGATACGCGCCGCCCGCAACGAAGCTGAGGCAGCGCAATTAGTAGTTAGGCCAATCGTCTCCTTAAGAAGTTTTACTGTGCGAGCCGGAACGTTGACCGGACCCGGCGGAGCAGCTATTCCTGCTAAGAACGTGGAAGTGCTCAAAGTGCGATACGTCAATGTTACGCACCCAACCGATAAAAGTTCAGTGGCCGGGCTTTGGCCTGACCCTCTGCCGCCGTTAAAAGGCCCCGTTAATCTCGAAGCCAACAAGAATCAGCCGTTCTGGATTCGCGTCAAAGTCCCACGCCGGGTTCCGGCAGGAATCTATACCGGCAGCATTCACCTCACTGCGCAAAACTACAGTGCAGATGTTACGCTGCGTGTCGAGGTTTATGATTTCGTTCTTCCCGACCGGATGACCTGCACGACGGCTTTTGGCTTTTCCACGTCCAATGTATTCCGCTATCAGAAACTGTCCGATTCTAAACACAAACGGCAGGTCCTCGACAAGTACTGGGCCAGCTTCGGCGCCCATCATATTTCGCCTTACAACCCTGCGCCGCTGGACAGACTCAAAGTTACCTGGCCCAAAGTTTCTAAGTCAATTAAACCCGAACAGCTTAAGCCGGTGTTTGACTGGACCACCTGGGACAAAGCAATGGAGCGGGGAATTGATTACTACCACTTTAACTCCTTTCGGCTCAGCATCCCAGGCCTCGGCGGTGGAACCTTCCATTCCCGCCGTGAGCCGGAGCTGCTTGGCTTCAGCGAGGATACACCTCATTACAAAGCTGCTTTTAACGCCTACTGCCATGAAGTCCAGGAACACCTTCGCGAAAAGGGCTGGCTCGACGAGGCCTTCGTCTATTGGTTTGATGAGCCTGCTCCGAGGGACTACGAGTTCGTTATGAATGGTTTCGCCAAGCTCAAACGCGCAGCCGGCGATATCAATCGTATGCTGACCGAACAGGTTGAACCGAAACTCATCGGCGGGCCGAATATCTGGTGCCCTATCTCCCATAACTATAAACATGAACCCGCCGAACAGCGGCGCCGCCAGGGTGAAAAATTCTGGTGGTACGTCTGCACCGGCCCCAAGGCGCCCTATTGCACCTTGTTTATCGACCATCCCGGCACCGAACTGCGGGTCTGGCTCTGGCAGAGCTGGAAACGCAAAATCGACGGCATCTTAGTCTGGCAGACAAACTACTGGACCAGTTCCGCCGCCTATCCGGACCCAGAGCATCCCCAGAACCCTTATGAGGACCCTATGGGCTGGCGCTCCAGTTACAGCACACCCAAAGGCGCCAAAAAACCCTGGGGCAACGGCGACGGTCGATTCATTTATCCACCCGAAGCCGCTGCGGATGCCCACCCCGCCGAGCCGGTTCTCGACGGGCCGGTCGATAGTATCCGCTGGGAAATGCTACGTGACGGCATCGAGGACTACGAGTACTTAGCCATTCTGAGCAGGCTGCTCAAAGCTAAAAAGGACAAACTCACCACGCAACAGCATAAAAAATACGCCGCCCTGCTTGAGGTGCCCGAAAGTATTACGACAGATATGACGACTTTCACCAAAGACCCGGCCCCCATCGAGGCCCGCCGTGACCGGATAGCTCGTGTTATAGCTAAGCTAAACAGGTTATGAGCTTTTGCTCACCCTGGTCCTCACGGTTAAATTGGCCTTGTAAAAGAAACGTCTATTTGTTATATTACAAACTTGATACTTGCAAAACCAACGTTTGCCGTTAAGTTAATTTCTTAAAACCAACTGAAAGGGAGAAATATGAAACTTGTTTCTTTCCAACATTGTTCGGAAGCGGCCCCCGTGTTCATAATGATACTCGTCGCGTTCGGAATTCTTATGGGCCTGATAGTGGTCATCATAAAGGTATTGATCTTCTGCAAGATATTTTCCAAGGCCGGCTACTGTTGGGCGCTCGGGCTGTTAATGCTCGTGCCAATAGCGAATATAATTATGCCCTTTATTCTGGGCTTCGGCGACTGGCCGATTCAAAAAGAACTGCGCTTACTTAAACAGCAGCAGGAAAAGCCGGAAGCATAAAGTGCAAATTGTATTTATGGTTAGTGAAAAGTGAATTCTTTCTTCGTAGCAGTGCTGCTGCGAAGAGTGAATTAGCTCACGAACCACGAACGAGCAAATACAAAATACGTAAGCCTAAAATATTTTCTGTTTTTTTCGGAGGGCTTATACTATGAACCTGGAGCAACCATTAAGAATAAGTGTAATCGACCCTATCGGCCCGGGCATCGAGAAGGTAAAAACAATCCTTTTCAAACCCTTCGACTTTCGCAAATGGTTTGTTATCGGCTTCTGTGCCTGGCTGGCATTCTTAGGCAAAGGTGCTGGGGGAGGGGGCAGGCCTCCTAACATCCATAAGGGCTTCGGCCAGGCAAAAGAGTTTGTCATAGAGAACCTGGTCTGGATAATTCCTGCAGCCTTAATTGGAGTGATATTGATAATAGCGTTATGGCTTGTTTTTACGTGGCTGAGCAGCCGCGGTCGATTTATGTTCCTTCACTGCGTCGCCGAAAACAAAGCTGAGGTCAAAGTTCCCTGGACAAAATTCCGACAACACGCCTACAGCCTGTTTTTGTTCAGAATCGTATTAGGCTTAATAGGTTTCGCTGCAATAGGGCTGCCCTGCCTTTTAACCGTCGGCTTTATCGCTATGATAATGGCCGGCAATGGCCTAAGTGTAATCGCTGTGTTAGGAAGTGTAATGATTGGCCTTATTATTTTTACCATCTCAATCACTCTTTTCTTAGTTGGCAAATTCACAATGGATTTTGTTGTACCAATTATGTTCTTACGGACAACAAGCTGCACCGCCGGCTGGCGGGAATTCCTGACAATCCTCTCTGTAAATAAAGCCCGTTTCGTACTGTACATCCTCTTTCAAATTGTAATAGCAATAGCGATAAGTGCAATTACTTCGATTGGCTTTTGTATAGGATGCTGCCTCTGCTGTGTAAGCTTGTTGATTTTAATACCCTATATCGGCACTGTCATACTGTTGCCTCTGTTGGTTTTCAAGCGGGCCTACTCTCTGCTATACTTAGGGCAGTTCGGCCCTGAGTTTGATGTCTTCAGCCCCGAAATCGCCTGAACCGGTTGAGAACTGCCGATTTGCCGGCAGAATCAAGGGTATTGACCCATTTGGACATAGCGTAAAGACCAAAGCAGCACTAAATAATCTCAGAGAGATGAGGACTTATTTTTTTACTCCTGAGGAGAAGTTTGATTATTCAACCCAAGCCGTAGCCAATTTTCTGCGAGCAACGCGATATCTATCATATTTACTATCCCATCGTGATTGAGGTCACCATCAATCCAGCGCATTTCGCTCATACTCGCATAAGCCGTCCCGCCGTAAGCGCCCATATTAACGCGACCGCCATTAGGCGTCGGCTCTCTGGATGGGTCAACTGTTGGGTCGCCGCCATCGATGCAGGGACTGGTAACTTCGTCGAGGACCCATACATCATGCTCTGGCCAGTATCGGCCCCGCTCGGAGCGCAAATGGTAGTCGTCGTTGTTTGGGTCGACAAAAAGTGGCTCGGTGTTGATGTTGCCTTCGCCTTCCTGCTCAACACAACTGTAGCGTGCCTGGCATCCAAACAGGTTACCATCAGTATTGTTCCAGAAAATACTGCTGCTGACGTTCGGCTCAGCTCTAACATAGGCCTCGATGCCGTATTTATTGTCCACCACTGTTACATTGCTTATCGTGGGGGAACTCGCCGCAATAAAGATTCCTGTGAAACTATTTCTTATGACAAAATTCTTTAAGATACTGTCAGGGCCTTCACCATAGTAAAAGGAAACTGCGAAATCGTCCGGGTTCTCGATCACAGCCGCATCAGCAGCACTCTGCACCGTTATCGCTTTACCCCTAAACCTGATTTCTTCTGTGTAAACCCCTGGATAGACCAGAACTGTATCGCCATCCTCCGCTGAATCGATGCCCTTCTGGATAGTTGCGAAAGCTGTCTCGGGACTCAAACCGTTGTTGCGATTGTCGCCTTTGGCCGCATCAACGTAGTAAGTCTGGGCGGGTCGAGCTCGGGGAATGCACAAAACCGACTTGTGTGCCTCGACAGTGATCTCACCCCTGGTATATCGGGCGCTTATGGTAATGTTTTCAGATTCGTCCACGCCTTCCAGCGTCAACAAGCCATTTTCATCGATGCTGCCATAAGTTACCGGCTCAAGCGACCAAATTGCCGATGTTGTCACATCTTTTGGAGAACCATAGTTGTAATAGGCCAGGGCACTATATTGCGCTGCCGACCATGCGAGCACTTCATCTGGGCCTGTTATCTCCAGACCTATCAGCCTGAGCGGTTCGGGAATCGTCGCAATCCAAGCCTCAGGATACCGAGATGGATTTCTCCCATTACCAACAATCGTCAAACCATCGGCGGATATGTCTGTCGCTTCTCTCAAATCCCAGTCGCCCAGGTCCAGGCCGTAGTCATTAACAAGCATGTCTCTCAGGTTGCGCACACCATTTTGCTGGTCCCAAATAAAGGGGCCGTCCGCGTTTCCGCCCAGGATGACAGAGCCGTCGGCAGAGACAGCACGGGCCACGCCGGGCGCGAGTCCAACCATGCCAGTCTCGGCGGTCCAGCGGAATACTCCAAGACCGTCAGCAGTACCCACCACAACTGAGCCATCGGCAGAGACATCTCTAGCCCATGAGGTCCCGTCACCCAGGCTTTGCATACCATCCTCGGCCGTCCAGCGGAACGCTAAGTCGTCCTCTGCAAAAATGCTGTATCCGGACCCCACTACCACCGACCCATCGGCCGAGACAGCGGAGGCCGACGTTTCGCTGCCACCGCCCGGCAGGTAGCCTAATCTTTGCATCCCGCCGGATACCGTCCAGCGAAATGGTTCATTGCCAAACCTATCGTTGCGAGTGTATCCTACCACAACTGAGCCATCCGCCGAGACATCAGACGCCCTCTCGCCCCCTCCCAATGCCTGCATCCCACCGGCTTGCGTCCAACGGAAGGCTTGGTCCCTTCCCGACATGTATCCCACCACAGTGGTGCCATCATCCGACACGGAGAATGCTTCCCCGTAATCAGAGTCCGGCAAATAACCCAGCCCCTGCATACCGCCCTCGGCAGTCCAGCGGAACGGTTCGTCACGACTCCATCCCACCACGACCGACCCATCGCCCGATACGGCTTGGGCGCTCGTATCCAACGTACCCGGCAGGTGACCCAGGCCTTGGAAACTGGCCCCATCTGCCAGCGAAATCTCAGCGAAGCTTAGAACAACAAATCCAAGCAACACTAACGTAGTTCTTAACCCAGCAACCCATTTTATTTTTTCTCTCATCATTTTCCTGACCTTTCCAAAAAGTACGAAAGTACGGTAGATGATTTATGCTGACGAGCAAGAATACCATGACAATCGTTCCACTTACCTCCGTGTTTTTGCTGTCATATTGTAACACAAAAGTGATTGATTTTACAAGAGAATTTTGTTGCAAAGCAATATCGTATTGCGTATCCTTTGCTACTCTGCGAAGTAGCGCTTCGCTACGAAGCACGAGCGACTGCGCTCAGGACAGGTATCGTATTGCATATTGCGTGCCGATGTATCAGGTTCGTTTTGCATATTTCCTTTCGCGCAATACGGCACACGGGCGACGAAAGTAGAAAAATGGTTTTTACACTGCACAGATACATATTTCGGGAGCTTTTAAGAGTTTTTGCGTTAACGGTGGTGGCGCTGACACTAATGATGAGCTTGGGCAGTATTCTTCGGCCTGTCCAGGAATACGGCGTAGGGCCTTGGCAGGTTATCCACCTTATGGGCTATTTTCTGCCGATAACGCTGACGTTTGTTCTGCCGATGGCGGCATTATTCGCCGGTGCCCTGGTTTACGGGCGACTTACAAGCGATAATGAGCTTGACGCCTGCAGGGCAAGCGGAATAAGTCTGCTGACGTTAGTTTACCCGGGATTTGCCCTGGCAATCATAGTGGCGATTACGAATCTGCTCCTGAGCTTCCACGTAATGCCGGCTTTCGTACACTTAGCGGAAAAATCCCTCAAGAACAATGCCAAACAAATACTTTTCCGCAATATCCAGCGGAAAAGATACTACAAACTGCCCCCGGACGGCCGGTACCTGATTTATGCCGACCAGACCAGCCCGCAAAATGATGCGCTTTCAGGTGTGGTTATTATTGAGGTAAAAAATAACGAAATAAAAAAGATTATCACCGCTGAAAGCGCCAAAGTAACTTTCAAGCTGGCAGGCAAATTCAATGAAGTGCAAATAATTGCATACAGGGCAAACCAAATGGGTGCCGAGGACGAGGGAGGAGCGGAATGGCTGTCGTTGAGAACGGAGTTCGGCTCGCTGTTAGGTGATGATATAAAGTTCAAGAAAATAGATGAAATGAAAAAAATCCAGGCTGACCTGATGCAGTTTTATCCGATTGCAAAACTGGCGCGCGATACTTATGCACAACTGACTACAGAGCTGTTAGCGCAGGACATTAAGACCAGAATAGCTGATGGTACTAATAGCTTCTATAATCTGCTTGGCGTGCCAAACTCGGTCAAATTTACCGCGCGTCAATGCATCGCACGGGACGAAGAAGAAGTCGAGTTGTCCGGTGACGTTGTGGTCATAGAATACGATACGGACAGCAAACGACCTCTGCGCACCTTAAGATGTGCAAGGGCTTCGCTGCATATCGAGGGCGATAAGCTGGCACCGACTTTGACGATGGACATCTATAACGCAAGAGAAGAAGCCTCAGGGGAAATAAGGGGGCGTTATATCGTACGTGGTTTGTTACCACCCCAGGCCGTGGAGGCAATAGCAAATCAATTCAGAACTGAAAACGGCTCATTACAGGCCGAAAAGCTGGCTTCTCCGTTATCGGGAATGGAACAAAGTGCGGAACTAACAAATTTGCAAAACACACTTCGAAGAAAAATCAAAAAGACCCTTGTGCAGATAAAGGCCGAAACACATTCCCGATTGGTGTTCGGAATAGGCTGTGTATCAATGATAATGATTGGCATTGGTCTGGGCATAATAAAGAAAGGCGGACATCTGCTCAGCGCTTTTGGCGCAAGTTGTGTGCCCGCTGCGGTACTGATAGTGTGCATAATGAGCGGCAAACACCTTACCGAGAACCTCGGTGCACAAAATATTTCAGGTATAGCGCTGATGTGGGCAGGGTTGGCATTTTTGTCTTTGTTGGCTGTTGTGATATATGGCTGGCTATTGAAACATTAAGCTAATAGCTAAGTCAATTTTTATGGCCTGACGGATTTCTTTTTACATGAAGATATTGGACAAATATGTTGTAAAGAATTTTTTGATTGGCTACGTAATCGCCTTTTGCGTTCTGATAGGTTTGCGAATAATTATTGATTTGTTCGTGAATCTCGACGAATTTACCGAGCACGCCGACCTTAGCGCCATGGCTGTTATGAAAAACATATTACTTTTTTATGGCGTGAACATCACACTTTACTTTCGTGAATTCGCTGGAATGATAACCGTAGTTGCAGCGTCCTTTTCGTTCGGCAAGATGGTCCGCTCCAATGAGCTGGTGGCCGTGATGGCATCGGGCGTTAGTTTGAAGCGTGTAATTGCACCGATAGTCCTTCTTGCACTGCTGTTGACCGGCGTGCTGGTGATTGACCAGGAATTTATAATACCGCCACTTGCGGACAAGCTTGTGCGCAGCCATGATGATATTCCAGGCCAGGAATCCTATGACGTATGGTTTATCAATGACGGCAATGGCTCACTAATTTGCTCTCAAAGATTTGATGTAGAAACGTCAACACTGCACAGGCCGACTATCATCACACGGCGTAAGATAGCTAATTTGGGCATCTGGGAGGTAACCGGCCGGATAGATGCCGAAAGAGCGGTTTACAATGGCGAAACCGGCGGGTGGGACTTAATTAACGGGCGATTTATCGAAAAAGGGTCCTCTAAAGGCGCCCAGCCGATAGCTTTTTACGCCAGTGACATTACTCCAAAGAGCATCCCCATCAGGCTCAAAGCCGAGCACAAAACTTTGCTGAGCTGGCGACAGTTGGCTGCCCTTGTAACACAGGCAGAACAGGGGAAAATCAAGGATTCACTTCAGCTTTACAGCCAGAAGCACTTTCGTGTTACCGAGCCGATTATCAATCTGGTAATGCTTATGGTGTGTCTGCCGATTTTGGTTTGTCGTGACCCGAAGTCGATGAAGTCCGCCGTTACGATTAGTTTTGCTATGGTAGGTGCGTGTTTTGTCACAACTTTTATCTGCAAAATGCTCGCTGCGGAGGCTGGTGGCAGCAGCTTTTATCAAATTGGATTTTATGCGTGGCTGCCTATATTTATCTTTTTGCCGATAGCTTTTATCGAATTGGATTCAATGAAAACGTAAATAGCGTTCGTAGTTCATAGTTTGTGGTTCGTAGTCTATGAACAATGAACTCAATTACGAACTTAATTCGCGGATTTCTTTATTTATCCTGAGGCTGCACCAGTCCTTGCCGCACATTGAGCAGTAATCGTCGGATGGTAATTCTTCTGCGCCGATTTCTTTACAGGCCTGTCGGTGCATTTTTTCAGCCGTTTGCGGGTCGAGCGATTCGGCCAAATGCGTTTTCCAATCCAGATTTGTCCGGGCGATGCTCAGCTTTTTATCCCGCTCGGCAGTGTCTTTTAAGCCGCGAGCAATATCGGCGGCGTGGGCTGCGATTTTTGCCGCAATTACGCCGGCTCGAACGTCATCAACATCGGGCAGACCCAGATGCTCTCTGGGTGTAACATAGCACAAGAACGATGCGCCGTAAAAGGCAGCGGCGGTCCCGCCGATTGCTGATGTTATGTGGTCGTAGCCAGGTGCAATATCAGTTACCAGAGGACCGAGAACATAAAACGGAGCACCGTGACAAATCTGCTGCTGGATTTCCATATTGTATTGTATCTGGTCAAACGGTACGTGCCCGGGACCTTCGACCATAACCTGACAGCCCTTTTCCTGGGCCCTGGCGGTAAGTTCGCCGAGGGTCCTTAATTCTGCGATTTGTGCATCGTCGGTAGCGTCGGCGATTGCGCCGGGCCGAAGACCATCGCCAAGAGAAAAACAAACGTCATACTCGGCCAATACGCCACACAAATCATCGAACATTTCGTACAATGGATTTTGTTTGTTGTGGTATAGCATCCACTTGGCTAACAGCGCCCCGCCCCGGCTGACGATACCCGCCACCCTATTCTCAAGTAAAGGCAAATGCTCTCTTAAGACGCCGGCGTGAATCGTGAAAAAATCAACGCCTTGTTTGGCCTGTTTTTCGATTATCTCTAAAATTATTTCGCTGTCTATGTCCTCGACATTTCTGTCCTTTATCATTTCATAGATTGGCACCGTTCCGAAAGGTACCGGGCACTGTGCCAGTAGTTTCTCACGGATTTCGTCCAGGTTACCGCCGGTGCTCAAATCCATAATCGCATCGGCGCCGGCGGCCAGTGCCGCTTTCATTTTTTCGATTTCATCTTCTACCGAGCAGCGAACGCTGCTTGTGCCGATATTTGCGTTTACCTTTGTGGTAAGCACCCGGCCTATACCCGCCGGCCTCAGACCTGTTTTCAGATGCAGCTTGTTCGCGGGTATTACCAGCCGGCCGGCGGCGATGCTCTGGCGAATAAGCGCAGCATCAACGTTTTCCGCCTCGGCGATAAATTTGACCTCGTTGGTAACCACCCCTGTTCGCGCTATTTGTAATTGTGTTGCCATTGTTCTTAGGACCCCGTCAAAAATAAGACTTTTGCAAAACTTCAGTTAAAAACAAAAAAAACCGCTCCCGCTCAGAAGCGATTCACTCTATAGTTGTCAGGTTTCAATATTCGTCAATCACTTTCCTACGCAGGCACATCGCCGGTTCGGCGATTGTCCCGTTCAGGTTCAAAGGGTCTTTTCTCAGGCCCGTTTATCTTTCAAGCCACCCCTAGTGAACTGCTTCCATTATAGCTTATTGCTTTCGGCAGTCAAATAAATATTGGCATTCAACCGTGTATGTTAGCCGTTATCTTTGGCGCCGGGACGTCCTTCAACGCCGCTGCAGAAAGACATGAACGCCTTTTTTGTTTGAAGTAACGATGTCGGGCCTGCCGTCGCCATTTAGGTCGATGACTTCGAATTGCGTTCCGACACCGGAGTCATTATCGATTACGTGCATAATAAACTCGACCTTTCCCTTCTGGGGACGGCGCAGCTCGAACCAATACAGCATAGCCGGGTCTTTTCCTCCAGGGTCCTTGCCCTGGTGTGCTAAGTGACGCTTGCCTGTTACCAAATCCTTAATGCCGTCACCATTTATGTCAACGAGCCGTATCGCGTGCGGCTGGGAGTACTTTTCTGAAATGACGTGCTGCTTGAACGTCGAGCCGTCGGCAGGGGCGAGTTGCTCGAACCACCAGATGCCGTAATTATGGGCAGAGCTGGTAATTACGTCGCTGTCGCCGTCACCATCCACATCATAGACGAGTATATCTGCACAGTCCGGGCCGAGATTGACGGGGTGAAATTTCCAGTCGCTGTCGGTGCGGTCTTTGGGTGCTTGCCACCATCCTTCTTTGATGAGGACATCGTTTCTGCCGTCACCATTGACATCGCCAATGCCCAGGCCGTGGCTGTACTTTTTCGTCCCCGGTGCGTCCGGGCCGGCGGCGATAACGTGCATATCCCACAGGCCGTCAAGGTCGTTCGGCACGCTGAACCAGGCCATCAGACCTTTAGGACGAACGGCGAAAACTAATACCGGATTGCCGTTACCGAGCAGGTCAACAAATATCGGCGTCTCGTTGCAGGCGCTATCGACAACCATTCTCTTCTTCCAGTGGCCAGGCTTATTCTTTGGATTTTCATACCACCAGCAAGGCTCGCTTGGCATCCCAATGACAATCGAATCGACCCAGCCGTCACCATTTACATCCTGCGCGAAGTTGGCAAAGGTCTGGCTGTAACCTTTCGAGCCGTCGTATTGGCCAACGGGACGGACTTCGTGCATCTTCCAGTCCGGCGCTGCGTACCATACATCACCGGCGAGGATGTCCGTTTTGCCGTCGTGGTTGACATCTCCTACTGCGACTCCCTCGCCGCGGAAGGTTTTGTCCACAACGATTTTTCTAAATCGCACCTGGCCGACTGCTGCCGAGATGCTGCATAAAAACGCTAATAGGACTAACAGAAATATCCATTTTGTCTTCATAACGACCTCCAGTTTTGAAATTTGTTGCGAAGTGCCTTTATTATAACTTATTGTGTTTAGCGAGCAAACAAATATTTAACCTTTGCGGCTAAGCAGCAAAGGTGAATGTGGACAACGGCGGGTTAATATGCGGTATCCGGTCTGGGTTACAAGGACATCATCTTCTATTCGCACGCCGAGTCTGCCGGGTATATATATGCCCGGCTCAATTGTAATAACTTCGCCGGCCTTGAGTCTGCCCTTGCTCTCGACTCTGAGGAAAGGTGATTCGTGAATTTCCAGGCCGAGGCCGTGTCCTGTGCCGTGGCCGTAAACAGGCAAATCGCTTTTGTCGATTACCTCTCGTGCAGCGGTATCGACACATTTCATTTTGACCCCGGCTTTTATCATTTTTATCGCAACGGCCTGGGTCTGCTCGACAACATCATAAACCTTCTTATAAAAAGTAGTCGGCCCACCAACCGCAAAACATCTGGTAATATCGCTGCAATAGCCCTTGTATTTAGCCCCGAAGTCAATCAGGACCGTATCTTTTTGTTTGAGCTTCTTTCCGCTCGGCTGATGATGGGGCCGAGAGGCGTTTGGGCCGAAGGCAACAATCGTCTCGAAGCTGTTTGTTGCCCCGAGCTTGCGAATTTGAAAATCGAGCATGCCGGCCAATTCGTTCTCGGTTACGCCCGGCTTTATGTGCCGCAGTATCTGTTTAAGGGCTTGAGCTGCTATTGAAGCAGCGGCCTCGATGGTTTTAATTTCTGTATTGTCTTTTATGCTGCGGACAGTTTCAATAACATTCGCAACCGACCTAAGACGAGCTTTGACGTGTTTTTTCAGTTCTTCGAAATCCGCCAGCGAGGTTGTCTTTTCAACAGTTACTGTTCGTACTGATTTTAGTTTTTTTACCAGTTTAGAAACCAATTCAGCCAAAGACTTAGAACGCTCAATTATTGTGCAATAAGGGCATTCGCTTTGTGCCTGTTCGGTGTATCTGCTGTCGGTCAGAAGATAGACGTTGCCTTTGGTAATTGCCGCCCAGCTATCGTCACCCATAAAGCCGGTCGTGTAAGTTACATTGGCGGGCTTTGTTGCTATAAAGCAATTTATCTTCTTTTTATTCAGCTCGCGGCGAATTGCTTTGATGCGTTTTTTTATTACATCTTTGTTCATTTACTAAGTAAGTCCTTTTCCGGTGTCCACTTTTTTTGCCAGGCCGGGTAGTCCTTATCCAGCAATCCAGCCGGCCCGTAGCTGTACCAACTGTAGCCTGTGCGTCGTTCGTGTTCAATCTCGGCCATGCGATATTTAATCTTGCCGTCGCGGCCGCAGAAGATTGGCCGGTTGGTTCCAATCTGATAGAAGCGCGCCCATATTGGCGGAGCTGTCGGGTCCTTTACAATAACTTTATCGTAGCCCCTCTCCATGGAGCTGTCCGGCTTATTGACCTGGCGGATGCCGGCGAGCTTAACGTGGTCGAACCAGGCGACGGCACTTTGCACAGCCTCGATAATTTCCGGAGCAGGATTGTCGATACTCATCAGGAACTTTAGTATCCCGATGCTTTCTCCGCCGCAGATAGATATTTTTTCATAGGTGCGAGCGGGCCGGGGTTCAAGGGTCTTCTCATCGTACTGTTGACACCAGGCAGTGCGCCTGCCATCAACTATGATTTGGCACTTCAAGATACACTCAATGCCTTTTTGAATGGCTTTTTTGGCTTTCTGCCGGCGGGCCTTATCAACAAAAGCATACTCAGGTTTTTTCTCGGCAATGTCACGAAGGACGCTCATAGCACCGATCATAGCTCCGTCATTAAATGTGATGTATCTGGAGTATCCGGAGCGTCCCTCCCGTGGGTAAGTCTGCGGCCAGCCACCGTTGGCGTACTGGGCCTCAAGCAGATAATCGATTCCCCTGAGCATAGCCTGCCTGAAACGCTCAAGCCGAGTGGCGTAATAGACCTTTGCTAAATATCGTATCTGCGTATGCGTGGCCCCGTTGTCAAGTGTGGAATCTTTCCTGCTCTTAGCCTTGCGTAATTTGGCCTTGTCCTGCTCGCTGAGGACACTGGCCATATCAACGTTCTTTGACCAGCCACCAGTGTTACGCTGGTACAGAAGAACATTATCGGCAATGCGGACGGCTTCATCGGTGGCGTAAAACCCGGGCCTCTGGCCCAGACAACGCTTCCACGAGATGACCACAGTTGGGTTCTTTCGGCCCTGGGCACCAGATACAATTGTCACAGCAATTAGACAAAACAAACCGGTTACAACACATCGTCTTGCTTTTTTCATACCTGCTATTCTCCCAGCCAATTTTTACCTTGCTTTATCTTCCTTGAAAATACAGACCCTCCAATGGACTGCGAATACAATTGATTAACAACAATCTGAGAAAAAATAAAGTCTTTTTTGACGAAATGTTTGGCTTTGTCTGGTTTTATTTCTATATTTTTATTAGAGAACAAGACTTGCCGGCTGGGGGGGAAACCGGTTGGCGGTAAAGAACTGCCAAGTTCTGATGTTTTCCGCAGGGTAGGAAAACTATTCGCAACACCCAATTTTCCAGGAAAGGACGGCGGCTGCCGTCCTTTTTTTATGTCTTGTCATCGCTGCTTTTTGCCATTACAATAAGCCATCCTTTGATTTTAATCATTCTACTAAATTTGTGGTTGAACTATGATAATACCTTATCGGACAAGTATTCGACCGAGACGGACACCATACACGAATTACGCGCTGATAGCTGTCAATGCGCTCATTTTTTTACTGGAATACCAAACACACCCCATTACAGGTAATCTGGAATTTCGTCCCTGGGTGCATCAATTTATGCTCACCGCAGTTCGGCCGCAACTGTGGCAGTTCGTAAGTTACGCCTTTTTGCACGCCGGCTTTATACATATTATCGGTAATATGTTCTTTTTGTATCTGTTCGGCAATAATGTCAACGACAAGCTCGGCCATATTGGGTATCTGTGCTTTTATTTGGCCGGCGCGGTGTTCAGCGGTATAGGTCATACAGTTTTGCATTCTTCCTCACACATACCCACTCTTGGAGCCAGTGGGGCCGTTGCTGCGGTAACCGGCGCTTACTTAGTGTTGTTCCCCAAGACCCTGGTAACCATCCTGTATTGGTTCTTCTTCATTGGCACAATGGAAGTGCCGGCATTATATTTTATCGCCTTTAAGATGATTCTAATCGATAATGTAATCGCCCGATACACACCTCAGGTTGCCTACGACGCCCACCTATCAGGATATGCCTTCGGCATCGCAGCTATGTTAGCTATGCTCGCAGCCGGTTTAACCAGCACAAGCAATTTCGACTTGTGGGCTATGATAAAGCGAGGGAATCGACGGCGTCAATATCGTGATGCCGTATCGAGCGGTTACGACCCCTTTACCGGCCGGGCAGGAACCAAGCAGATAAAGGCCAAAAGCCCCGCCGAACAACAAAAAGATGAAAAAACACAAGAGCTTCGTAACGAGATTAGCAATCGGATGCTGGAACGCAATCTGCCGGCTGCCGCCGAGGTTTACCTAAAACTGATGAATCACGACAGCGAGCAGCTTTTGCCCCGCCAGAATCTGCTGGATATTGCCAATAAGCTCGCCGGCGATAACAAACATACTGAATCGGCCCAAGCCTACGAGCAGTTTTTAACTCATTACAGAACGTATGAATACGCCGAGCAGGTCGAGCTGATGTTGGGCATATTGTATTGCCGTTATCTCAATCAGCCGAAGCAGGCGATAAAATATCTGGAGGCTGCGGCTAAAAAGCTCACCGACCCCGGCCAGTTAAAGATGTGTAAGGACGAGCTTGCACGTTTACAGAACTAAGAGTTGGTGTGCGAATTCCATGTTTGCTTTCTTCTTCACCCCCGACCACTGGCCCCGACAGTGGTAGTATTTAGCCCCGTCCTCTGGGCGGGATTGTTAGCCCCCGACACTCAACATTTTGCGCTAAATAATATAACTACCTGCGCACTATATAGTTCGCCTTCATAATACTCCTAAAAAAGGATTGTCAAATTAAATAAGGAGATGATTATGGAATACGAACTGTTCAAATAAGTATACCGTCTGATCAAACAGACCGCGAAAAACGAAATATGGCCGGGATCCTTTAATTGGCCCCTAAGAAGTTTTCCAATAAAAAACTATTCCTAATTTCTGAAGCATATCAAAAGTATTTGTGCATTTAATATTAAAATGATTACATACATCCGGTATTTTTACGTCTGTACGTGATTTTGGTGCAGAAACTTCATGGGTAACAACAATAGCGTTATTGGCTTTGGCGTATGCAATTACCCATGCATCTACACCACTGGAGAACTCGCTTTTCGCAGCATTAGTGAAACGCTCTTGACTTTGTACCCATTGAATAATGTCACCATAATCCGCCAAAACAAATTTACTATCTGTCGAAGCAAACAAGTCAGGTGACTTTTTGCTCCAAGCATCTAAATCATCACCTTCTGAAAGTTCTTTATTTCTAACGCGGTCGATACTTTCAAGATTGCCCATACTATTGTGATGCAGTAAGGAATCCCAGAATCCTGGGCACAAATTAAACGCATAATATCTGCGTTTGGCTTCTATAAAAATATTTGCGTCCAATATGTATTTTACTGCATCAGGCATACATAAAACCTAAAAACCAAGTAATGTTACATAATTATCAAATGTTTTTCCTTTTAGTCCTGTGAGTCGATATGCATCACGATAAAGCAACCGGCCTTCTAAGGTTGCCTGGACTACAGCGCTACCAAAAAGCTTTCCCACGCGAACTATCTGAGTATTCCAGAAATTTCCACCAGTTCCTTTGGGTTTACGTTTTTTGATATCTTTGGCATAATTATCGTAGAACTCAAAAAAACGGTTTTTGCTAATATATTTCATATCCAGGGCTCGGCGTGCAGTCACAAGAGGGCTAACTTTGAACCTTCTCGCTAAAATCTGAAAAAGGTCATAATCATTTTTACTTTGATTGTCCCCTAAGGCCTTCTTGAATTCATCAGATGGCACAAGGAACTCTGCTGCAACCTGGTTACAGAATTCTTCTACATTTGTCTCAACAGGCTTCAATTCATCAAAATTGGATACCCCTTCATATCCCAGCCATAAATGACTTAATTCATGGATAATAGTAAACATTTTAGCAGATATGGAATCACGTCCATTAATGAAAATCAATGGCGCATATTCATCAACTAAAGCAAAACCCCGAAATTCTGCTACATCTAAAGGTCGATAGGAATTATTGCCAACAACCCCATTAATGACAATCATAACACCTGCGTCTTCTATAGCCTCTCGTAAAAGCTTTAAAGCTTCGGTCCAAGTACGGACTCTTTTAGCCCAATCGCCAGAGAGAGAAAGAATGTTGCGCATCGCCATTGCTACTTTGGCAGGATTTGTTCTTAACGTAGCGCTCTTAATGAATGATAGTGGCTTCTGTCCTTCTTCAAGCAAAAACTCCCGCATCCACTCCCGCCTGGATTGCATAGTGTAAATTGTATCTAATAAATTTGGGCTGGGACGCTGAGGTTGCCCTTTAACCGTTCTGAAATCAGGTATTGGCAACTTGTCCTCAGGAGGTTCATTTAGAAAGAAATACCCTACGGGTGTGTATGTTGCGGCAGCAAATTTTTCTAACTGCTTCAATGTTGGATACGGTTTGCCACATAGCCAATCTGAAATCTTTGGGAACTTGCTTTTCATTGCATCTTCGCTTTTACCGCAACGCTCGAGAGCCCAAAGTAACAATTTTGGTTGTATATTTATTCGTTCCATTTTCAGATTTCAGTTGTTAGTTTCAAATCTGAATATCGACATTTTGTTGTCTCAAGTATGAATTTATGCTTCTTTTGTATTATAAACCATGAAAGGAAAAATATCAAAATAAAGTTATAAGTACCTCACACGAAAGTAATTGAGCATCTTTTTCCATAAACTCATCCCAACATTTTACGATTATATCGCAACGCGGGACATAAAGTTCCATCAAGAACGCCCTGCGGTTTTGTCTTTGTCTATTCTCTACGTTCTCTGTGCCCTCGGGAAAACTATACAGAAACTAGGGACAGTCACCTATTTTAGAAACTAGAGAAACTAGGGACAGTCACCTATTTTTCTTCTCAATTCTATTTCGTTCATCGTTTTCAACCAGCCTTCATCGAGTATATCGCCCCTTCGTCCGGTAAGCAAGCACGCATTTCCATAATCCACTCAACAATCCGTGTAAACTTGTGCCCCTGTGCCTTAGGTAATAGGTATCCGTGTCTAAAAAAAAGTGTCAATCCTGTCTAAAAAAACTTCGTGTTAATTTATGCCATAGGTATTCGTGTCAACTTGTGCCATAGGTATTCGTGGCTAAATATTATTGAATTCTCTGAGTCCTCTGTGCCCGGAGTTTACCCAGAGTTTATCCCCGAGAGCCTCCCCCCTTGACTCGCAGCAGGGGAATGTTAGCTCACTTGACTTTGAGTTTACCCTCGGTGTGTGCCTACTTGCTTTTCTGCCGGGGGTCGGGGGTGGTTTAAAATAGGTAAAATATCCACGTTTTTTCAACCAAAAGCACTGATACCTTCGAGCAAAAATTAAATTTTTCAAAAATTTTTATCTTCCTTTCCCAAAACGAGTTACGAGCGACGAGCGACGAGAAACGGTTATATTTTCGTATCAAACGTGCAGGTAGCTCTAATTATAGAGGCGCTACTTTTTTCGCCTCCGGCAAAAAGCAGCCAGTTATTTACGTGCCTATAAGGCCCAGCCAGCCCAGAAGGCCCAGACAATTAACCTTGAAGCGAAGCGGAAACCCCTTAGGGGAATGAACCATGAACTATGAACCATTTACAAGCATCGAGAATCCAACTTTAGCTCACTTTAGGCACCTTAGGCGCTTTAGGCACTTTGTTCTCCTCTACACTTGTAGAGAACCCTCTACAAATCAGCTACTTTTTATGCAAAACAAACCCAATTTCCAAAAAAGTCAAATGAACGTAAACATCTATAATACAACGGATTATGAAAATATAAGCGATTGGACACTTGGTGAAAACAAACCCAATTCAAACCCAATCAAACCCAATCTCCGGAAAGCCAAAATGAATATAAACTCAATTATAACAAAGGATTACAGAAAAAAAGATGATTTCGTAGTCCGAATAAACAAACCCAATCTCTGAAAAGCCCAAAATGAGCGCAAACTTATATGTTATAGAGGATTATGAAAATGAAACCGCTTTCGGCCCCAAAAAAACAAACCCAAACAAACCCAATTTCAAAGGCAAAAAAATGCTGCTGCGTTTGACGATGATTGGTGATTATTTCTCTGTGTTCTCTGTGGCTGCGATTATTTGTTCAGCAGGTTCGGTTTTTGTCTTTGCAGCCATTCGGGCAATTGTTCGCGCGTTACTTTTTCCCACAGTCCCTTTTTTAAGCTGCGGGCACTGGCTTCCAACTGTTTGTACCTGTTATAAAAACTATGGCGAAACCGCAAGTCAGCATAAGCAAAACCTTCGGATACCAGAACTTCGTTCAAAAACCTTTCGTCGGGCAGTTGGACATAGGCCAGCAGTCTGCCGTACTTACCTCTGGTGTTATTTCCTTCATCAAGATAGACTGCAACCGGCTTTCCAAGAACTAATTTCGTTGCAAACTCAGCGGCTTCCGGGCCGAAATACATTACGCCAACATTTGGGTTCTTTGTTTCCGGCGTATCGACTCCCCAAAGCCGGATTCGAGTGTAACTGTCATTAACGTCAGGTATATCTATGTCGATAGTATCACCATCAACGACTTTTACGACAGCGAAGGTTTTGGCGTGATATTTTTGAAAATCATGGGCTGCCTGCTCTTCGGTTTTGGGCTGAGGCTGCCACTTATGTTTGATGGGGCTGTGGTCGAGCCAGACAAACAATACTACCGCCAGCAGGCAAAGGACGATTATACCGGCTCGCCGACGTCTGCTCATCGCATAAGAGTTTTTACTTTGCTTGGACACGGCTTGGTGGATTAGTCACTTGTGCTTCGCTGCTCAGGGGGTTTGTCTAACTCAAAGGCAGCACAAATGACCTTGAGGGCATCCTCGGCCTGGTCTTCGTCCACTGCACAACTGATGCGAATTTCACTGGTCGTAATCGAATCGATATTAACTTTGGCTTCAGCTAAGGCAGTGAACATCTTCTCTGCCACACCGTAATGGGTTCGCATACCAATACCGACCACAGAAACCTCGGCAATATCATCGCGAACGAAGATGCCCTCACAGTTAATTTCGTCTTTGATTTGCTCTACAGCTTTTTTGGCGGCGGCCAAATCCGATATGCCAATCATAAACGACAGGTTTGCCTTTTTATCGCTGATTTCCGTTTGGATGATATCGCTGACAATCACTTTGGCCTTTGCCAGATGAGCGAATACCTTTGCGGCGTTGCCGGGAACGTTATCAACGCCGACAAGACCTACCTTGGCCATATCTTTTTTTACTGTTGCTCCTGAAACTATTACACCTTCCATTTGCGGCACCTCGTGGATAATCATTGTCCCATCAGTTTCGTTACTACTGCTTCTAACGTGAATCTTTACATCGTACTTTTTGCCGAACTCGATGGCTCGAGGGTGCATAACGCCGGCTCCAAAACTTGCCAACTCGAGCATTTCGTCGTAACTAATCTCGTCCATTTTTACGGCATTTTTGAATATTCGCGGGTCGGAAGTGTGAATTCCATCGACGTCCGTATAGATTTCGCACTCCTCGGCCCCCAGCGCTGCTGCCAGCGCAACTGCGGTCGTATCTGACCCGCCTCGGCCGAGTGTCGTTATATTTTCATCTTTATCTATGCCCTGAAAGCCCGCAACAATAACAATCCTGCCCTTGTCTAACTGTTTATGAATTCGCTCGGCCCCGATACTTTTTATCCGTGCCATCGTATGGGCGCTGTCGGTCATCATTCGGATTTGGCTGCCGGTGAAGCTGATAGCATCGTAACCCATAGCGTCAAGAGCCATAGCGAAAAGTGAAACTGTTTGCTGCTCGCCGGTACTGAGCAATTGGTCCATCTCGCGTTTAGGCGGATTAGGATTCAGCTCCAAAGCGTCAGCGATGAGCTGGTCGGTCTGTTTGCCGCGGGCTGAGGCTACCACCACAACCCCAAAGCCGTTCTCCACGGCCTTAATTACCCGCTTAGCAGCTCGGCGAATCTTTTCGGCATCGGCAACCGATGTTCCACCAAACTTTTGTACAATTATTGCCATAATTAATCAGATGTCAGAGGTCAGAGGTCAGAAGTCAGAAATCAGAGGTCAGATATTTCTGTTTTCTGTCTTCTGTTTTTGCTAAATTCGGCTTTAACAGTCAATAAACTTTAACTGACATTTCCCATTTAAACGGTTACAGAACATAATTTTCTCAGTACGACCTCAATAGTTTTACAAAAATCACTTTGAACTATCAAGGATTTTCTTTTCCGAGGCAGCTTTGTTGAAGATTTACCCGCCTTCGGCGTAACTTATCAGACACGGATTTACACAGATTAACACTGTTTTTTTTATATATTTATTCTTTTAATCCCGTGTTCATCCGTGTTAATCAGTGTCTAATACAGGGATCCGCCAGAGGCGGACAAGTTCTCGATACGAGAAGGACTGTTTAAGTAAACCCGCCTTACTGTGTGGCGGGTAAAAAAGAGAGAACAACTTGTATCGGTAATGGAAATTCTGGAGAGAATCCGAAGCGATTCAAGGGGGGAAAGAGCGGGGCGATATCTGCTCGGTCATCACTCTACTATTTTAACTTCTTTTATGGATTCTGACGCTCCTTCGTAGAAACCTTGAATAATCGCTGATATTCTAAATATGGCCTCATCATTCACTTTGCAATCAAGTTTATCTGTTAATGCGAAAGCCAAATAAGTGTGCACCCTCGTTGATTTCCATGGCGTTTCAGAACCCAAACGATTTGATGCACGCGCAACAGCTTTGGGATCGTAACCTAATTTTACCCATTTCTCAGAAAGAATGAGACGAAACTGGTTTACATAGGTGATATAGCCACGGCCCTTTCTACTGTTAGGATCGTGGCCTTCTGTAGTAGAGCGGGCGGTCGCCTGATTATAGTTTTCCATTGACTCCCAGATATCAGCAAGTCCATGTTCCTTAAGATAAAGTTTGGTAAACTCGCTTTGACCCGGTGCAAATTTATCCTTGACACAGTGAAGCCATGCGATGCCAAATACCTCAAGACGGAGAGTTTGTAGTTCCGAAGTGAAGGCAGAAAAATTGACTTGTCTAAATGTTGAATCTGCTTCTACAATGCTTTTGTAGCTTGTTTCACAAAAAACTTTCCATGGACCCACACCATCTATATCTGGCGAGAAAATCGACTGGTCGTAGAATTCAGTACAGAACTTTTCGGTGCTGACTTTGCCTTTTCGTAAAAACAGTCCCATAGTTATATCTCCTGTAATTGGCCATATAACGTTTGAGCACATAGATTACACATTAACGGCATCCTCCTGAAACTTCATTTATAATATATAAGTCATCCTTCTTAAAAAACAAGTCTGCTTAAGAGTTCAACTCGTTTGAGTAGTCTTGCCATAGTCCACTTATTTCTTTAGGATGTTTTTTGTTTACAAATGGTTCATTCAGGTATTTATGCCAATTCGTTGGCGGACTTGGCAACATTGAAATTGAATAATCACCAAGTAAATTAAGCGAGATAAATTTTACAACATCGACCAAAATTTTGTTTGCCTTAAATATCACGCTGTATTCAACGGATACGTTATCTGAAAACCACTTTTTATCGGTGTGAGCAAACACCTTATTAACTAGTATTTTTATCAAACCCTTGCACTCTGTAAGTTTCTCATTAAGCTCGTCAAATACATAACTGCCGACTACGTCTCCAGCATCTCTACTGATTGAATCTTTGTTGCATAATTTATCAAATCTACCGTGAAATCGTTCACTCTTTTGGTATTTCAGAATGAAAGGATCGGTTATTTTGCTAAATTCTATTTCATCACATGATTTGTATTTTGTGGAATTAGCGGAAGTTTTATCTAAATATTCTTCTTTATGCTTAGATAAATCGACAAAACATTCGAACTTCTTGGCATAATTCTCTCTCGTCAACAAAGAATATTTACCCTTCATCTCATCCAATAATATTTTTAATGAAATCACATCACGACTTCCATCAATTAAACGCCTTATATCTATATGTACTGACTTTACATAATTTCTGTCAATAAACCAGTGCAACATTTGATTTTGCTTTTTAATTTCTTTACCATTTACTGTTTCACTATCTTACAGTTCGTATGCTTTCTGCAACAATTTAAATATAAAGGTACCAAATAATAGGTGTTGTACCTGACCAACAATGCAACGGCTAATATCCGAATCAAACCATTTTTCCCATTCTTTCATACATTTAGTAAACTCACGCATAAGAGATACCCATCAATAAGATATTTGATTAGATTTATTTATACTGACATCTTCCTCCGTAGATCTTCGATAGCCCATTTAAACGGTTACAGAACATAATTTTCTCCGTACGACCTCAATAATTCTACAAAATTCACCTTGAGCTATTAAGAATTTACTTTGCGACAGGTAACGCTTCAACTGTGGCAAATCACCCTTCATCTGCGACATATTAAGCCTTATTTATTACGGATAACGCTTTATCTACGATAGATTAAACTTCATATATGGCATATCACACTTACTTTGTCATAGCAGGGTCAACATCAATCTCTCGATGGGAAATCCGGGTTTAGCTTTTTAAGAAATACTCCATCAGCTCAAAACCGTTGTCTATCCTGAATCCTGACTTGGCCGCGTTGGCTTCGCTAAAAGTGGTATGTAAAATCCCGCTGATATTATCACCTGCCATAGCAAACGGAACCGGCTCAGATGAGTGAGCGCAGCTTCGGACAGGAGTCGGATGGTCCGGCATCACCAGTATTCGCCAGCTTTCGTAACCCTGGAGCGCCTCAAGCACAGGCCCGACAATATATTTATCAATCTGCTCGATGGCCTTTTTCTTCATCTCGGCGTTGCCACTGTGAGATGCTTCATCGGGCGCCTCTATATGGACAAAAACGATGTCATATTCATCGAGCGCTTTTATTGCAGCAGAAGCTTTGCCCTGATAATTCGTGTCAATAAAACCGGTTGCGCCCGGCACATCTATCAAGTCAAAGCCTATAAGCTTCGACAAACCTTTTACGAGGTCAACGGCGGCGATAGTAACGCCTTTGAGTCCAAACCGCTTCTGGAAACGTTCCATTTGGGCTCTCTTGCCCTGTCCCCAAAGCCAGATTGAGCTGACCTGATTTTCGCCCAGGTCCTTTCTGACTTTGTTAATATCGTGGTTGGTGAAAAGCTGCTGTGAACGGGCCATCAAATTGACCAGCAGTTCAGCCCCTTTGCCGCGAGGTAAAATCTTATCTATCGCCTTGCCTATATGGTCGTGCGGCGGATACGTCTGAACGTCGAAATCAAGCCCTTTGAAAACTACTAAGTGCCGATAGCTTACACCTGTATGAAAACGAATTTGCTTGTTACCAAGCTGCTCGTCTAATTCTTTTATCAGTTTGTTGGCCTCTGCAGTGGAAATATGGCCTGCACTGTGGTCTGCCATTTGGCCGTCGGCAATGGTAATAAGATTGCATCTGAAAATCCAGTCGTCTAAGGAAAGCTTGATATTGCGTGCTACCGCTTCAATTGGTGCCCGGCCGGTATAATACCGCCGCGGGTCATAGCCTAACAGACTCATTTGAGCTATATCGCTGCCGGCTTCCATATCCGCAGGAATTGTCCGGACAAGACCCTGCCTGCCCAGCGCGCTTACTTTGTCCATATTGGGTGTCTGAGCAGCTTCAATAACCGTCTTATTGCCGAACTGTTCGAGTGGTTCGTCCGCTGCACCATCAGGAATTATTATAGCGTATTTGGTTGCCAATTCTTATCTCCGGATCTAAAACTGCAAAACGTAAAACCACAACTTAAAAAATCCAAAGTTAGAAAGTGCCTAAAGTGAGCTAAAGTGACAGCTTTGCTGTCATTCTGAACCCTTCGCTTCGCTCGAGGGCAAGCTCCGCGCAGCGAAGTGAGGAATCTATTTTTCGTTGACCAGATCCTTCGGCTTCGCCTCAGGATGACACTTACGTGTCACTTTAGGCACTTTTAACTTTAGGCACTTCAAACTTTAGCCCTAATCTTTGTCCTCTGGAATATCTACGATTCTTATGCAAACCGGCTTGCCGCCAATAACGTCGAGTTTTTCCATATCTTCCAATGCGGCTGTGATATTTTTCTGCTGGGTCGGATGAGTTGCGATTACAACCGGTACAGTATTGTCCGGGCCGATATCTTCGTGCTGCAGCGCGCCGGATATACTTATCTGGTGGTCGGCAAGTACTCTGCTCCATTGAGCTATTACACCCGGCTGGTCCTTGCACATTATCCTGATATAAAACCTGCTTACAAGGTTATCTATTTTCTCTATTAATGGCACTGTTTGGCTCCTTGGTCGCAGATTTAAATGGCGAAAAGTGGTAGCCGAATTACCCAGAGCCACATCGATAATATCTGCAACAACCGCGCTTGCGGTAGGCATCATTCCTGCACCTCGGCCATAATACATTACCTGTCCGACAGCACTGCCGAATATGCTGATGGCATTAAACGGGCCTTTTACGCGGGCAAGGGGATTGTCCTCGGCAATAAAAGACGGATGCACCCGTAGTGAGATACCAGAAGTCAGATGTCGGAAGTCAGAAGTCAGAAGTTCTGTCCTCTGTTCTCTGTCCTCTGTCCTCTGTCCTCTGCCTTCTGTCCTTTCGGCGATTGCCAACAATTTGAGACAGTACCCCATTTCGCCGCCGTAGCGAATATCATCTTTTGAAACTGCTTCGATGCCCTCGACAAAAACATCGTCGAGTGCGATTTCATATCCGAAAGCAATAGAAGAAAGAATAGCAAGCTTGTGCGCGCTGTCACCGCCGCTGATATCCAGCGTCGGGTCTGCCTCGGCATAGCCTTTTTCCTGTGCTTGAGCCAAAGCCTCGGAGAAGGACAGAGGACAGACTCTGATTTCTGACTTCTGTCTTCTGACTTCTGATTTCTGACTTCTGTCTTCTGACATCTGAGTGAGGATATAGTTGCAGGTCCCGTTGACAATGCCGTACATCGCAGTGATATTATTTGCCGTCAACCCTGTTCGGATAGCTGAGATAATAGGAATACCTCCTGCGCAACTGGCCTCAAAGGCTATACAGCGGTTGTTCTTGTGAGCGGCTCTGTAAAGTTCATTGCCGTACTCAGCCAATAAGGCTTTGTTGGCGGTAACCACGTCTTTGCCTGCCTCAAGTATTTTGAGCTGGACCTGTTTTGCCGTATCGATTCCGCCTATCATTTCAATGCCTATTTGAATAGTGTCATCGTCTAACAATCTATTCAGGTCATCGGTAAGGATACCATCGGGCAGCTTTACCGGACGGGCGGACTTTGTGTCGATATCAACAACGCAGGCAAGTTCCAGTCGCAGACCGATTTTAGCGGCTATTGAATCCGCATCTTCGATTATCAGCTTTGCTACGCCGGTGCCTACAGTGCCGAAACCAACAAGTCCAACTTTTACAATCTTTTCTGCCATAATTTCGTATCTCGTAATTTTTAACCACGGATTTCACGGATTTTAGCCTTTGATTTTCTATTTTATTTTTATCTGCGTAATCCGCGTAATCTGTGGTTTATAATTTATCATTAGTCAATAGTCAATACCTGTTAATGACAAATTGTGTTTTGAGATAGTTTCTTAGTGGATTTTCACGGATATTTATTTTATTGTGTAACAAAAGATTGTTTTTGCGTTGATAAGGAGCAGTAAAGACAGATGTGTTCGAAGAAGGGACTTTATAAATTCGGCGAAATTGAAAAGAAGTGGCAGCACTTCTGGGAAGAGCACAAAACATTCAAGGCGCACGACGGTGATGACTCCAGGAGCAAATATTATGTGCTTGATATGTTTCCCTACCCCAGCGGTCAGGGTCTGCACGTCGGCCATCCGGAAGGTTATACCGCAAGCGATATAGTCGCCCGGTATAAACGAATGAAAGGCTTCAATGTCCTGCATCCTATGGGCTGGGACGCGTTCGGCCTGCCTGCTGAACAATATGCCGTACAAACCGGAACCGCCCCTAAAGAAACGACACAAAAGAACATAGATAATATCCGCAAACAAATCAAGTCCCTCGGATTCAGCTATGACTGGGACAGGGAAGTCAATACTACCGACCCGAATTATTACAAGTGGACACAGTGGATATTCCTGAAATTATTCAATAGCTACTTTGACGAGACTGAGCAAAAGGCCAGGCCGATTGAAGAGCTGCACATTCCGGAAGGATTAAGTGAACAGGACAAACAAAAATTCATAGATGACAGTCGTTTGGCGTATGAGGCAGAGGTTTCTGTTAACTGGTGTTCCGAGCTTGGAACGGTTTTAGCCAACGAGGAAGTAATCGGCGGTCTGAGCGAACGCGGCGGACATCCGGTAATCAGAAAACCGATGCGCCAGTGGATGCTGCGAATAACAAAATACGCCGAGAGACTGCTCGAAGATTTGTCCCTGGTGGATTGGCCTGAATCGATAAAAAAATTGCAGACAGACTGGATTGGCAAAAGTATTGGAGCTGAAGTTGAGTTCGAGATAATAGATTGCGACTGGGATATTTGGGTATTTACGACCCGGCCTGATACTCTTTTTGGTGCTACTTATATGGTATTCGCACCTGAGCTTGAGTTAGTGGATATGATTACAACTGATGAGCAAAGAACGGCGGTCGAAGAATATCGCGAGCAGGCGGCTCGGAAAAGCGATTTGGACAGAACCGACCTGGCAAAAGAAAAGACGGGTGTTTTTACCGGTGGTTATGCGATAAATCCGGTCAATAACGAAAAGATTCCAATCTGGATAAGTGATTATGTTTTGATTAGCTACGGAACCGGTGCGATTATGGCCGTGCCGGGCCACGATGAGCGTGATTTTGAGTTTGCGACAAAATTTGGTCTGCCGATTATTCCGGTTGTTGAGCCGCAGAATAGTGAACAGGCTGAGCTGGTCAAGCAGGGTAAGTTGTGCTTTGTCGGCGACGGCAGGGCGATTAACAGTGGCCAGTTCGATGGCCTGAGTACGCTGGAATTCAAGGAGCAAATTACAGACTGGCTCGCACAGAAAAGTAAAGGGAGAAAAGCTGTAAACTATAAGCTGCGTGACTGGCTTTTCAGCAGACAGCGTTACTGGGGTGAGCCGTTTCCTATTTTACACACTGAAGATGGTTGTGTCGTCGGGCTTTCGGAAGAAGATTTACCCCTGGAGCTGCCGGTAGTCGAGAACTATAAACCTACGGGGACTGGTGAACCACCGTTAGCAAATGTTGAAGATTGGGTGAATGTAACGCTGTCCGATGGTTCAAAAGTAAAACGCGAAACAAACACAATGCCACAATGGGCCGGCAGTTGCTGGTATTATCTCAGGTATCTCGACCCGCATAATGAACAGCAGGGCTGGGACCAGGAAAAGGAAAAATACTGGATGGCTAACGGGGGGGTTGACTTGTATATCGGCGGTGCCGAGCATGCGGTCCTGCACCTGTTGTATTCACGATTCTGGCACAAACTTCTTTATGACCTGGGTTACGTCAGCACGAAAGAACCATTTAAGAAGCTTGTCAATCAGGGAATGATTTTAGGCGAAGACGGCCAGAAGATGAGCAAGTCCCGCGGCAATGTAGTTAATCCGGACAAGGTTATCGCCGACTATGGTGCCGATTCGATGCGACTTTACGAAATGTTTATGGGGCCTTTGGAGTCAATCAAGCCCTGGAATACGCAGGGCGTCGAAGGTGTGTATCGCTTTTTACAGAAGGCCTGGCGGGCAATTATAGACGAAGAGACAGGCGAGCTTGACGAGATGATACAAGAAGCCAAGGCCGATGAGGCGACACTTAGACTGTTGAACCAGACAATTAAAAAAGTCGGCTATGATATCGAAACTTTCGGTTTTAACACAGCGATAAGCGCAATGATGATTTTTGTAAATCATCTCGGCAAACAAACAGTTAGGCCAAAAGCAGTCGTTGAGAAATTCGTTTTGATTCTCGCTCCGTTTGCACCTCACATCGCTGAAGAACTATGGGGAAGGTTGGGCCATACTGACAGTCTGGTTTACGAGCCCTGGCCCGAATACGACAAGGAGCTTATCAAAGAAAAGGAAATTGAATTGGCCGTGCAGGTCAACGGCAAAATAAAGGACAGAATTGTTGTCGCCACCGAGGCGGACGAGGAGCAAATAAAGCAACAGGCACTGGCCTGTGAAAAGGTAATTGCTTCTATGGCCGGCAAAGAGGCCAAGAAAATTATCGTTATTAAATCCCGACTGGTAAATATAGTTATATAATTGATGTGTACCGAAATCGAAGCAAAGCTAAAGGTTGATTCGCTGCCGGAAGTAGAGCATAAGCTGGCCGAACTTGGCGCTGAGTTTCTGGCAGAGCAGTTGCAGACCGATTACCATTTTGACGATGCAAACACGACCCTGACTAAAACCGACAGATGTCTTCGATTACGGAAGCAGATGGTTGGAAAAAGTGAGAGCTTTTTTTTAACTTATAAAGGCGCCAAAGAAAAAAGTAACCTCAAAAAAAGGCAGGAAATAGAGTTCGAAATCAAGGACGCCGATTCGGCCTGCAAGCTGCTTTTGGCATTAGGGTACAAACGTGTTTTGACTATCGAAAAAAAGCGTTGCCTTTGGCAGCTTGGTGATTGCGAAGTTGCGTTGGACCAGTTACGGCTGTTAGGTGATTTTGTGGAAATAGAAGGACCAGACGAAGAAAAAATAGCCGCTGTGCAAAAGAGTTTGGGACTGACTGATTTGCCACACATAACAGAAAGTTACGCATCTTTAGTGGCGAAAAAGCAAATAGTCAATAGTAAATAGAAAATCAGAAAAATGAAACCTGATGATGGTTACATTGCTTATATCGTAAACCCGAAGTCTGGCGCCACCGGCAGTAAATTGACCAGGCGCCGATTTGAACAATACCTTCTCAAAAGAGGGTTCGATGTCAGGGTTAGTCTGACGACTTCTTTGGAAAATGCCTGCGAATTGGCCACCGATGCAGCAGTTGAATACGACTGTGCAATGGTCGTCGTTGTCGGTGGCGACGGTACCGTCAGAGAGGTCGCGCACGGCCTGGAAGGCAGTGACAAGCCATTGCTGATAGTCCCACACGGAACGGAAAATCTGCTGGCAAATGAATTAGGTTTTGATGAAAAACTAAAAACAATAATAAGGACATTTGAGGCGGAATACATTCGTCCTCTGGACTTAGGAATCGCAAACGGGAGATGTTTTACTTCCATAGCCGGCTTTGGGTTCGATGGCCAAATCGTCAAGCGAGTCAGCGAGCAGCGAGATGGACATATAGACCACTTCGATTACTTCTGGCCGATATGGCGAACATTCTGGAACTACAAATTTGACCCTATGAAAGTAGAGGTTGACGGGGAAGAAATTTTCGATGGCCCCTGCTTGGTTTTTGTCGGAAACATCTCAAGATACGCCTTAGGCCTGCAGATATTGCACTATGCGGATTTCGGCGATGGTTTGCTGGACGTGTGCGTTTATAAATGTGCGTCTCAACTTCACTTAGTCAAGCATTCTGTGATGACTATCTTAAAACAGCACGCTGATACCCGCGATGTTATTTATCGGCAGTGCAAAAACATCTCTATAAGTTCTAAAACCGATTCGGTAATGACTGAAATTGACGGTGACCCTGGGCCGGCTTTGCCCGTACAAATTAAGATAATACCGCAGGCCGTCAATTGTATAGTGCCCGAAGGCGCAAAACCCGCAGGAATAAGAACAAGAATTATCAGAGCAATAGGATAAAGCACGAAAAGTGAACTAAAGTGCCTAAAGTGAGCTAAAGTGAACTAAAGTTAGAAAAAAGAATATCCAATATCGAATGACCAATGGTGAACTTCGAAATTCAAAATTCCTTGTTCGATATTCATTATTTGTTTTCATTCCTTTACACTTTAGGCACTTTAGCACGAGGTATAAGTAAAATGAATTTTAAAATTGGGCAGGTCGAAATTGGTTTGGATGCGCCCTTATTTGTAATAGCAGGACCTTGTGTCATTGAAAGCGAAACTTGCTGTTTAGATATTGCGAATAGGCTTGTTGATATCGGTGCAAAAACAAATGTGGGAATAATTTTCAAGGCCAGTTTCGACAAAGCAAACCGCTCCAGCTTACATAGCTTTCGTGGGCCGGGCATTGAGAAGGGTTTGGAGAATCTCGAAGCAGTCCGACGCCGGACCAATCTGCCTGTTATGACCGACGTCCACGAACCGGCCCAAGCGGCTGTGGCCGGCGAGATTGTGGATTGTCTCCAAGTGCCTGCTTTTCTGTGCAGACAGACCGATTTGCTTTGCGCCTGTGCACGAACAGGCAAACCGATAAACGTAAAGAAAGGCCAATTCCTCTCTCCCGCTGAGATGAAAAACGTGGTCGAAAAGATTCGTGCCTGCGACAATGAAAAAATAATACTCACAGAGCGAGGCACGTTCTTCGGCTACAATCGGCTGGTCAATGATATGACAGCTATTGAGCAGATGAAGAAGCTGGGTTGTCCGGTTGTTTTCGATGCCACCCATAGCACGCAGCAGCCCGGCGGACTCGGCAACGCCAGCGCAGGCCGACGGGAAATGGCCCCAATACTTGCCAAAGCGGCAATCGCAGCCGGCGCCAATGGCCTTTTTATCGAAGTTCATACCGAGCCGGAAAAATCAAAATCAGACGCCGCCTGCGTTATGCCGATAGACTGGCTCGAAGATTTGCTGAAAACCTGCAAAAAAATATTTGAGGTCGTTCGCGGGTAAAAAAGTGGCTTCTGAGAAAAAATATTTCTATGGGCCGGTGCCTTCGCGAAGGCTGGGTCGGAGTTACGGCGTTGATATCGTGCCGTTCAAGGTCTGCACGCTCGACTGTGTCTATTGCCAGCTCGGCAAAACCACTGCCATGACAATAAAGCGAAAGGACTATGGACCCATCGAGCCTATCTTGGCCGAGCTAAGAGAGACTTTAGCTGAAGGCCTGGAAGCTGATTTTATCACTATCGCAGGTTCCGGTGAGCCAACGTTGAATTCACGGCTCGGTGAACTTATAGACGGCATAAAGAAAATTACCGATATTCCCGTGGCTATATTAACCAACGGCACCCTGTTATACAAAGAAGATGTACGGGCAGATTGCGCAAAGGCTGATGTAGTGATGCCCTCATTGGATGCCGGTGATGAACAGACTTTTCAGAAAGTAAATCGCCCACACAGAGATATTAGTATCGAAAACCTGATTTCTGGGTTATGCGGATTCAGAGATGAATTTGCCGGCCGGATATGGCTCGAAGTGTTTTTTGTCGAGGGTCTAAATACCGAAGTCGAGCAAATTGCTAAAATCAGGGACGCCATAGAACTCATTCGTCCCGACAAAATCCAGCTTAATACAGCCGTGCGCCCCACGGCCGAGGCCGACATCAAAAGACTGGATGCCGAAAAGCTGCAGGCTATAGCTGCACGCCTGGGTCCGAAGTGTGAGGTCGTAGCTGATTTCTCACTGGGCCACCACGGCAGGGGCCTTGAAAATAAAGCCGAAGATGTATTATCAATACTGAAACGCAGGCCTTGTTCGCTGAATGACATATGCTCAGGTCTGGGCATCGGTCGTAACGAAGCCTTGAAATATGTCACCGGCCTTCAACACAAGGGGATTATTCACTCCGAGAAAAGAGACGGAAGAATCTTCTTCAAGGTCAATTAAGAGCAAAGCCCTCCATTTCCTTGCGGCCAGACAATACAAAATATATCCAAATTTAGCCTTAATCTGGCAACATTCACATTCATTTTTGTAAAGCTAAACGTCTTATTGGCCGATAAAAGCGTTGTGGTGTTTTTCACAATGTCGATTTTATTACATTTGTTGAAGAAAATTGAAGTTTGGACTTTAGTAAGTTAGTTTTAGGCCGATAACGAACGTAGGTGTTTATAGCAATACTTAACGGACTATATATATCAACCGATTTTGACTGAAGTTAAAGTTGCCTGTAGTAATGAAAAGAATGAAGCGACAACTGGTTTTGAACAAGGGGGTAGAGAAGTTTATATTTCGTTACGAGAACGGCTGCGAGGATGAACTTCTGGATGCTCTGATTGAGCAGGCAAAGGACAAGCGGACGGACTTCGATTGGTTTGATGCAGCCGTGCTGAGTTTCAAACTGACACAGTCGCTTATTGGCCAGGCGAATGAACTCTTAGACGAAAATACAGATGCCCAGATTCATGCGAACTAATCTTGATGGCATCTGTCAAGGTACTAATCAGTACAATTGTGTAATTTTAGAAAGTTAAGAAACCCCCCGATAAATTAAACAGGTAGGTAGATTATGGAAGAGAGTTTAACAGTCCAAAAGTTTTTAGATTACTTGAAGTATGAAAGGCGCTTCTCCGAACACACAGCCAAGTGTTATGGCGCCGACCTGAGACAATATGGTGAGTTTTTAGTAGTGGGCGTTTCCGACGGCAGACCGCTGGATACCGAGCCGATTTCACCGGTCGGGCAACAAGGCGGCTCGGCCACAGCCGTGGCAACGCAGGCTAATACAAAAGTTGACGAGCTACTTCTTTCAGCAAGCACAGATATTGTCAGAACGTATCTGGCTTTTCTAAATGAGAAGCAGTATTCAAAGGCAACCATAGCCCGCAAACTCGCCACCCTCCGGAGCTTTTATAAGTTTCTTGTTAAAAGAAACCAGCTCACCTCCAATCCGGTTGTAGCTGTCAGAACTCCCAAACAGGAGAAAAAGCTACCTCGATTTCTTGATTATGAAGAAGTAAAGAAATTACTCGATACGCCACCACTCGATAACTGGCTCGGTGCCAGAGACAGAGCCATTCTGGAAACTCTTTATAGTACCGGCATAAGAGTCAGTGAGCTTGTGGCGTTAAATATGGACGACGTAGACTTCCTGGGTGAAATCGTGCACGTCAGAGGCAAAGGCAAAAAAGAAAGAATCACACCTATCGGCTCATCCGCCTTGCAGGTCATCCAGTATTATATGGAGTACAGGAATAAACGAGCACAAAATAACACTAACTTTGACTCCAAAGTTCTGTTCGTAAATAAGCACGGCAGACGGCTCAGCACTCGCAGCGTCCGTCGTAAGATGGACAAATACCTTAAAATGGCCGGACTGGATCCGGCAATCAGTCCGCATACTTTGCGTCATAGTTTCGCAACGCATATGTTAAACAACGGTGCTGATTTAAGGAGTGTCCAGGAGCTGCTCGGCCATCAGTCCCTGTCAACGACCCAAATTTACACACATCTTACAACGACAAAGCTCAAAGACGTCTATGAAAGCGCTCATCCGCGAAGTGGCGGCAATGGCGAGCACAAGGAAACTAATGACTACTGAGCTTTGTGTTCTTAACGGCGAATAAAAAGGCCACTTTTCAAAGTGGCCTTTTTTTATGGAATCCCACAATTTATTGAGGCTTGTTTAGCCGTCGTCGGCACGACGACGTTTCATGCTCGTCATTGCGAGCACCGCAAAGCTCTCTCCCCACCTCATCAATTATCAACAATCGACATAGGTATGCCCTCGCGGGCTTTCCCTGTCACACCACCGGGCATACGGGTCCGTACCACGGCGGTTCGGCTGGTTAAGCTGTTCCCTGTTTTGCCAATAAAGAAAGGCCCAAAGAACTAAAGTGAGCATTTGGAAAAACAAAGCTCAAAGCCGGGCTGCGGCTGATTCGCCACGGGCCGTGTACGCTGCCCGCGGTTTTAGCTGCCAGGTCTTTGCGAATTCCCAGTCTCCTCAGTTCCGCAAATCGC
>JADFJC010000021.1 GCA_022566315.1 Planctomycetota bacterium
ACCTTTCTAACGGAACGGAATTGGGACCGACAGAGCGAAATGACCTCGCACCCGGTGAGAAAGTAGCCGTCAAGCTATCATCATCTATTAAGGGTCAAGACTTCGACTGGTGGAAGGCCCATGCAGAGGCCGGTGAAGGCGAAGGGGAACACCACGGCGAGCGCGAAGGTGAACACGGAGGAGAACGAGGAGGTGAACATAATTGACAAGAGCGGGGAACCCCCTGCGGTGCAGGGGGCTAACCAATAAGGAAAACCCTGTCTGTGCCAGGGTTTGTTTTTTAATTGACCCCCAAATAAATTTGGGGGCTAAATATGGATTCCTGCTTCCGCAGGAATGACATTGTGGCGTCGTCGTGCCGACGACGGCTAAACAATGACCCCGCAATAATACCTATGGCATAAAATTGCGGGGCTAAATACAAAGACAACCCCGCCCACAGGTGGCGGGGCTAACCATTATTTGATTCGCCTTCGGCGAAGCTATTTCAATAGATTTCTCCGCTTCGGCCGGAATGACCCCCGGCAGGGGAATACAGGAGCACATCCGGGGGTAAACTCAAGTTGATTAGAGGATTAGAGATTTGAGAATTGGATAGAAAAAGAATTAAAAAAGGTGTTGACGGGTTGTCGATATCGCAGTATATTACACTTTCCGATCAATTTGCGTGTTTGCATTTTCACGAGTTTATCTTCTTAGGAATGTTCAATGCCATTTAAGAGGTTTGGTCTTTCAGACCCGCTGGTTCAAGGGATATTAGCGACAGGTTACACGGCGCCGACGGAAATACAGTCGCAGGCGATACCGGCGGCAATTGAGGGCAGGGACATCATCGGCTGCGCCCAGACGGGCACAGGCAAGACGGCGGCGTTTGTGCTGCCGATACTGGATCGTCTCAGCCATGAGCGGGCCGGTCGGAAGCGGACCGTGAGGTCATTGATCCTCACTCCCACGCGTGAACTGGCCGTGCAGATCGAAAGATCGATACTGGGCTACGGGCGGTTCATAGACCTGAAGGCCCTGGCGGTTTACGGCGGCGTCGGCATCAACAACCAGATTAGAACGCTGGGCAGAGGGGTCGATATCGTGGTCGCCACGCCCGGACGTCTGATTGACCATATCGAACGCAAGACGATCGAACTGAGCGGTGTGGAGGTGCTTGTGCTGGACGAGGCCGACCGGATGCTCGATATGGGCTTCGTCCACGACGTACGGCGAATCGTGGGCAGGCTTCCGAAGAAGCGCCAGACGCTGCTGTTTTCGGCGACGATATCGCCGGAGGTCAAGACCCTGGCGGCCGACATGCTGAAATCGCCGAAGGTGATACAGATAGGCCGGCCCCGCAACCCGATCGACACGATCACTCAGCATATCTACGCGGTCGAGAAGTCGCTGAAGATGGACCTTTTGCTGCACATGATCGAGGACTGGCGGATGTTCAGCGTGCTGGTGTTCTCACGGACCAAATACGGTGCAGACAGGATCGGCCGACGGCTCAAACGCGCCGGGGTCGTGGCGGTCACGATACATTCGGGCCGTACCCAGAACCAGCGGCAGCAGGCCCTCGACGGCTTTCGCAGCGGCAAGTATCAGGTTATGGTTGCCACCGATGTCGCCGCCCGCGGCATCGACGTCGAGGGGATATCACACGTCATCAATTACGACGTTCCCACTCACGCCGAGGATTACGTCCATCGTATAGGCCGGACAGGCCGAGCGGAGGCCACCGGCGACGCGATCACGTTCGTTTCGAGCGAAGAGGAAAAGTACCTGCGCGAGGTCGGCAAGTTCATAGGGCGCAAACTCACGGCGCAGAAGTGTAAGGGCTTCTCATACGTCAAGTCCCCGCCGCCCGAGCCGAAGACCACTAAAAGCTCCAAACCATCGCAACGCAAGGAACTGCCAAGAAGCAAACGCGTCTCCGGAGCAAAAAAGTCATATCGCGGGCGCCGCAAACGACTCAAAAGCTAAAGCCCCAACCCAGCAGGACGTGACCGGTGGACGAGAGATAATGGACGATGGACGCGTTTACAGGTTGTCGTTGCTCAGCCCAAAACGAAACTCGCCTGCCGGCGGTCAAGGCCGAATTTCTTTAGCAGTCTTTAAAACGTGATAAAACGATTTGATAGATTCGGTATTACAGCCGAGGATGACTGTAAAAAAAAGACTGATGACTCCTCTCGGCCATCAGTCTTTACTTTTTCATTGCCCCGTTTCTCCGACAGCCACAACTCTCCGCAATCCCTTCCCTTATGGCTAAAAATTTATATCTACTGAAAGGCGATACCAACCCCAATCTCAGCACTTTCGAGCAGATTCTTGCGGTCCACTCTGACAACTTTGCCGGTTTTAATGCGTGCAAATTGTCCTTTTTCCTTTGCCAAAGCCTCTGTTCGTGGGAAATTTAGCTCCACGATATGGCCCAGCCTGACCGGTGCCGTTACCGGAAGTGTAATAAAGACGCCTGTTTTGCTAATATTGCAACTTCGACCGTTAAAAAATCTGTTAGCTTCCGGTACCCAAACGCTAACGGGCCAGGAAACAGTATTCCGGCTATCCTTACGCTGCTCAACTAAAGTCTCCATAGTTTTAATCTCCCTTAAAAACAATATTCCGTCAATACTAAGTTTTATCGTCAATGTTAAATTGGATAGTTTAGTACATTTAGGCAAATTATTGATTTTATACAAAAAACTTTTTGTATTTTTTCGTATCGTTGCAGTTATGCTCTTTTTTATCGGCTGTTCTTTCAACACAACTTGTCCCTACTAAGTTTTTTGAGAAAAAATTAAGGCATTGTCGTCTTTGCGCAATTTTGACAAAAAAGGAATATAATCCTTGACAGGAGGATAGGCAATCTGGTATAAAAAATGGGTAAGGCTTATGTCCGAATAAATGGGCATGAGCGGATTCTGGTTCATTGACAAATGACAAACGGTATCTTTGAAGTTTGAAGTATTTCAACAGAGGAGGAGTTATTATGCATTGTCATTGTGCCAGGCATAAAATTGTAAGTAACAGCTTTACTTTGTGCTTTGCAGTGAAGTTTTTACATTTCAATTAACAACCTATATTTATTTTTTGAACCCCACCTGTCGTCCGCAGTCCCGAAAGGAATGCCTACCTGGGGCACAAGTTGCGGCAAAGACGGGACGGGATGAAGGAAGGAGGTGGTAGCGTTGCACTTTGATAAGCAGCTTGTATAGGGCTTTTGGTTAAGATACATAATCATTGTAAGCATGCACGCCGATCCGCGCAGAATCCCACCGACCTCGATAAGGCCAAGCCAGCAGCCAAGCAGGTTAGGCCGGACTAAGGACGACGCAAAAGGGACCGAGGGCTATGAAGCATCTGCCGGGAAGACATGGAAACGAAAAACTTGTATATGCAGCATTGGGTAAAAATCAGAAAGGCTTAGGAAAATGGGAAGAAATGCTGAACGAAGAATAGTATTGTTTGTAACAGGGCTACTGCTGGTCGCGATGCCAAGACAGATTTTGGCGGCGCAGGATACGCTGGTTGCGACCGGTTCAGTGTGGAAATACCTGGATGACGGCTCAAACCAGCGCACCGCGTGGTACGGAAGTAGTTTTGACGATTCCGGCTGGGCCTCCGGTCCGGCACAATTGGGATACGGTGACGGCGATGAAGCCACCGTGGTAAGTTACGGTCCAAATCCGAACAACAAGTACACAACGACCTACTTTCGCCACAAATTCAGTGTCTCGGACCCCTCAAGATACCAGAGTCTGATTCTCAGTGTCCTAAGAGATGACGGTGCGGTCGTTTATCTCAACGGCGCCGAAGTTTTTAGGGGCAACATGCCCGGTGGCGCCATTGATTATATAACTACCGCCTCGGCGGCTGTAGGGGGTGCGGATGAAAACACGTTCTATGACATCACACTCGATACGAATAGTCTGGTTGACGGCAACAATGTGCTCGCGACCGAGATTCACCAAATAAGTGGTACCAGCTCGGACATTAGTTTTGATCTCCGTCTGATCGGTTCAACCGAAGGAATCATCACCACTATCGTTCGGGGGCCGTACTTACAGAATGCAACTCCGCAGAGCGTTAGCATTATGTGGCGAACGAGCGTAAACACATCAAGCAAGGTGTGGTACGGAACTTCATTAATAACCCTGGACCAGACGGCGGAGGATTCGAATTTGAAAACGGACCACACCATGCGGATTTCGGGTCTGAATCCGGGCAGCAAATACTTTTATCAGGTCGGTATGACAGACGGCACGGTACTGGCCGGCGGCGATGAGGACCATTATTTTGTTACCAATCCCGTAATCGGCTCTATCGGCCCGATTCGCATCTGGGTTCTGGGCGACTCGGGAACAGCCAATAACAATGCCCGGTCGGTCAAGAATGCTTATCTCGAATTGGCCGGCAACGAGAAGGAAGCGGACATTTGGTTGATGCTTGGGGACAATGCATATACGAATGGTACGGAGACGCAATATCAGAATGCGGTTTTCAATATGTATCCGGAGATACTCAGAAATAAGGTATTATGGTCTACACGAGGAAACCACGAGATGAGTTCGAGTGTCTATTACGGGATATTCGACTTTCCGGCAAATGGTGAAGGTGGTGGATTAGCTTCGGGCACCGAACATTATTATTCCTTTGACTATGCCAATATCCATTTTATCTGCCTCAACTCCCAAGAAAGTGATCTTAGCGGACCGCCCGGTGGTGTGATGTATCAGTGGCTTGAAGAGGATCTGGCGAATACGCGGCAAAAGTGGATTATCGCGTTCTGGCATCATCCGCCTTACAGCAAAGGCTCGCATGACTCCGATAGTTTGGGCGATAGCAGCGGGCGGCTGGTGGATATGCGTGAAAACGCCCTGCCGATACTGGAAGCCGGCGGCGTCGATTTGGTGCTGACCGGTCATAGCCACTCCTACGAACGCTCTTTATTTATAAACGGCCACTACGCTTACTCCAGCTCTTTCGACCCAGGCGTTCACGTTGTCCAGGCAGGCAGCGGCAGAGAAGACGGCGATGGGGCCTATGTCAAGTCCGGATACGACGGCACAGTTTATATTGTAGCAGGTTCCTCAGGCACGCTTGGCGCTGGTAACCTGGATCATCCGGTGATGTATTTCAGTGAAAGGCAATTAGGTTCACTCATTATAGATGTGCAAGGCAGCCGAATGGATGTGCGTTTCTTGCGGGAGACCACCAATCCTACCCAGGTTGATGATTATTTCACGATTCAAGACACCTCCCCGACAGCGATGTTTGTTAGTCCGGCTGACGGCCTGACATATGTGCCGCCACAAGGTGTGGTTCTTAGATGGATCTCAGGAGAGTATGCCAGCAAACATGATGTGTACTTCGGCAGCGTGTTTGACGATGTGAACAATGCCACTGCAACAGTTGAACCCGGAGGTGTTTACATAGCTCGCCAAGATCCCAACTACTATCCTATCAGTGGAGCCCTTGATTTAGGTGGGACTTACTACTGGCGCATTGATGAGGTTAACGGGCCGCCTGACTTTACGGTATTCGAAGGTGAAGTCTGGAGCTTTACGATTGCGCCCGGTAACTCTACACAACCCGACCCGGCTAATGGTGCCTTAGCTGTGGCAATAGATGTAACTCTTGGCTGGTTGCCTGGAGCTACTGCTGCGGCGCACAATGTGTACTTCGGTACCAGCAGTACACCTGCGTTCATAGGCAACCAGGAGGCGGCCACCTATTATCCCGGGCCCCTTGAACCAGGCACTACTTACTATTGGCAGATCGATGAGGTCGAGGCCGATGGTACGACGATATACACCGGCGATATCTGGAGCTTTACGACCTTGCCCGGTTACGCTACGCAACCCGACCCGGCTAATGGTGGCTTCGTTATGGCATTAGATACAACTCTTAGCTGGTTGCCGGGACCTACTGGCGCGACGCACGATGTGTACTTCGGTACCAGCAACCCACCGCCGTTCATAGGCAAGCAGGCAGAGAGCAGCTTTGATCCCGGACCCCTTGAAATGGAAACTACCTACTACTGGCAGATCGATGAGGTCGAGGCCGATGGTACGACCAAATACACCGGCGATATCTGGAGCTTTAAGACTGCGGTACTCAATGCCGGTGTGAAAGCACAGTACTATCACTGGAGTTCTGTTAACCCTCCGGAGGCAGCCTTCGAAACGCTTGTGCTAACCCGCGTAGAGACCGAAATTGACTTTGACTGGGGCAACTCCGGCTCGCCGGATCCATTGGTCAATGTTAATAACTTCTCGGCCAAATGGGTTGCCGGTTTTGAAACGCCATACTCCGAGGCCTACACTTTCTGGACGGAAACCGATGATGGTGTGCTGGTGTGGCTGGATGGCGAGCTAATCATTGACAACTGGACTGACCACGGGCCCACTTGGGACGCAAGCGCGCCGATTGAACTTACTGCTGGGCAACGACACACCCTTGAAATGTGGTACTATGAGAATGGCGGAGGTGCTGTGGCACGGCTGCACTGGGAAAGTCCCACCATACAACCAAGGCAGGCCATTCCAGGAGGCCTATTGCAACTGCCGCTAATGGCCCTTGATCCGGACCCGGCTGATGGTACCACCGAGGTGAAGCGAAAACCTACTCTTAGCTGGTCGGCGGGGAAAAATACCGCCAGTGTGAATGGGCACGAACTGTACTTCAGCAGCGATGTCAATGCTGTGAACGATCGTATTGCTGAGAAAGTTGTCTTGAGCGAGCCGAGCTATTCTATCACAACCAAACTTGACACAGGGAAGACCTACTACTGGCGTGTTGATGAAGTTGAGGCTGATGGCATTACGAGACACAGTGGCGATGTCTGGAGCTTTACAGTGACGACCATAGCAGGCAGGTAGTAAAAATCACGTTGTTGCCCCGGGCGCACACGCTGGAAATCGCTAAGCGTGAAGGTGGTACGTGGCTTGATGAGCAACTCTGGCTGGGGCCGTAACAGCGTTGATATGCGGCTCTAAAAGCCTAATTTCTTTACCAGTCCTTAGTTCCGACCCATCGCTGCAAAGTGCATATCAGCAAAATCCATAAAGCGCTGCCAGTTGTATTCGGTCAGGTTATGGCTGCCTGAACGGACATGGTAACCGATAGCACCTTTCTGAACAGGCTGGTCAAGGCCTGGCATCTGTCTAACGCCCAATCCCTTGATACCCAGCAAACGATAAACGGGAGATGCATGTTTGCACGCTAAGAACTCACCTCTCGGGTCGGCCCACAAATCCTTATCAGCACTGGTTACATATACCGGACGCGGCGCAATCAGTGCAATGAGCATATGCTGGTCAACAGGCAGGTCGTCTTCTTTTCCATTGTATTTTTTAAAATTTTCGCAGAACCAGTGCGGAAAGCTCTTATTGATACGCTCGACGGTTTCTCCGAATCGCCGGCGACTCAGCGCCGCCCCGCCGCAGCCGGAGTTGTTGGAAATCACGAAGGCGAAACGCTCGTCCCTCGCTCCTGCCCAGAGAGCCGTCTTACCCAGACGTGAGTGGCCTAATACCGCAACACGCTTGTTATCAATGTCATCATCGGTCTCAAAGTAGTCCATAGCCCGGCTCAAGCCCCATGCCCAGGCTCCGATGGCGCCCCAGGCATCGGCTGAGCGTTCGCCGTCGATTAGTTTATCAAAGACCTGGTGTACGCCGTTTTTAAAACCATCGTGGAAGTCCGGGTCGATGTCACCATAGTAAATTGTCGCCAGGCCGTAGCCGCGTTTGAGAATTTTTTCGACCGGAAATCTCGCACGGCTGCGACCGCGTGATTCTTCATTAGCGCGATTTTTCACCACTCCCCTGCTACCCGGGCGCATCCAACTTTCCGAGAGTTTGATAGCCGGGTCGGGGTGGATGGTATGGTTGCCGCCAAAGTTCAGGATGACAAAGGTGGGGACAGGCGTTTTGACCGCATTGGGCAGATAGATAAGGATGTCCATCTTCGGCCCATTTTTTTTGCCGGTAAAGTTTACGGTTACCTGCTTGCGAGTGGCCAAACCGGCCAGTGCTTTTCGCTCCAGGTCAAAGACCTTGAAGGTCATATTCTTCGGTCGAGCTATTGGCGCGCGACCATAGAGGAATTTTCTGAAAAGCTCAAGTATTTCCGGCCGACGTTTGGTCCGCCATGTTCCGGCGTTGGTTACCCTCGTTCCATCGGAGAGTACCAATGGATTTGGCAAAGTGTATTTTGGGACTCTTTGCTCGGAATAGTTGGTCTCGGAGCGTCGTTTCATAAGTGCCTCGGTTAGTTCAGGTGAGGCCTTCCAGCCGCCATTTGCGGCGTTATTGAAATCAAAGACCTCAGCAGGAAAAGAAATGGTACTGAAAACGGTGAGCAACGTTATGAGTAATTTACTATTGAGCATATAGAAACCTCCAATCTTGACTGATTGACCAATGTAAATCCCGTGGGGGGACAAATATTATTTTGCATCCTTTTGCAACTTGTACTCAACGCTATCGACAAGGGCTTGCCAGGATGCCTCGATGATGTTCTCTGAGCAGCCGACAGTGCCCCAGGTAGAGCTTTTGTCCCGCGATTGAATTATTACTCGCACACGGGCAGCGGTTCCGGCTTTTGCATTGACTACCCGAACCTTGTAATCAATCAGGTGAATATCCTTGATACTGGGATAGAAATTTTCCAGCGACTTTCGCAAAGCAGCATCAAGTGCATTGACCGGGCCGTCACCTTCGCCAACAACGTGCTCTGTTACGCCATCCGGCCGAACAAGTTTTACCGTTGCCTCGGTAACCATATCGCCCGTGGCGTGTTTCTCAACAATTGTATGATACTTCACAAGCTCAAAAGACGGCTTATATGTGCCCATAATCTTCTTTACGAGCAGGTCAAAACTGGCGTTTGCGGCTTCAAATTGATAGCCCTGGTTCTCAAGCTCCTGAACACGGGCGAGTATCTTTTGGGCTAATTCCTTATCCTGACTTATCTTTGCCTTTTCCAGCTCAGCTAAGACAGTTGATTTTCCGCTAAGCTCAGATATAAGAAAGCGTCTTTCGTTTCCGATAAGCTCCGGTGCAATGTGCTCATAAGTGTGTTTGCTTTTTCGCACGGCATTCACGTGCAAGCCGCCCTTGTGCGCAAAGGCACTTTCGCCGACATAGGGCATATTTATCACCGGTGCTAAATTGCCTATTTCAAAAACGTAGCGAGATACCTCTGTCAGGGATTTGATTTTTTTATGGCTAAGTACATCAAAGCCCATTTTAAATGCAAGGTTTGGTACGACCACGCACAAATTTGCGTTTCCGCATCGTTCGCCCAGCCCGTTAATTGTGCCCTGGACATGTCTGGCTCCGGCTCGAACGGCGGCAAGACAATTGGCTGTGGCGCAGTCGGTATCGTTGTGAGTGTGAACCCCAACCACCACCGTGCTGAAACGCTCGCAGACGGTCTTCGTGATTTCGTACACTTCGTCGGCCAGAGAACCGCCGTTAGTATCGCAAAGCACAAGCACATCGGCCCCGGCCTGGGCGGCAGCAGCTAAAACCTTCATCGCATATTCCGGATTTTTTTTGTAGCCGTCGTAGAAGTGTTCGGCGTCGAAAATAGTCTCCAGGCCATGCTTTTTAAGATACTCGACAGACTCGGCGCAAATAGTAAGGTTCTCATCGAGTGAACAGCCCAGGACATCCGTTACGTGCATGTCCCAGGCTTTGCCAACCAACGTAGCGACCTGCGTTTTGCAGGCAAGCATTGCATTCAGCGAGAGGTCATCCGAGACGTTGTAATCGGCTCTGCGAGTAGTACCGAACGCTACAATTTTTGAACTCTTTAAACCCAGTTTGGCGGCCTCGGTAAAGAACTGCATCTCCTTTGGATTGGAAGCTGCATATCCGCCTTCGATATACTCGAGGCCAAGCCCATCAAGGCATTTAGCGATTGCGAGCTTGTCTTCGAGCGAGAAACTGACGCCCTCGGCCTGCATGCCATCGCGAAGGGTGGTATCGTAAAGCTTTATTTTTTCCATCGGTTCGTATCTCGTATTCGGACTATTGACAATTAGAAATCTTGCGCTCCATATATTCACGCACCTGCTGTGCTTAATTTTATCCGGGCAATATCGGAATGTAAAGGGTAAAAAGTCAGCAGTCAAAAAGCTGGTGATGAGATAAGCGCCCAAAAAATTGTTCAAAGTTTTCTGCAACACCCTTGCAATCGTGTCGATAATTAGATAGAATAGTATTTTTGTGTAAATATTGATAAGTAGCTTAGTGTATTGGGTGTAACAAAATGATTCTGACACAAATATTGCAGCCTAATTGCGTTAAAGTCCCGGTGGTAAGCAAGGACAAGGAAGCGGTAATAACTGAACTTGTGGATTTGCTCGATGCGAACGGATTATTGTCAGATAGAGATGTGGTCCTGGACGCGGTTTTGACACGTGAACGAACACGAAGCACCGGAACAGGCGCTGGAATAGCCATCCCTCACGGCAAATGCAATGGCGTTAAGGAACTCGTTATGGCGATCGGAATCGCACATGAGCCTATCGAGTTTGAAAGCGTCGATGGAAAACCGGTAACAATTCTCATTCTGTTAGTCTCGCCTGCTGAGAAGACCGGCCCACATATTCAGGCATTAGCCAGCATAAGCAGACTGATGCTGAATGAAGAATTCAAACAAAAGCTTGAACAAGCCGCCTCCGCCGATGAGGTCTATGAGCTTCTGAACAATACAGAGAACGAAGTGAGCTAAAGTTAAAAAAACAAAGACGTGTTTCGTTCAACGGTTGCGCTGCTCGTTTCGTTCATCGTCTTACGGTTGCGTATTAAATGTCGTTTTACGTTCTACATAACCGATACGAGTCGCGCAACCGCAACCGTCAGACGTCTACAACTTCAGGCACTCCAAACTCTAATTCGTTGTTTCCCAGAGGATGAGGCCCATTTCATAAGGATTAACGAGGTCTTGGTGCATAGGCAAAACTCTTACAGCCACGCCGTGTCGGCCTGTGTTTCTGCAAGACATTGAGCCAACAAACCAATGCTCGCCCTGCTGCTCGGCAGCTTGTTTGTAATCCATTCTCACAGCGGAGCCTTGCGTGATATCTCCCCTGGTATCGACAGGACCATAATAAAGCTCAACTGAAATATCATTTGGGCTAATCTTTCCGATCTTAACCAAAGCCCTGACGGACAACTTCGAGCCAATTTTTAATTGTGGCTGTTTGGGATTTAGCTGTTCGCTACCATTGCCGTTTTGGACTTCCATTATGACATCTTTTACGGCGAACTCAGGCCAGGCTTTATTTATCTGGGCCTTCCACTTCGAAAACTCCCTGGCTTTGTTGCAATCTGTCTCAGTTAGATAGGTGTATTTTGCGAGAGCGGGATTGTAGAACCTTTGCGTATATTCAGCAACCATTCTGTGAGTGTTGAACCGCGGCGCTATCCACTTGATTGAATTTTTTACTCTTCGTATCCAGGCCCGCGGCAAATTGTCAGCCGAGCGGGTGTAAAACAGCGGAACAACTTCATTCTCTAAAATATCATAGATGGCCTGCGACTCGACCGTATCCTGATAGTCGGCATCCTTATAGCTCTGGCCTGTCCCAATGGTCCAGCCCCCCTCCGGTGTGTAACCCTCACACCACCAGCCGTCTAAAGTGCTCATATTCAGAGCACCATTAACCGCTGCTTTCATTCCGCTCGTGCTGCTGGCCTCCATCGGTCTGCGTGGATTGCTAAGCCAGACATCAACGCCGCAAACCAAAACCCTTGCTATATCTATATCGTAGTTTTCCAAAAATATTAGGCGGCGTCTGAGATTGTGCTGGTTTGCAAAGTGAACAATCTGCCTTATAATGTCCTTGCCTTCCGAGTCGTTTGGATGAGCCTTACCGGCAAAAATAATCTGGATAGGCCGTTCGGGGTCGGTAAGCAGCTTAAGAAGTCGCTGCGGGTCTTTAAGCAGCAGATTGCCCCTTTTATAGCCGGCAAATCTTCTGGCAAAACCGATAGTCAGTGCCTCATGGTCGAGGACCTCTTCGGCATGGTTCAATTCAGTATGGTAAGTGCCTCTGCGTTTCATCTGAGCTTTAAGGCGGTTGCGCACAAAAACAATCAACTGCTCTTTACATCTCTGATGTATCTGCCAGAATGCCTCGTCAGGAATTTGCTCGACGTTATTCCAAACAGACTTATCTATGGTTTCGTCAGCCCAATTCGGGCCAAGATATTTTTCATACAAAGAGTTCATCTCGTCCGACAACCAGTTTTTGATGTGGATTCCATTCGTAATCGATATTATGGGCACTTCATCAATCGGAAGTCCCGGCCACATGCTGCCCCATATCCCTCGTGATATATGGCCATGCAATTTACTTACGCCGTTTGTATAACCGCTCAAGCGTAAGGCCAAAATTGTCATTTTAAATGTCTCATGATCATCGTCAGGAAGTATCCTTCCCAATGACAAAAACCGTTTCCTATTTATGCCAAGCTTTGGGAAATAATTGCCGAAATATTTATCCATCATCTCCACATAAAATTCATCAAGCCCGGCTTTAACAGATGTATGCATCGTAAAAACATTGCCCGCCCTTGTCGCTTCGACCGCCTCATCAAAAGTCATATTTTTGTCGTTTCTTAATTCACGGATTCGCTCCAATGCCATAAAAGCAGCGTGTCCTTCATTCATATGGCAGACAGTTGGCGTAATATCCATTGCTGACAGAGCTTTTAAGCCGCCAATTCCCAACATAATCTCCTGGCGAATCCGCAACTCGTGGTCGCCGCCATAGAGACTGCAGGTAATCATACGGTCCGTGGAAGAATTTTCAGGAACGTTCGTATCCAGCAGATATAACTTCACCCTGCCAACGGAAACACACCAAACTTGTGCCACTACACATCTGCCGGGGTACTCAACGCTGATTGTCAACGGTTGACCACTTTCTTTGCGAACAAGCTCTATTGGCATACTATAGAAATCATTCTCGATATATTTCTCATTCTGCCAACCGTCAATGTTCAAGTCCTGGCGGAAATAACCCTTCTGATACAAAAGACCGACGCCGACCAACGGAACACCGAGGTCGGAAGCACTTTTCAGGTGGTCGCCTGCCAGTATTCCCAGTCCGCCGGCATAAATAGGCAGACATTCATGAATGCCAAACTCGGCGCTGAAATAGGCAATAATCGGTCCAGTGGACTTTGAACAAACCTTTTCGTACCAGGTCGGCCTATCAAGATATGATTTGAGCTTTTCGGCAGTGTTCTGCAACTGGGTCAAAAAGCCTTTATTTTCAGCCAGGTCGTCCAATTTTGCCTGCGAAATATTCCCAAGCATTTTGACGGGATTATGACCACAATCCGACCATAAATTGCTGTCAACACGTTTGAACAGCTCAACACACTCAGGATTCCATGACCAAAACATATTCCTGGCGATAACCTCAAGGTCCTTTAAGGACTCTGGCAAAGCCGGTAAAACGGTGAAGCTGCGAACACTCGGCATTTTTTAGTCCTCCACGACGTAAGTCTTTTAGTAACAAGCCTTAATAATTTATGCCAAACAGGGATTTTCCGTTAGTCTCCGTTTAATTTTAATCGACAAATGTATTGATTGTCTTAACCCGAAAAACCAAAGTAAATGGCAAGTTTGGCAGGTTTGGAACGTCCGATATATCCCCCACTTTATGTAAAACGAAAAAAAGGCCTGAACAAACAGGCCTTTTATCTTAGTTGCGTGGCCACCCTCCACAGGTGCCGTAAAAAAGCGTTTGAAAAGGACCCTTTACTTCCAAGTGGGCAATCGTTGCTTGTGTCCGAAAGTCCTATCGGGTAGGCATTTCCGATCCATCAAGACCTGATTTCCCTGAGTACGGGTATCGGTTCTTTCAAACATTTGCTTCCTGTACGAGCACCGCAGGGGTTAGCCCGCAACATTGTTTTATACCAGATTCCAAACGAAAAGTCAATAAAATAGCAACAAAATTCGGTCAAATAATTAAAATTTTCGGCCTTTCTCTTTACTGTTTTTCGGCTATTGGGACGTTTTTTCTAAAGTCAAACTCAGACTCAAAATTAAAATAGCCGCATTTGGTGTTTGCGGTCAAGCGATAGAGGTAGCCGACACACACTTCTAACTATATTGACCGGTCGCTTACGCTCCCGGCTCTGTTATATTGACTTTGCAGAAGGATCTGTCATGTAATATGAATCAGACGGTGCGTAGTTCTGCACGTACGGACTTAGCCAAACTCTCTACAATATCGGCCTCAAAGTTGTCAACTCTCTGGTGGGTCAACGTGCCGTCTTCATCTCTAAACCGCAGCGAAAGCGTAACACTTTTTTTGCCGGACGGGATGCCCTTTCCGTGGTATATGCCGACAAATTGAACCTCTTCCAGTTCGACGGATGCCTTGTTCTTAACCGCCTCAATAATATCCGCCCAGCGGATATTCTCGTCCACGATAATCGAAAGGTCACGATGTATCGCCGGGAATCTTGGCAGCGGTTTGACTTTTACGGTGCCTCTTTGCAGAGTAAAAAGCTGTCCGAATTCCAACTCTGCAGCGCATGGCGAGAGGTCTTTGAAATCAAATTTTTCTTTCACCGCCTGTGAAACAATTCCTGCGGTACCGATTGTTTGAGAGTTCACAATGATTTGGGCACCGGTCTGCGCCCAGAGAAGGTCCGCAGGAGTGAAAATAATTTGTGCATCTCTATCAACACTTTTTACAAGCCCTTCAATCACGCCGCGCAGGTCTCTAAAATCACTGTCACAGGCAAGGGCGAGTTCGGTTTTCTGAATCGGCAGCTCACCGCCCTGCTCAGGTGTCGGCACAAAAGTATCCGCAATCTCAAATATCCTGCACGGTAAATTTCCGGCGTTAATGTTTGTTTTTAAGACGCCCAATAAAGAGCCGATAAGGGTCTGGCGAAGCAGATTCGCACTTTTTCTGGATACGTCTTTTACCGCCAAATGTTCCTTAACACCTGCCTTTGTGAAAAGTTCTGCAACAGAATTGTCAACAAAGCCAACGTTAATCGTTTCATAAAAGCCACAGCCGTTAAGATAGGTTCCGAGCGATTCGAGCAACTTCTGACGTGTATCTACCGGCACCACTTCGATTTTGATTTTTCGTTCTGTTGGTACTTTGTTGTAGCCATAGACACGTGCGACTTCTTCAATCAGGTCAACTTCACGATAAACGTCACTACGCCAGGAAGGTACCGAGCACATTATCAAATCATCCTTGACTTTCGGCTTGAAACTTAAGGCAGAGAGAATTCTCAGCACTTCTTCGCAAGGGACCTCGATACCGAGCAATCTGCTTAAGCGTGAAAGCCGCAACGTTACCTCTTTCTGTTCCGGCTTTTTAGGATAAATATCAACCACGCCCTTAGCCACTTTACCGCCTGCTACCTGAGTTATCAGTTGTGCAGTGCGTTTGGAGGCCCAGTCCACCATCTCGATATCGACAGTACGTTCAAATCGAAAGGCGGCCTCTGAAGGAAGTGCGAGTCTGCGGGATGTTGTGCGGACACTGACAGGGTCAAAGTAGGCGTCCTCCAGAAGAATTGTGGTGGTCGTTTCGCTGACCTCAGTATCGAGTCCGCCCATAACGCCTGCGACAGCCACTGGCCCTTGTGCATCAGCGATAACCAGCATATCAGTATTAAGGTCGCACTGTGTACCATCGATGCTGGTCAGACGTTCACCGGCAATGGTCTTTCTGACTATTATTTTGCCATCCTTAATTTTTGCGTAATCGAAGGCGTGCGGCGGCTGGCCGGTCTCCATCATTGCGTAGTTGCTTGCGTCAACCACATTATTGACACTGTGGAGCCCGACAGCTTCAAGTCGTTTTCTGAGCCAATCCGGCGATGGGGCAACTTTGATGCCGTCAATAATCCGGGCGGTATATCGGCCGCACAAATCCGGCTCGACAATTTCGACATCGGCGAATTCCGTAACGTCTTTGTCCAGCTCGTCCAGCTCAACAGCCGGTATCTTTAGCTCTTTGCCGGTCGCAGCAGTTAGCTCACGGGCAATACCGATATAGCCTAAGCAATCACCGCGGTTGCTGGTTATCTCAACGTCGATTACAACATCGTCATCAAGATGTTCTATGCCCTCACACGGAAACCCTAAATCGCTTAAGACCTCTGCGATTTGGTCAGTACCCAGACCAGTTTCGATATAATCACTTAACCAATTCAGCGAAATTTTCATAACGACAGCACCGTCAAAAAACAAAAGTTGAAATTTGGCACCTGTACCTGCGACTACCTGTGCAGGCAATAACTTAACCACCATGGCCGCTTCTGTCAACCCTATAAGAAGTAAGTCAGATTTGCATAGTCCCAGCTCTTCGTTTACACCCCCCCCCAACAAACCTTTGACGAACTCAGGCCAGGGTTTGAGAGTACCAACCTGGAGTGCTGGAATATATCAAAGTTTAATAACACTAAGGACTTGTAAATAAATTATCTTCCATTCTTGACTCTTGACTGTCGTCAGACAAGTTTTGTCTGGCTGCGGCCCTGCCTGCCGGCCTCAGTAAAACTCGGACTACCAACCAGTAGACCTGCGTTTTGCTTCCACCGTAAGGTGTCCTGTGGACTTGCCAGCCTTGTCCTCGCTCAGCCAAAAACGAAACTTGCCTGACGGCAGTCAAGGCCTAATTTCTTTACCAGTCCTAAAACTTTTGGGACAGACCGGATGTCATGTTTTGTTTTTAGCAGTGAGTAAATCCACCGCCTTTTTAATGTTCTCAGCGGTTGAGATTAAGAACAGCTCATCGCCTTCATTGATGACCTGCTTACCCCTGGGGATTGAGAATTCTTCTGTTTGCTGATTATATACCGCAATGAAAACACACTGGGAGGGGAACCGGCGACTTCCTACAATGTCCTGCACACTTTTACCGGCGACTTTTGCATGCTCAGGCACAATAACCAAGAAGATATCCGCCTTGCCTCCACCTATGGTTGTTATTCTTCTGACCTGAGGGTTCTCGATGTCCATCATTATCTGGCTGACCATCAGGTCGGTTACCCGAACAATCGAGTGTACGCCGGCAACTCTATAAGCATTTTTATATGCTGGGTCTTTCATTCTGACTATAATCTGGGGCACCTCAAAACTCTTAGCCAATATTGCACAAGCAAGGTTGTCGGCGTCGTTGCCCGTTGCAGCAACCACCACGTCGGCCTTTTCGATGCCGGCTTCATTCAAGGCTTCGATGCTCGTGGCGCTTCCGTTAATCGCAACAACTCCTGTTTCGGCATATAGCTTATCGCAGATTTCCTTGTCCTGCTCAATCAATACCACATCATGCTTGTTATCCAGTAACCTGTGAACAAGCCCACCCCCAACCATTCCACCGCCAGTGACCACAATATACATTTTTTATTACCTCCAATAAAGCTGGTAACTGGTGATTGGTAATTGCTTACCATTTAACCAATTAACCAATTAACTAATTCTCCAGGCCTTTCTTGAAAACAAAAGCAAAACCGGCAATATTTCCAGTCTTCCCGCTAACATGCCAAAGATATACGTTAGTTTCACAACAGGATGAATATCCATCATATCCTGGCGCGAGATATAACAGGGGCCGATATTTCCCATCGCGGAAAACATCCCTGAGAACGATTTCCAGGGACCTTGATTTGAAAACAGGGCCGTAATCACTCCGCCAACCAGTAATAATACCATCCATGTGAAAAATAAAGCAGCTATCCGATGCACTTCGCCTTCGGGTAATATTTTCCTGTCAATAATCAGGTCTGTGGACGCCTTGCTTGAGGTTCTCAACTTGAAAAGCTCCCTGAACATCAGCCGATTAAGTATGGCGATGCGCAAGACTTTAAAGCCCCCCGCCGTTGACCCAACACAACCACCGATAACCATCATAACCAGGAACAATTGTTTAGCCGCAACACCGAAGAAATCAGAACCAATATTCTTTGTCGCAAAACCGCTCGTTGTGAGAATAGAAATCACCTGGAATATGCTGTGTCGAAATGAGCGTTCAAATTCGCCGAGGTCGATAGCGGTACCACGTCTAAAGAGAGCCTCAAGAGCACCTGTCTTGTAAAGACGCTCGATTAGGATAACGGTCGTAAAGACGGCTATGAGTCGCCACCAGTAGCGAATCTCGATGTTATCCCAGAGTGCCTTAAAGTCTCTCGTCAAGAGACGGTAATGGACCAGAAAGTTGATTCCGCCTAACATCATTATGAACGCCAGGGTATATTCTATCAGTCTGTAATTGGGATGTCCCGTCAGGCGGTAAAATTCGATGCTGCTGTCGTGGGGCGAAAATCCGCCGGTGGCCACAGCAGTCAGGGCGTGGCAAACGGCATCGAAAACCGGCATCCTTTCGACGGCAAGAACGGCCGCAGCCAATAGTGTAAGACCCGCATATATCGCCCAGATTATTCTGAGTGTATGGAACAATCCTGGCGCAGGCCTGCGGGAAGAAATCTTGTGACCCTCGGCCCCGAAGATATGATGAGCCCCGCTGGCCTGAAAGGTCAGCACCAAGAAAAAGGAAAGTATGCCTATGCCACCCAGCCACTGAGTAAGCGCCCGCCAGAAAAGTATGCTCCTCGGCATATTATCCAGCCCGGAAAAAATTGTGATACCGGTGGTAGTAAAACCACTCATAGCTTCAAAGTAGGCATTGAGGTAGTTCGAAGGAGTTGCAATTGCAAAGGGCAAAGCTCCTATCGCAGAGACAACAAGCCAACTGAGGGCACATATAAGCATAGAACCGGTAGTATCAAGCACTTCCGGCTTAAACACGTGGCGCAAAATCATTCCGAGCGAAAATGAGATTAGAGCCGCAATGACAAAAGCGGTTGCGGTAACCCAGCCGTCACCCATTCGTCCCCAGTAAATGAGAACGACTATCAGCGGGAACAAAAGAATCAGGCCTAATATCTCCAGCAGATTTCCAATATAATGAAATATACAACTGATTCGTCGAAATCCGTTTCTCATTCGCAACTCCATAGTTCATCAACGTTGCTGTCGGCCTGATTTCTGAATTATAATGCCGGTGGGGACTATTGCAAGTTATTTAACCGGCCAATATCACAGCCGACCGGCACAAAAGATTTGTAATGGGCAAATTTGGACTTTTGTTTTTTTGGTTTTTCTTTATAATGTGGTGGCAACTAATCCGCGTTAAGCAATTTAAAGATATCCCGATTCTATCGGGATAGTAAGATGCTTCCAATCATTATGTTAGATTGTTAGGATGTAATTTAGTCTCAACTATATAAGCAAATACTTGGGGCAGCGTACAATGGACGATACCGAGCGATTTGAACAACTTATCAATAGCGGCTATTGCTGCATATCCATTGTTAGTCATGAAGAACGGTACGCACTGGAAATCGTACACCAGGCGGCACTTGGTCAAAAGCGTGGTATGTGGATATGGTCTGTCGCCGGCGGCGTCAGAGAGGGCTTTCTGTCTGACAGCCCTTTCATAGCTGATACTGAAACTCCCGCCACCGGACTTCGTTATCTTACCGACGTAAAGAAAGGTTCTATTTGTGTAACCCTCGACCTTGCTGAACATCTCAAGGGAGGCCTGACGTTGCGGGCACTGCGTGACCTTATCGACTGTTTGGAGAAGAATGGCAGCACACTCGTGATGATTGACAGCGAAGACAAACTGCCGGAAATCGTAAAATCTTATGCAAGGCCTTTTGAAATTTCTTTTCCCGACCGCCGAGAGCTTTTAGAAATTGTTCGTAAAACAGTACAGCGTTTTAACCGAGAAAAACCTATTGAGATTGGCATATCGAAAAAGGGGCTGGATACTATTGTCCGTAACCTTCGTGGCTTGACCCGCCGTCAGGCTGAACGCATTATTATCGATACCGTCGCCGACGACAGACGCTTCGACGACAATGATATAAACGTCGTAATTGCGAGCAAACGACGGATGATTCAACGCGGAGGCTTGCTGGAGTATATCCAAATACCCCTGGACCTTAGCGAAATCGGCGGTATGAGGCAACTGAAGAAATGGCTGAACCAGCGCAAAGATGCATTTAGCTCCCAAGCCAGAAAGTTTGGCCTTGAAGCACCCAGGGGCGTGCTTATGCTCGGCGTACAGGGCGCCGGAAAAAGTCTCTGTGCCAAGGCGATTGCAACCGCCTGGCAACAGCCGCTCTTGAGATTGGACCCCGGTGTTCTATTCAACAGCTACATTGGCGAATCTGAACGCAACCTCCGAGAGGCATTGCGGCAAACCGAAATGATGTCCCCAGTAGTTCTGTGGATTGACGAAATCGAAAAGGGCTTTGCCTCGGCCGCCAGTCAAAGCACCGATGGTGGCCTGTCTAAAAGGATGTTCGGAACTCTGCTGACCTGGTTACAGGAGCGCGAAGCACCAGTATTTGTCGTCGCTACCGCCAATGACATCGAGGCCCTGCCGCCCGAACTTCTGCGCAAAGGCCGATTCGACGAAATATTCTTTGTTGACCTGCCCAGCGAGGATGTGCGGAAGGAAATATTTGCTATTCATATAAAGAAACGTAAACGAGAGCCCAAGAAATTCGAGCTGGCGGCATTGGCCGAGGCATCTGAAGGTTATAGCGGCTCTGAAATAGAGCAGGCCGTCGTATCCGCCCTGCATGCGGCGTATGCAGACAAAAGCCGCCTAAATACAGAGCGGATTCTCTCGGCCTTGAGGGCTTCGCCGCCGCTTTCAGTTACGCTCGCAGAAAGAGTTCAAGCCCTTCGAGCCTGGGCTGAGGGCAGATGCGTCCCGGCTGATTGAAAAACAGACTAAGGACTTTTATCTTTTTGTTTTTTCTTTTATAATTGGCCTATTAACGGAGCTTAAATGATTTAATAGTATAGGAATTTGTATTAGCCACAGAGGTCACAGAGAACACAGAGATATAAAAATATAAATCAGTGTTAATCTGTGTCTAAAGAAGTTCCGCCGAAGGCGGTTAATTTAAGGATACCTGTTATGGGAAAATGCAGCCTGTTCGCCTTATTGGCTTTTGGCTTAAGTATCAACCTGTTACTTGCCGGCTGTGTGGAACGTAAGCTGACAATCAACACCGAGCCGCAGGGGGCGTTGGTTATGTTAAACGATGAGGAGATAGGCACCTCACCTGTTACGGTCTCGTTCGAATGGTATGGCGATTATTGGGTCAGGATAAGCAAGGAAGGCTACGAGTCCTTAAATACCCATCGCCCATTAAAAGGGCCGTGGTATGACGGATTTCCTTTCGATTTCTTCGCACAAATAGTCAACCCTGACAGAATCGTCGATTCATACGAATGGACGTTTGAGCTTGAACCCAAAAAGCAAATAAGCCGAGAAGAACTAATCCAAAACGCTGAGAAACTGAAGAAAGAGCTTTAACTAAAGGTCAGCTTTACCGAATGGAGCATTCGAAGCGCTTGCTTTTTGACCAGCCAGAAGGTATAATAAATTTGTAAGACAAAGAGTGTAAATGTTAACTCCTCACTCTAAGACAGCGAGGTATAGTTATGAAATTAAAGACAATTATACATAAAGCGGAGGAAGGGGGCTATTGGGCAGAAATACCAGCCATCCCCGGCTGTGTTACTCAAGGCGATTCGTTTGAAGAGCTTTTGAAGAACATCTATGAAGCGGTGGAGGCCTGCTTATCTGTGGATACACCAACAAACCTTTAAAATAGGGGGCTGTATGGCTATTCTAAAGTTGGACAAACATGATGAGGACAAGGAAATCGAATTTGAATTAGATTACCTTGCGTCTTTAACAACCAGCCAGCGTTTTGAAATGATGTTCACAAAAACCCGGGAGATGTTGAGATTGCTTAGCTCTGCCACAGGTAAGAAAGATGGACGCAGAACAACTACTGAAATTATTAAAAGAAAACCACGTTAAACACATATCTGAATATGAACAACCTATCCGTAAATCACAAAAGATTTTCCCGATACCAGTCTATTGCCAGTTGCAGGCCTTGCTTAAACGGTACTTTGGTTTTGTAGTCGATTAGTTTCTTAGCCAGAGTGATGTCGGCGAGGGAGTGCTTTACGTCGCCGGGACGGGGGTCGGTGTAATTCGGCTTAATATTTTTTCCAACCAGTTGGTTAATCAGAGCAATAATCTCATTTACAGTTACGGCTTCGCCACAGGCGATATTTATCACCTCGCCTGCAGTGTGCTCAGCCCTTGCGGCAAGTAAGTTGGCCTCGACAACATTGTCAATATACGTGAAATCGCGGCTCTGCTCACCGTCGCCGTAAATAGTGGGCGGTTCGTCCTTCAATATCGCTGTAACAAAAGCAGGTATGGCGGCTGCATATTGACTTGCCGGGTCCTGATGCGGGCCGAAGACGTTAAAATACCGCAGTGAAATAGTCTCAAGGCCGAAGACCTGATAGAAAACCGAGCAGTAATATTCGCCAACCAGCTTAGCGACCGCATAAGGTGAAAGCGGCATAGGCGTCATCGTCTCGACCTTCGATAAAGTAGGCGTATCGCCGTAAGCTGCGGAGCTTGCGGCATAGACGAATCGCTTTACGCCGGCGTCACGGGCAGCTAAAAGAAGCGTGAAAGTGGCATCGACGCAGTGCCTGTGCGTGGCGGCGGGGTCATCGACGCTGCGCGGGACAGAGGCCAAAGCACCCTGGTGCAAAACGACGTCGATATCTTTCATAGCCGATTGGGCGACCTCCGCATCGCCCATATCGGCCTGTATAAAATCGATTTTGTCTATGATAGAGGCAAGATTGCTTTTTTTGCCCGTGAGCAGATTGTCAACAACTCTTACAAAGCAGCCTTGCGAGATGAGTTTTTTGCAGATATTCGAGCCGATAAAACCGGCTCCGCCGGTTACTAAGAATTTTGTCATCAAATAAGCCTCTTACAAAAAACCTGCATACAAATTTAAGAACGCGCCAAGTTCTATTATAATAACGCAAAGCTCAATATTTTTCACTATCCAACAGAGTCTCAAACGTTTAGGGGCTTAGGACTGGTAAAGAAATTAGGCTCGGCTGGCGGCAAGTGCGGCCTTTCTGGCCTTCTTGGCCTTCTTCTCATATTTCCGGTACGATTTAAATTGCTCGTGGAAATATCCTCCCTTCATAGCCCTTGCGGCAAAGAGCACACAGCCGATTATTTTAGCATTTACCTCTTTGAATTCTCGAATAGTTCTCTGGGCAGCGCCCCTGCTTGTGGCGGCAGCGTTGAATATCAGGATTGTCGTATCAACGAGTCGGGCCAACACTTTGGCATCACTTACGAGCAGGACAGGCGGCCCATCAATTATAATGTGGTCGTAGTTCTTACGCTGCTGGTCAAGCAGCTCTTCCATCCGAGTACTGCCGAGCAGTTCGGCCGGATTAGCAGGCAACGGCCCACAATCGATTATGTCAAGGCCCTCTATGCCGCCGGGCCTTACAGCTTCTTTGGAACTGCACTGGTTCATCAGCACACTGCTCAATCCAAAATCAAAGTTCTCAGTTTCGAGTTTATCTTCGAGCATATCGGTCTGTATCTTTGGAAACAGTCTTTGTAAATCGGGCTGTCTGAAATTGGCATCTATCAGCAGGACTTTTTTATCTGCGGCAACAAATGTTGTTGCAAGATTAACCGCCACGGAAGTTTTTCCGTCCCCCGCCATACCGCTGCTGACAAGCAAAGTCTTCAAAGAGTCCGCTGTGCCGGAGAGCTTCAGGTTCGTCCGACATCGCCTGTATGACTCGCTTATAACAGAGTAAGGCGCCAGCCGAACAGCGTGACAAAGCTCAATGCGGCGAACCTGACTATCCTCAGATGCATCAGGGATAACACCCAAAAGTGGAATATGCAGAAATTTGGCAACGTCACTGGGCGTACGCACCAGGTCGTTAGTCAGCTCAACAAGGAAAGCAAGACCTATACTAAACATAAAGCCCAACATTGTTCCACCAGGGAACCAAAGGTACCACTGGCGGGAAAACACCATTTCCAGCGGTATCGGCGCAATTCCAACAGCCTGCACTTTAGGTGTCTCCGGGGCATCGTGTACCATCTTCAATTTCTCGACCTGCTCTTTGATTAAGTCAAGCATTGTGATTCTCTCATCTCTTGTCTTCAGCCGCTGCTCATACTGGATACGGGCTAAATCAAGCTCTTCTTTCTTCGCCTCCGTTTCCTGTCGCAGTTTTTCCAAATGCTCGAACCTTTCCTGCAATATATGCAAACCATCGCGTGCATTTTCGAGATTCGCCCTGCGGGTCTGATTTGCAATTTTGATTTTTCTGAGCCCTCTTCTTTTTCTGATTTCGTCTATCTGCTCCCTTGTTCGGAGCACAACTCTGTGATTTTCACCAAACTTTGTGAGTGCGCCCGAGAGCTGGGCCTCCAGAAAGACAAGCTGCTGAGCAAGTGTAACCATAACGGAGTCTCTCTCTACCACATATTCAATCTGCACAGTAATAGGGCCTGTCGCCAAATCTTTAAGATTTGATATGTCGGCGCTAAACTGACTTATAGCTAATTCAAGACCGTCTTTCTCAAGCACCAAATTATTCAACCTTAGAGATATTGTGTGCTGGAAATTACGCCCCACCGGCATAGCAAGGTCGGTTATGCCCCATCTCTCGCGGACATCTTCCAAGCCTTTCTCGGCAAGACGCAACTCCTGCTCAACACCTTCTCGCCGCTTTTCGATCTCTACAAGCCTGTCACTTACCTCTTTTCTTTCCGTAGTTCTCTGTGTATTAATAAACAAACGCACCATTTCGTTAACTATGTCTGCTGCTTCTCTGGCGTCACGGCAGGTCATCGAAACCTCTACAAACTTAGCATCTCTGTGAGCGTAAGCACTAAAATGTTTATCCAAATACTTAACGGCTTTTCTAATGTCCCCATCTCTGCGTTCAAACCACATGGTATCTCTAACTACGTCGCTCTCAAGCAAATTCTGCAGAGTACTCTGCTGTTTTATAAGATCAACTATTGACATACGATGACCGTATAGAATATCCTTATGCACCTGGGGTGCAGTGATCTCCATAGGGTCTTTTTCTACCGGTGGAAGGACCTCAATATAGGTTATGGCGGTATATTTTGGAAGATATTTCTTGAAGAGATACCAGCCTCCGCCGCCGGCTGTCAACCCCAATATAGTCAGAACAAATATCAGCAATATGTGCCTGCGCAATATACCGAGAGCTTCTTTCGGTGTTATCGAGGCAGCCGCCGGGGGCATTGACCCAGCCGGCCTTGTTATTCTATTTGATGCTATTGGTCTTTCTTCAGCCATCCTGTTCTCTACCCGGAATCAACCAATAAAGCAATTGCTATGGTGATTAGTGAGTAGTTAATTCAACATACACCAATTAACCACTCACCAATTAACCAATTACACAAGGCATCACGGCGAAAGCCGCTCAATAGCCTTGTTTATTCGCTGCTTAGCTTTCTGCGACAATCTATCCGCTCCCACTTCCAACGCCTGTCTATAAGCAGCGAGCGCCTCATTTTTTGCCCCGAGTTTTTCTTTTATCATCCCTTTATGCTCGTACACCTCCGCAGGTACGAGAATATTATTCTGCTGATATTGTTGCAACGCGGCCGCCACAAATTCGGCGGCCTGCGAATTTTTACCTTGTTTATGCAGCACATACGCATAAGTATCCAGGAAGCCGGGGTTATTCGGCTTTGCGTCAAGTGCACGCTTGGCGTATCGAAGAGCTTCCGGGAGCCTTTCATTACTTTCAGAAAGCCAATACGCTAAATTGTTCAGAATAATGGTGTTATTCGGCATTTTAGTGTGCAAACTTTCGTAAACTGTGATAGCAGTCCTGAGATAACTTTTATCGGAGCTTTTCATGTAGGCGAGGGTTAAAATGTCGGTTTTTTTCATTTTATAATCGACCCTGCGCAGGCTGTCCGGATCAGTCAGCTCGATGCATTTGTCAATATAATCCATTGCCTTGTCGTACTCGTTGTTAATCTTTGCCAAATTAAACATAGCAAAATTGGCAGCAATTGAATCAGGGTTGGTTTCGAGCTTTTGCCTGCAATACTTCAAAACTTCATCAGGTCCAAGCATCAGGAACATTCTCCGTAGGACCTCAGAGGCAAGCGTTTCATTTTCCCCCGCTTTATCAACAGCTTTTTGGCAATATTCTACAGCGGTTATTTTATCGCCGAGCTTCAACTTCGCCTGAGCCATTCGTAAATACGCAATGGACGCAAGATCACCATCAAGATATGTTCTGCACTCTTCAAAGACCTTGTCCAGCTTCCGAGGGTTCCAATTCTCCGTGTTTGGTTCCCCCGCCCCCAGTAGAAGCGCCCTCATATATCCGTTGAACGCTGTAGCGTACAGCACATCCTGTACTTCGTTTTTCTCATTCCCGTCGAGATGTGCTTGACGCCTGAGCAGACAAGCTTTCTTATATAATTGCTCGGCTTTGTCGAAGTTTTTAGAAGTGTTAATAGCAAATGCACCCGCTCGATTAAGCCACTGTACACTGTCCGGGAATTTTTCAAGCGTCTCTTCGTAGAATCTTTTCAGTGGTGCTTTTCTGTCGAGCTGTGAGTAAATGTGCTCAAGCAAAACCATCGCTTCAGGCGGAGCGCCAGGCTTGTTAATCGTAACTTTAAGTTCCGTTATGGCATCCTCATAACGCTCGGCGCCCATATAAGCCTTGGCCAGAGAAATTCGAGTAACAGGCTCATCTGCCAATAATTTGCTTTCTCTAAGGTCGGTGATTGCCTTACCATAATCTGCGAGGGCGGAATTAATTTCACCTCTTAACCGCCATGCCGCCGGGTTGTTCTGATTGGTCTGGAGATTTCTATTCGTCAACTCCAATGCTTTTTCCAGTTGCCCCTGTCTCATCATCAGCCAGGCCTGAAGCAGGAGTATTCTGTGTTCGTTGGGATACTTTTCCTTAAAGCTCTGTAATTTGTATTCAGCTTCCTTGATAAGGCCGACTCTAAGAAAAGCCTCAATTTGAACAAGATTGTGCTCTACGGTTTCGTCAATCGCTATAAGCTCTTTGGAATATTTCTTTACAGCCTCTCTGTCGAAGGTTTTCTCAGCAACAAGTAAAAGACCTCTGAGTACAGCGCTGTCTTTGGTACCGTCTTCATATAACTGCTCCAGGACTTTCCTGGCATCATTGTATTTGCCTTGCTGAAAATAATGGTCCCAAAGCAATTTCTGCTCTTTCGATTCGGTCAGCAGCGTCTGAGCCTTTTCATCCTGTCCCCTGTCCCGAAAGTATTGTGCATAGTAATAAAGCATGCGCTTGTCGCTGGGGTTTATTTTCTTGGCCTGCTCGAAAGCCGAAGCAGCAACACCAAACAGCGCCTCCTTTTGCTGCGGATTGGTTTCTTCCACAGCCACCTTCGTTGCCAGTTGTCCAAGCAGTAAAGCATTGTCCATATTAGGAGCGGCGTTTTGCAGGTCCTGACGAATCGCGACCGCCCTCAACGGCTCCGTCGGGGCTATATACTCAGCATACAAGCCAAGTAACGCCAAATCACTGGGATTCAGTGCGATTGCTCTTTCCAAAGCACTCCTGACCTCGACTATCTGGGCCGAAGAGACACTATCACTAAGCTTCTGATTTCGACGGTATAACACGTTCGCCGATGCTTTTGCAATGATTCCATTGAGAGGGTTCAAAGATGCAGCTTTGCGAATGTCTTCCATAGAAGCATGCTCATTTCCAAGAGAAGCATTGATATCGCTTCTGAGCATATAAGCGTATGAAAATACAGGCCTTTGCCTCAAACATTCGTCGATTTTTGCCAATGCGTCTTCGAATTTCTCTTCAGCTATAGCGAGGCGGGTTGCAAAAATCTGGCCCTGACAATTATCGAGGTTTTCACGGCGAGTCGTCTCTGTGATTTGCTCTGCCAGATTCCAGTCTTTCGTTAAAAGTGCTAAATCAAAAAGATAGCTCGCAGCAAGTTTTACCTGTTCCAAAGCCGGCCCCTCGGATACGCGCTGCTGTGAAGTTCCTATTTCAATGGCCTTTTTCAACTGGGCGACTGCTTTTTCTGGTTCGTTGTACCTGCGATGAAATATTCCAAGCTGTGTTGCGCGGCGAATCGGGTCAGCGATACTCGAGAGCACCTGCTCTTCTATTTCCTTGCGCCTTTGTTGCGAAATCTTTGCCGGGTCAGGTTCAGAGAGTATCTGCTTATAAACCAGCACTATCGCGTTATCCGGAAAATATTCCAAAAATCTATTAACTAAATTTCCGGCCTGACTCGCCTGGCCTTGCGCTATGTAATTTCTGCAAACATTAATGATAAAAGCTTGTTCAACGGAATTTGGCTCTATCAGCAGGAGTTTTCCCAGCAGTTCTGCCTCAAGCTGCCAGTAGCTTTTCAATTCTTCTGTCATGAACCCGATATCGGCTGTCAACTCAACAGTCTCTTTTTCTTCGGGTCCGTTTTGCTGAGGAATAAGGTCTGAACTTTCCCGGCTTTTCTTTTGCGTCATAGTCCGTTGAATTTGCCGAATCCTGGCTTGTGCCAGCGCCAGCCTGAGTTTAATCGTATCGGGGTCATCATCAGGTCTGTTTGCCAATGCTTCGGCAGCCGCTTCAAACCCGGTTTTGGTCAATGCTTCTTCATCCTTTTCAAATTCAGACCTGAACTTGACTTTTCCTTCTTCAGTCTCAACAAACTCGGTTGTGCCAATACCAATATAAGCCTTGATACGAAGTTCCTGGCTTTTCTCATTTGGACCGAAATATTCTTCAAAAGCATTTATATTCTTTATGGTCCCCGGCCAGCGATTGAACTTCAAAAAAACAACATCAATATAATCCAAACGTGCTTCAGGTTTGTTCTGGCTAATTCCTGAATTGAGCGCACTTGTCAGAAATTCAGTAACCGCACCAACTTCAGGAGTGTCTTTGAAAATCTTCGCGAGAGTGTAAGAAAGCTGCGCAAACTCAGTGTCCCTCGGCCAGGGTGGTTTAAGTGCTTTAAGCTGTTCGTAAGCTGCATATAACATTTTGACAGCGGTTTCTTTATTTCCCTTAGCAAGCTCAAGCATTCCTCTCCATTTAATAACCAGCGGCTCTTCATCACTGCCATAAATCTGCTCGATTTCGTGCACAGCCTGCTCAGCACCTGTCAGCCAAAGCTGGGTTTCTGATGGCTTCTGTGGCTCGCAAGGTTCAAGTATCTGCTCGATGTAGCAATTTGCGAGAAAAGCATACAGAATAAATCTGTTATTTATCTTAGCCCGACGTCTTGGACCGGGTGCATCCTGCGCATCGGGCAAAGTCAGTGCGTTCTTTGCTGTTTCTATTGCTTTTTCTACCTGCTGCTTTTGCCTATAAATAGCAAACCTGTGATAGTGCAAATTGGCCGCATTTATTGCATAAACTACATTTTTCTCGTCCAATCTAATCGCCTGTTCAACGGCTTCAATAGCCTTATCAAGATTTTCGGGTCCCAGCCGAGGGGCTGAATAGCCCGAATAGACCGAATAGAATTGAGAAATTGCAGTAAATGCCTCTGCATTGGAACTGAAGTTGCGCACAAGCGACAAATATTCCGGCTCGAGTGCTCCAATCCGCTCGTTCACCCCCGAATCGGGGCTGCTTTTAGCAAGCATAAGCTTCATCGCCAGAAGATTAATGTGTGCCTTTGGCTCTGTCCCTGCAATCTGAACTGCCTGCTCCAAAACCGCCGTTGCCTGCTTTGTAGTCTTGTCTCTTTCTTCAAGGTTACCTTGTGAAGCAAAAATTTTCCCTTTTGTAAGAGCCGCCCTCGCCAAATACCAGTAAGCATCGGTATTATTTGGCTCAAGCTCCTGGACCTTCTTCAAATCTTCTTCTGCCTGAGCAAGCGATTCGTCCCTGTTAGTTACCGCTCCCAGAGATGCCATTTCAAAAGCTGCTCTGCCTCTGAGCAGATATAAATACGGCCCCAGGTGCTGCTTTCTGTCTTCTGACTCCTGACTTCTGACTTCTGACTCTGTCTCAAAGACATCCCATCCGGCCGTATCTTCCATAAGCAGGTCAGTATTGTCTGCCACTTTCAAAAATTCTGACGCCTGCTTGTGTACCTCTTGCCAAATTCGACCCGCATTGCTAACAGGCATTAGATGTGCACTGCTATCCGCCAGTATATAAAAATACTTTAACCGTCCGTATCGAGCTTTTACATTGTTGGGATTTATCGTTATTATTTCGTCCCAGCATCCTAATACATAGGGCCATTCCTTAATTTCGAGGTACATATCCACCATCTTGAAAAGTATCTCTTCTCTGAGCGGGTTGGTTTTTGCCCTCGCATATGCACCGCGAAAACGGCTTTCAGCCCTTTCGTAGTTTTGTTTTTTTATCTGTTCATCTGTCGCCTGATGTGCTGCTTTTAGCGCAGCCTCGGCGTCTTTGATAAATTTTTCCGGGTCTCTGCTCAAATTCAGAATTGTCAAAATGACACCCAGGACAACAACTACAAAAAACACCGAGCCTATCAGTGCAACTTTTTTGTTTAACCTCCTGTTTGCCATAAATTAACCTCGCATTAGATTGACAGAAGTCAGAAATCAGAAGTCAGAGTAGAGTCTGCCTTCTGTCGTCTGTCCTCTGTCGTCTTTCTTTCGCATATCGCGCTTTACTTTTCCCAGTCGGGCCAGTGCTTTGTTTCTAAAATAGGCAAAATCACGCCCAGGAGCTTTTCGCTCGCTTTAACTGCCTGCTCTTTGTTTGGTGGAATCAACGTCTGGTTAAAAACCAGCTCAACCTTGCAAAAATACGAAGATTTGCGGAAAAGGTTCTTATTCAAAGCTATTCGAGCTTCTTCTCTGGAAGCCGCATAATCTCCATTGACCTTAAATAAGTACAAAACCGGAAATTTTCCACCCTTCTGCCAGAGATTGGCTCTTGTACTGCCAAAGACAAGGTACTTTCCTCTGATTTTTCTCTCAAACCCGGCATTGTTGTTTATTTCCAATGTTACACTATCGGATGCCAATCTTTGAAAGCCTCCGCCCGCATAGCATTCTTCCGGCACATGCGGCACTCTATCCGGAAGCTGATAGTAAGTAATAAACAACATGCATTTTTTAACAGGACCGTTAGCCGCCGCATCGGTATCTTCCAGAATCCATTGAATATAATCTTCGGTCCCTAACGCTCTGACTATTTCCTCGTTTTCGATTTTGAGTTTGGATATTACTTTGTAAGAAGCTAAATCATTTTCATTCAGCAGGTCCAAAGATTTTTTCAACGGCAGCGGTTCCTTTCTTAAGTACACTCCGAAACTTTTTATAGCTATTGACATGCCGGCCCCGGCTGTTGCAAGCACCACTGCACATATCAAAAAGGCCGGCTGTAAATAAAGTCGTATATTGTATCTCATAATCTGTGTTTTCACATCACGTATCATCCTGCTGCGGTTTTGGCTTTCGCCGAGACGAGTGCCTGCGAACCACAATATCCGCAGGTTGTCCTACATCGTCCTCTTCAATAAATAAACTCGACATAAACCACGCAAGAAAACCGTATAAGCCAAATGCTAACGGCAGCATCGCTAATCCAAGTGTGTCGTGATAAATACCCTGCGTGTACTTAGGATGTATCAGCACATAAATAAAACCGGTAACTGTAACTCGCACGATATTACAGAATATCGCTATGGGTATCGTGCTGGCTAAAAGAACAAATCGCTGCCACAGAGGCCTGTGGTGCAAATAGGCCATAGCAACCCCCAAAGCCAGAAAGGCCATCAGCAGGCGCATCCCACTGCACGCCTCGGCCACATTAAGCGAAGGCTCCAGGTGTTGGCCCTTATAAATCACGTCTATCACCACGCCGCTGACAGTGGCTTCCATTCCGCTGACCAGATTCAGCAACGCAGTCGCTACAGCAGCAGCAAGATGCCGCATCGGCATAGTCAGACTAACATAGTATCTGCGAGGCAACGGCACAGCAAAAATCAAAAAAGCTATCGGCAGCCATATATATTTAACCAAGCGCCACCCACCCAAAAACAATACAATCGCCCCAAGCGTCGCTATCATGCCAATGGGCCTCAGGTATCCGTACCGGAGTTGAACGATATTGAAAGGATAAAACAGAATCCCGCAAATCAGAAAAACCAGGCCAAGATAATTTGCCTTCAACTCGTTATTCTGAGCGGAGCGAAGAATCTCTGTCTTGTGCTGGTGGATGAAGTATAAACTGAAAATCGGGATTAGAAAACCGTGCGACCAGCTGCTATCAGTGAGCCATTTGTGAACAATGGCCTCAATCTCATTGTGAAAAAGATAGCAAAACAGTCCCCCCACTATCACCATCTTGATGTAACTATGGACTCCAAGCTCACGCCAGCTTGTCTTCGCCACACCTGATCCTTGCATTTGATTAACAGAAGAACCAATATTGACCACCATAAATAAGCAATTTTACTACCAAACACTATCCCACTTCCATGGCATTACAGAGTTGTACGTTGTTCCCCAGTAATCTTTGTACGAAAAATTACGGTCATAAACAAAGCCGAACCCGTAATTGGCCCTGAATGCGTTTCGCAGAACTGCACGCCATCTGGAGGTTGGGTGTGTGCCGACATTAATAAAATCATTCGGCTTAATAAAGAAGTCCGGCTGCTCACCGCTGTATATCTTGTCCAAATCCACCATCACTATTTCTTCTTTCTCTCTGCCTATCCTTCTCACCACTTCACAGCGCCTCGGCCAGGCCAAAGGTCCCAAACCGCCCGCAGCAGCTATGGCCATCTTCAAAGTCATCGGTCGGCCCGTAATAGGAATGAAGCCGGTACGATTGACATTACCCATTATGCAGAATTCACCAACAAGATCAACAGGCACATGAATAGTATCGCCGGGCTTTATCACGATATTATATCGGGGGACACCGGCAAGCAGCTTGTCGGCTGGAATCTTTATGAGGCGCGTCCCGGCACCAGGCTCACGCTCCAAAACCGGCTGCGCCTGCTCTTCAAACGGACCAACCGGTCTTTCTCCAGGTTCAATCTTAATAACCGGCCTTTCAAACTCTATCGGCCCCGAAGGATGTGGCGCACCGACTTGAACAGGAACCCATTCGCCATTACGGAAGATCCACTCAACATGCCCGGCTTGTTCTTTCCCTTCTGTCGGCTTCGGTGCGGATGATGATGCCGGCGCGTCCCGGCGATTTACCCGCCTATTTATCCTCCTTTTAGAACGAGCCGGCTCCCGAAAGGACTCCCGTGCTTTTTCAACATCTACTCGCCCATTTAACCATTGTTGTTCATTGCGAGAACGCTCATCCAATGTTTTCAATACGTCTTTGACACTCACCGGCTCATCTATCATCTCCGGAGCAGCCGGTGCAGGGGATAATGCCAGTGCGTTCCGGCGAGTTATTCGCTCATCTGTCCTCTTTTCGGAACGAGCCAGCTCCCGGAACGACTCCATTGCATTTTCAACGTTCACTTGCTCATTTAACCACTTTTGTTCACGACGAGAGCGCTCCTCCAATGTGTTCAATATGTCTTTGACACTTACCGGCTCGTCCATCCTTCCCGGAGCAGTCAACCTGGTGGATGGTTTCCATCCAGTTTGGGTATCTATCCGACTCTGATTGCGATTGCTCGGCCATTCAAAGGCTTTTGGCATTCCAGCCGTTTCCCAATCCGTTACCATCTCAGACGAAGCTATAACCACTTTACTTTCAGGCCATTGATATTGTGCACGAGGTGGGACCCCGGCGCGCCGGGGCTGTATCTTGCGCGACGACATGGCAGTCTCAGGCTCAATAACTTTCAGCTCAAATCCATCAAATCCCGGCTGAAGAGGCTCATATCTTGTTTCCTTTTTATCCCCAACAAAACGTGAAACATAAATATAGCTTACGTTAAACTGTCTTGGCCCCCCCGCCATTGCAAGCGCATCGTACAGTCTGAAATTATATCGTGGAATAGGGTATCTGCCGGGAAGAGGCACACCGTCGCCCAATATTGAAAATGAGCGTTGCTGGGAGCCGGCCAAAGTTACGATAACCGACGGGTTCTTCAATATACCCGGAGAAAGAATTTGTCTTATCTGTCCTTCAAGCTGCGTTTCAGTCAACCCCGCCACTTCAATCACGCCAACCTCCGGTATGGATATTCTGCCGGTTTCGGTAACAACATAATTGTTTACAAATTGAATATCCTCCTGGAGAAGCTCGAAAATAGTTATACTGATAATATCACCTGCCCTGAATACATAATCAGACTCCACCGCCATAGTATCTATGGGCAGCGGCTCTTTTGCTTGTTCCCAGGCCACCTGTGTCTCCTCGGCCACACCCAACGAATCCAATATTACATTGACGGCAGGAACAGGACGAAACCTGCCTACCTGTGTCGGGTCAAAAAACTTATTGCCGCAACCGGATGAAAGCGACAAAAAAAGTAGAAGAATGCAGAAGACAGAATTCGGACTTCGGAATTCGGAATTCGGACTTCTGTCCTCTGTCCTCTGATTTCTGTCCTCTGTCCTCTGACTTCCGTCCATAGCAATAAACTTCCAAAAAACACCGAGCTTTTCTCTGTCCTATAACCCCTAAGACCGCCCAATACAGCTATTAACTCGATGAAATTTATCGGTTTAATGCCTTGCTTGCTTAACTTTTTTTAACTGCTACAAAATTCGATGCTCGATGCCAGATGCTCGAAGCTTCCCCGTTTTCACGTGGACAAGCTTGCCCCTGTGAGGGACCCCGCCTTGCGGGAACCCAAAGCAGGGGATGAACGAGGGACGAGAATCGAGAAACGAGTTTGTTTATCACAACTATAACTTCATAAAGCATTTATGAAACCAAATAATTCTGTGACATAACCACCGGCTTGCTGCTCGCTTACAAAAAATCCCCAATAATTCATTTATAACCAGGGAATACAGCGTTTGTCCAGAGCCGCCTACTTATTCGGGGCCGATAATTACTGCAATACCAACATAGACAAAAAGGCCGTTCCGATAGAAAATTTTGTGAACACCGATAAAAATTGTGAATCGCGAAGTGAAAAAGTAAAACGTGATGCCGAAGACAAGATGTAAGCTTTTCAGCTTTTGGCTTATCGTCAGGAAAGCATCCTGTACTAACATATCGCCGGTGTTATCGTAATCTGCAGTTTTAAGTTTCGAGTTTTTTTCGGTTTTTTTGTAACTTTCTGGCAGAATAAGTGTTATATTTATTGTGAGAGATAGTCTGAGATTTTCAAGAAACGAATTTGCCAGCGTTAATTTATGGAGGTGTAAAAATGTTTAATTCAAAACGTTCGAGAAATGCCACTGCGGTAGCATTATTGGTTCTGCTTGTCCTTGCCACAGGACTGCAGGCGGAAAGTTCGGCAAGGCCCGCAGGTGACCAACTTCTGAAGATGATACCGGCCGAGAGTCTGTTTTGCATACGGGTGAATCATTTTGAATATACTTTAAGTCAAATCGACCAGTTCTTAGCCGGTGTCTCGCCTATGCCTATGGGAATCTCGATATTGGCTCGGATGCAATTCGCCAAGGTGTTAGGCAGTCCGGAGCTAAACGGCGTTAATATGAATGGTAGTTTTGCCGTTTTTGGCGTAATTGTGCCCGGCGAACAAACACAAACTAATCCAGTTTCAAATGTATTCATTGGCGGACTTGTTCCCGTTACAGATTACAAGCAGTTTATCAGCGGTAATCCCAACTGCAGCCAGCCGGATGAGAAGGGCGTTTCTAAAATCACAAGCAACGGGACACCCACAATGCTGGTTACACAGGTTGGCAATTATGCACTTATAAGCCAAGCGAACGACTATGAAAAGCTGATGACGTACAAAAAACTTCAGGGAATTGCAACGAGTGCATCCGCAGAGTCAGCTCCATTGGCCAGTACCCTCGATGCTGCTGAGATGAAACTGGCTATGACCGAACCAATCTGGGCGTACGGTAATGTGCAACAAGCCTCCAAAACTTTCGGGGCAATGCTATTTGGCAAAATGGAAGAGTTCAAAACAAACATGGAAAACATCAAAACCAAAGACCCGAACACACCACCTATGATGAACATAGAGAATATAATCAATATGTATGTCAGTGTTTTTGAGACGTTGATGAAAGAAACACAATACCTGAGTATAGCAATCAACCCAAAACCCAATGTTTTGAATATCACAAAAACCATCTCCGCTGTCCCTGGGACGGATATGGCGAATATGTTCGTCGCAGATGCCTCAGCGGCGCAGGAAAATAAGCTCTTGGGGTATCTGGAAAACGGGGCAATGATGAATTTCGGATTCAAAATAAACACACCTTTCTGGAAACAGTTCAACATCAAGAGTATCGATTTGCTTAGTACGATTGCCGGCGAGAACATTAACGCTGAGGACATTACAAAAATGAAAGCTCTTGCGGCAAACGTAATTGACTGCCTTGACGGACCGGTGGTGTGTTCAGCTTCGATAGATACCAAAAACAAGCCGCCCTTTGTAGCTAAGTATGTTATAGCGGTCAAGGATAAGGAAAAATTCAACCGACTCATCGAAGAAGCGATACAGATGTTAAACACCAGCGGTATTATGGATTTTTATAAGGACATGGGAATAGAAACCGGCTTTACGATACAGCGGGGCGTTGACCGTTACAAAGACGTCTCAATAGATTCGGCGAAATTCACAATGAAATTCACGGATGCCAACTCACCACAGGGACAAATGATAAATGCTATGTACGGCGGCGGATTTGATTACCGATGGGGTATGGTTGATGGGCTGTGGGTTTGTACCATCGGGGGCAATGCAAACTTGGCGATACACGAGCTGATTGACCAGGTAAAAACCAGCGGCCCAAAGCAAATTGGCAACGAAATGAAGGCTGCTCTGGCGTTACTGCCGGAAGCGGATAAAGCTGATTTCGTGGTAACGTATAATTTTCTGCGAGTGTTCAAGATGATGACGGCTATGATACCTATGCCAATGCCGCAAATGGATATTCCAACCAGGAGCAATATCGTATTTGCAGGTAAGGCCGGCAATGGCAAAATGGTCGTGAATATTGCGCTGCCAAAAGAGCATCTAACCGAGATTATGGCAGCCTTTCAAACGATGCAGCAGCAGATAATGCAACAAAAGCAACCAGGAAGTCCCAGAAGCCGCGGCATCGACGGCATTTCGGATGAGGAGATGATTTGGGTCAAGTGCAACAATCCGAACTGTAAGGCTGAGTATCAAACGGGCCTAAAGGCATACCACAAATATATGCTGGAGCACGCTGACGTAATGGCTCTAACTGCACCGCCACTGATTTGCAAAGAGTGCAGCGAGTCAAGCGCTTACAGAGCTGAAAAGTGTGAAAATCCAGATTGCAGGATAGTCTTTATCCAGGGCAGTTCCGGCCCGGCCGATTTTTCAGACCGCTGTCCCAAATGTGGCCGTAGCGAAACGGAAGAGATCAGAAAACAACGTCGAAAGGCTGCTCCCGTTAAGCCACGTGCAACAATATCCCGAAAGTTTGTTATTCCTAAGAAGAATCTGCAAATACCAAAGGATATGCAGGCCTGCGCAGCGAATTTTCGAAAGATTCAGGCAACGATAAAGAAATACGAAGAGGACAAAGGCAAACTGCCGGATTGGCTCTCAGACCTGGTTCCGGATTATCTGAGCAAAGAGACGCTCTTGTGCCCGAGCGATGCCGAGCATGTGGCGCGATATTCGCCCGACCCGAAGCTTCCATGCAGCTACTCCTGGGAGTTCTCGGCGAAGCCGATCCCCACAGGCTGGGATCCGACTGGCAGAACGCTATATCGGGATTGGAAAGCTCAACAAGTTGAACTCTTTGGTGATGTTGTCCCGAAGGTTCGCTGTAATCATCATGGCAGCCGGTGCCTCAATCTGTCAGTGGGCGGTCAAATCTGGTGGGGTCCGCTGAACTGGGAATATATGTTCAAACCCGACTATCGCTTTGGTGATGA
>JADFJC010000133.1 GCA_022566315.1 Planctomycetota bacterium
ACTGGACGGCTTGTGTGGGTTCCCCCATCCCCATAAACTGATTAGGCAGTAATGTCGCATCGGCTACTGATATCGGCTTGTTGGCACTATGCACGATTTCTATGGGCTGCAATCCTTTGTGGGGCCTGCTGGAATCGTCCCTTGCTTGGACTATCGGATCTGGATGGAGCTGGCGATATTCTCCTGCCGAGTTCGTATTGCGTTTCGTTTTATCTTCCAAATCATCCATTCTTACTTCTCCTCCGAATCAGCTTGATCTGTTTCTTTGAGGGCATCCATATCTCATTCCTTGTGAAAGATCACTACACAATTTATGCTTCTTGGCTATTTCTATTGTGTCTTTAACACGAAGCGGCTCAGACACACCTATTGCTTCACTCAGTCTTTGCGACCCTCATCCGACATGGTGAAATCAACCAATTTTTTCCCGATGACTCGGAGAAAATAGGGAAAAAGGACTTTTTGGATTGGCCATCTTTTAAGCGGTTCCTTTATAAGACGGAACAGAAACTCGGTGCCGGCCATGCGGAAAACCTTCGGAGCTCTTCTAAGATGACCCGACACGATGTCGAAACTGCCTCCTACGCCCATGCAAAAATTTGCGTCGATAGCTTGCCGGTGGCGGCAGATCCACTGTTCCTGCTTTGGGGATCCCATGGCCACGAACAGCAAGTCCGCCCCGCTGGAATTTATTTGCTCGATAACCGTTCGTGAATCCTCGAAATATCCATCCTGCCAACCGACAATCCTCAGGTCGGGATACATCTTCTGCAGTTCCGACCGTGCGGCAGCGTTGGATTGGGCGGAAGCCCCCAGCAGATAAACACCCCACCCTTTCCGGGATGCCAGAAAAAGAAGTTTGAAAAACAGATCACATCCGGTACACCGCTTGATACTTCGTCCATGAAGTATCTTGGAAGCGATCGAGACACCCACGCCGTCGCAAATACCTACATCTATTTGTCGCAGAAGATTCAGCAATTCAGGTTTGTGCCAGGCGCCATAAATCTTGATGGGATTGATCGCAACCCACCACGACTTCCGGTCCGACTCAATTATCTCTTCAACGCATTCCAGGGCTTGATCATACGATTCAAAGGGTACCACGGGGATTCCCATTATGTTAAGCGGTGTGGGAATATGTGCCGACATCTTCAAAGTCTGTGTATTTGTCAAGGGTACTGCTTTTTCTTTAATCGTGGATCGGCGTGTCGTGTTGGCACGTTGGTCCAATGCTTCAGCTTCTTCCTCCTGCTCCGGTGGCGGGAACTCGTCCATCAGCCGTCCCAGCAGCATAGCCTGTCGGCCGCTTAGTTCCAGATAGCTATCTGCCCAAATACGTGCCCTTATCTCCCATTCTGCTGTCCCATTTCCATTAAGCGGCAAGATAAGTTTCATTGTTTTATCAGTTGTGAATATGTTCTCCGGCGTATTCCAGGCACAGGTATTTACGTAATGGCCGTTGCAGCGTTTCCACAGCCCGATACTTTGAAAATGCATTTTTTTGGCCATGACGCACACCACCTCCCACCATGCACGGAAAGACCTTGATTCCCTCATCCTCAATTGGGCACTTTCAAAATTACGCTTCTCCGTCCTTGCTTCACGTGCGATGGCCCAGTTACGTTTTAGGGCTATTAGTATTCCGCGATAACGCCTGCCGTGCAGGCATGCGAATATTGAAAACAACAATAGTAGCCCACCCGCCAGCAGTCCTATCGACCACGCGCCTTCCGTGGTTAACATAAACACCCCAATACAGGCTCCTATGGCTGTCACCGCATAAATAACTATAACCACGGTGCGGTGATGCAAGCCAAGATCCAACAGACGATGATGCAAGTGGTTTCGATCGGAAGATAATATCGAACGCCGCTCAAGAAAGCGGCGACCAATAATGACAAAGCATGTATCGAGAATCGGCACACCCATTACCAAAAATGGAATCGCCAGACCTACTAATGTGGAAGTCTTTGTCTGGCATATTATGCTACTGGCTCCAATCAAAAAACCGAGAAACATGGAGCCGCAGTCGCCCATAAAAATCTTGGCGGGATAGAAGTTAAAGAACAGAAAGCCTGTCACACTGCCCAGCAGCGCCAGCATCAACACCGCCATGGCTACCTGACCGACCCAAAGAGCCAGAAGTACAATTGAACCGCACACAATGGCTGCTATTCCGGCAGCAAGACCGTCCAGCCCGTCAATTACGCTCAAACACACCGTAATCGTCACTATCCAAAATACCGTAAGCGGCCATGCCGCCCAACCAGTCTCAAGTGTAAACCACGTTCCCACGGAAATGGAACGCATTGTTGCCCCTGAAGCACAGATTGCCAACGAGGCCGCGATAAGGCATAACAGTTTGATGTAGCCTCGTACAGATCGCAGATCATCAAACAAACCTATCATAAATATGAAACCGGCCCCTACCAGTAGCACGATGAATTCCGTCCGCGACTCACGGAAAGACTGGCCGATGTCGTTATTTAAGAGAAACACAGGTAGCACCAGAGCAAGTGTCGATACTATAAAAACAATTCCGCCGATACGCGGGATGGGTGTTTTGTGCACCTTGCGCGGGCCGGGAGCATCGACCAAACGATACCTCTTAGCCAGTCGCGAAACAATCGGCACGAGAAACATCGCCGCCAGCACCGCCCCAAAGTAAACTGTCAAATAGGTTTTCACTTGCTAATCAATCCGTCTCACAATCCTGTCGACAACAGCGATGGCGCAGACTCCGTCCCTGTGGGTTGCAGTAGAAAATTTGCATATTTCCCAACAAAGCAACAACTTATGCGTGCCTTTGGACGCGCTTTTCAACCACAGGGGGTCTTAGCTCTTGCGAAGTTCTTTGCGAACAAAGTGCTGTTTTCAAGCAATACCTTCGCCGTTCGCACACCTCAAACCCAAGGGCACACAAAGTGCCCTTTTTCAATCGATAATTGGTGCGTCCGTGCTTTTCGGCGGGAAATACATCGTATAGAGGGATGCTCACTCCACCAATAGAGAGATACTCACCCCACCACATCTCCATCCTTTCATCCTGAAAGATAAGCAAGTATAGCAATTATCCTTTTAAGAAGCTATTGTGGTAACTACGTATATTATTAAAAAAGTTTTTTCAAGCGTAAATCAACTTGTTCAGAAGTAAAGATGAGTATTGTGGTTTCCCACATTACCCCCATTATCTTTCGATTTATAGCATCTCACAGGCCATTTAAGCGGCGAACTCGTCTTGAGGGGTATTTCTAAAAATTCAACTCACAAATCGATGGTTGTTGAATGCCGAAGTCTTCGTTGGCGTAAAGTGTTCGAGCTTTGCCTATCAAAATCTGTGCGAAGTCTGCGTATATTCTCCAGTCTCGATGCTCGTTTGCGTTTGTTAACATGTTGTGAGAAAACAATCCGTCCCGTGTACATTGTCCGGCCCTTTCAACGAATCTGTGAAAGTCTTATTGCCAAAGTCTACAGGTGATTTCAAGTCGCTCACAATCATTTTTTCTCACAGCCTATTATATTTATTTGGTTTACAACAATTTGCTCACAAGTTAATGGGATAGTAGAGATATGCAATCTATTCTCAGAAACTTCTGAGAGTCAGATGTAAAAACAGAAAAGAACTGCATAAATGAGTAAGTCCAGTTCCTTCAAACTAAATCAAAACTTGGCAACCGTGGAAATTAGGGCATTTTGTTTGTTCGGAAGAATATGCAGTACATTAGTAGGTGTGAATGACTACTCACTGGTGTTTTTCAGCATCTTGGTTGGCATTGTCCCGTTTTTGTTTTGCCGGCAGCTCAACCAATCCCATCATGGCAACTCGTTTGACAAGGTCAACTACGTTATCGACATCAAGCTTGCGCATAAGGTGACTCCGATGCACTTCGATGGTCCTTACAGAACGGTGCAGTAAATAGGCTATTTCTTTGTTGCCCTTGCCGCTGATGATCAGTTTTAATACCCTCATTTCGCTCTCGGTCAAAGGCTTGCCTATATAAGAATCATCGAAAGTGTTCTGTTGCAGTATCGATTTGACTTTCCACAGAAAACTTTTCTTGTCGAGAGGTTTCTCGATAAAATCCACAGCACCTGCCTTGATTGCCGTAACAGCCATTGGTATATCGCCGTAGCCGGTTATAATCAGAACAGGCAACCACGGAGCGAGGCGTTTGGCCTTTGCCAACAATTCCATACCATCCATCTCAGGCATTTTCACATCAGTGATAAGTAAATCGCACCTTTGGGAACCCAATTGTTCGAGGCAATCGACTGCACTGGCAAAACAGCTAACCTTCACGCCGAGCTGTTCAATAGTTTCGCTAACCACTTCACGTATCTTTGGCTCATCATCAACAAAGAAGATATGTTGTTTCGTTTTATTTGTCATTGCTCCTCAATTACGACCTCATACTTTTGTTAGTAGGCAGCGTGACGAAAAAAGTTGAACCTTCACCAAACTTGCTTTCGACGCGAATTTTTCCGCCGGCTCGAGATACGATGCTCTGCACGATGCAAAGTCCCAAACCTGTCCCCTGCCCTTTTGGTTTGGTAGTGAAAAACGGCTCAAATATCTTATCGATATTCTCGGGAGCGATCCCGCCGCAGTCATCAGAGAACGACAACTCAATATACTCATTTTTTACAGCACCGTTTATGATAAGCTGCCGACTCTTCTTGCCGTCGGCGGCCTGTACGGCGTTATCAGCAAGTGCAAAAAATAGCTGTTCCATGTCTTTCTCGGTCGAATATACAAGAGGTAGATTGTCCATACCGTTTAGGTTCAAAGCAATCCTTGCCCGCCGAGCATTCTCGTTTAAAAGCTTTACAATTCTCTTAGCAATAGCCTTCAATTCTATCTCTCCAATAATCTCCTCTGAGGATCTTCTTGCGAAATTGCGAAATCTATCAACAATTGAAGTGATATTCGAGATTTCAGTTAGACTGTCCTTAAGCTTTCTTGTAACAGTCTCTGGAGAAGATGTTGCTTCCAGCTTTGCCAATGCATTTTCAATTGACAGACGAATAACGGTTAAAGGCTGTGCTAGTTCATGAGCCACAGTTGCACTTAAGGTTCCCAGCGAGGCGAGCTGTTCAGCCCGAGCCATTCGTTCACGGTACCTGTCCAGTTCTTCTTCTGCTTGCTTGAGTGTATGAATGTCTCTTGCTATCACAAGCGCAGCTGTTACTTTCCCACTACCGTCTCTCAATGGTTCAAGGGTAGTGTTATACCACCTGGGCTGACCCTGCAGCTCGGTCAATACAACCTGATTCATTCCCTGTTCGGTGTTTATTACCTCTCGCACACTCGCCGCTTGCCGGTCTGCGATTTCTTTCGGGAAAAGGTCCCACATTGTCTTTCCTACGTAGTCCTCCGGCTTGCCTCCCAACCGCTTCGCGCCAATCCCATTCATAAACAAAAACACCCCATCTTCGTCGATGGTGGTAATGGATTCGCCTGCACTTTCAACAAGCGTCCTGTATTTGTCCTCACTTTCGCGCAGTGCATCCTCTGCCTGCTTACGCTCGGTAATGTCCCAGAAAATGCCTAATATTCCGATGACATTACCCCGTGCATCTTTGACGGGCGTTTTGACCGTATGAACAATCAGTTCTTTTCCATCCTTGATATATTGTTCTTCAATATCTTCTGTCTCCCCCGATTTCATAATTCTTTTGTCGTCTTTTCTGTATTTCTCAGCCAGTTCCTTGGAGTAAAATTCATAATCTGTTCTTCCAACAATCTCCTCAGCTTTAATATTTAAATCCCGGGCGTAATTCTCATTGCAGGACACATAAACAGAGTTCCTGTCTTTAAGGAATATCTTTTGAGGAAGATTCTCAAGAAGCGTTCTATATTTATTCTTGCTCTTCCGCAGCGCCTCCTCCACCTTTTTGCGTTTGGTGATATCGGTGTAGTGTTCAATCCGACCCCCGGCAAAGAGCCCGGAACGGATGGGCTGGCTCCAATGTTCCAGCCAGCGGTTTTCCCGCTGGCCGTCGGCGAGCACGTGGCACTCAAAGTTCTCAATATAGGTATTGTTGTCATACGTAGCGAACACCTTCTCGACAAAGGTTTCCGGTTCCTCGAAGATATCCTTGATTTGCTTGAGAATGAGCTGCCGCTTATCCTTCCCAATCACATCTTTTCTTCGCAGGCCGAAGTAGCGTTCCGTTGCCTGGTTCAGCCATACAACCTTGAAGCTGTCATCGAGAATAAAGATACCGACTTTTGAACTATCGAGAATATCATCTGTTAATGAGCGGTATCTTTGCTCACTTTTGTGTAGTTTCTCCTTCGCTTGCTTAAGTTCAGAAACACGCTCGCGCAAACTATCTAACTCTTGGAGTAATACCGCTTTAGTCTTCTGCTTATCCTCTATCACGTCCATCGTTCCCTGAACGAACACTTATTATCCCTCACTTCTTTAGTGTTTGGAGAGATACTCTAAACATATTAGCTGATATCCGCTTAATCACCAACAAAAGTGTTCAAGCACCAAATTATAGCAAATTCGGCCAAAATAATCAAGAAAAAACATCTCATAGCTGCGAGTGTCCACAGCAAAGAAGATAACACTTTGTGAGGAACAACAAAATGAACAAGATCGTATGCCACCTGGAACGCAAGCGTTGTCCCAAATGCAAAAAAGTTATCAGTGCCAGGCCACCGGGCATTCTTGCCAAGTGCCTGTATGGAAATCAACTGCTGACGTACGTGGCGGTTCTGCATTATATCTACCTGGTCTTTGACCATAATCGGCTGATAACCAATCTTCAACCTCTGAAAGCTGATAGTCGAGAAGCAAATTGGTTGAGGCCCAAAAAAATACCGGTATCGTTAGGTGGTTCGGTGCTTTTCACGAAGTTCCGCCGAAGACCTCCTTATCCTCAACGATATCGGGGAAGGAGAGTCAACGGATGGCTTTCCTTTTTATTTTATCGGCATTAAGGGCCCCGTACCTTGATGCTCAGGCATTGATACCCCCCTACTTTTCCTCACGAGTCTCACACTCCTTAATCGTGATCGCTTCTGGCCGAAATTGCAGACTGTGAATATCAGCAGTTCCTTGGGGCCACCGGCGCTAACTGGGCCAGAAATTTGATAAGCTCACCTTGCAGAGCCTCCCCAATGTCACGCGCTGCCTTGTTCTGTCAAATCACGCTTGAAGGCCGGCCTGGGCCTATCAGATGGTTAAGTTAGCGCTATTTTTGCGTCTGAGCGCCATTTTCAGCCTCCTCAGGATTTATAGGAGGTCCATCCATGCTTTCTTCTATTGCTTTAATCTCCTCAATAATCTTTGCAGCTATTTCTTTTGGATCGACTATAGAGAGCTTAGCTAATCCCAATAAAAAATGGTCTAACTGCTTTTGTGCAGTTAGTTGTATTTCTGTTGGTATTGATCTACTTCTAATAATATCCTTGTAGAATTCAATGCTCTCATTTTTATGCTCAAGAAGATCCATTTTGGATACATCCCTTGTCCAGGCTTGCTTTTCGAGTTTAGGCTGTTTGTCGAAGATACCTACATGCTTTCCAAGCATACCCAGGGCCTTCAGTTTGTGTCCGGGTTTTATGCCTTTTTCTGCAAACGCTATTTTCGTTATCTCTTTCAGTACCCTATCGGCGGTAACTTGGGTCCTTAGGCTTCTCGCTTCCTTTAACTCGCTAATATATTTTTGTATTTTAGGTTTTTTCCGATTTTCATTACCTATTGAAGAGGCCGATCTCTCGGGATATCCCGCTCTGATTGCGGCCTGTGTCGCATTATTATCGACCAGAAATTCCTCACAAAATTTCTTTTGCTTTGTGTTTAATTCACCATTATCATTCATAAAAACCTCCTTTCTTTTTCGCACTTCCCCAAGGGCTCTGGAGGCCTATAAGAACTGCACAAACTTGGTAATAATACGCGGGATAGATGCGAAAATGCCCCTTCCCTTTCACTTTAACCAATAGATTTCAGCGAGACGTTAGTACCCTCTTATTAAATTATACTATATAAATGCCATAAATGCCGCCGAGTTTGCCGAGTTTCAAGAGAGCTGTTTTAGTTGCACCTGGCCGGGCTATTTACAAGGAGGTCTCTGGTAATAGGCATTTGCTATGGGCAGCCTTTGCATCTTGCCAATAATGCCTGTTTTTCGCCGATAATACCCGTTTTGCCCGGCGCCTCAGGCGCCCGAAGAGGTGAGTTATGGCTTTGTTGCAGGTCAAAATGTAGCTCATTAATATCCCGGATAAAATGCATATTTTTCTTGAGTTATTTCGATTAAAATGTTAAAATATAGGGTGTAGAATCATTCGATGGGCCGGCTATCTGTGCCGGACTAAGGGGTTGATATAGGACCAGGAGGTGTGGTGATGGCGAATAAAAGGGTTGGGGTGTATCGTAAATATCTGGAAGCGGTCCCGGTAGATTCATCGGGCTTGCCACTTGCCAAAAGCAGCTGGCCGAAGAAGCGGTCCTTTTGCTGGGTGGCCCGCTGGTTTTCCGGCGAGGGTAAAAGGCCCAGCAGAAGCTTTAGGACCAAAAGACAGGCCCAGTCATTTGCAGCCCAAAAAGAGGTCCAGATCCAAGATGCCCAGACCGCGGGATTGACTGCTATCTCGCTGCGGGGCTTCCACATCGAGCACAAAGAGCTTACCCAAGGTAATGTGGCAGCGAGGACCCTTGCCCTTCATTTGGCCACATTCGAATCACTGGCCAGTTTTCTCGGATGGGATCGGCCCTTGCCTACTATTGGCCCCCGGGACATCGAGCGGTTCCGGGCCGGCAGGCTTAGCACCGGAATCGCCGCCGGTACCGCCAACAAGGACTTAACCGTCCTAAAACGCCTATTTAATCTGGCGATACTGCGAGGCTATCTGCGTAAAGGTAGTAACCCCTGCGATGGAGTACCCAAGCTCAAGATAGGTTCGGTTCGCAAGGATATCATCCGGCCGGAGGCCTTTGCCGGCATTTACAATTGCACAGCCGATGCATTCTGGCGTGCGTTTTTGGTGACGCTGTATACCGCTGGCCTTCGCTTGCGCGAGGCCACCAATCTTACCTGGTGCGATATTGATTTTGAGTCGTATCAGCTTCATATCACCCGTAAGAAGGCTGTCGGTCTGGTTCAGGCCTGGACCCCCAAGGACCATCAGATGCGGATGATCCCCCTGCCCGCCAAGGCAGTCAACCTCTTGGCCGTCTGGCAGTCAATGGCTCCCGAAGGCTGTCCCTATGTCTTTATGAAACAGACCCGCTGGGCCTACTATCTTCGGCAGGTTGAGCGGGGCCGCTGGCGTGCGGGTCAGGACCTGCTCAATAATCTATTACGCCGTTTCAAGACCATATGCCGCAGGGCGGACACCTGCCTCTATACGCTCCATGACCTGCGGCGTACTTGTATCACCAACTGGGCCGGGCAGCTCCCCATCCATGTAGTCCAGCAGTTGGCCGGTCACAGCGATATGCGTACGACCCAGCGGTACTATCTCTCGGTCCAGCCGCAGGACCTTGATAAGGCCAGGGCCATCCAGGAATCGCTCTTAGGGCCGGTCACTGACAGCGGATATCGCCAATCCAAGGCCGGCTAATAGCCATCGAAGGGGTCTATTTGCCTTAACTGCGCGGCGGTGTAAATAGCCATTAGCATTTGCGTGCAAGGGACCTATGAACGATGCCTTAGCTCAGGTCCTCAGCGGTGGCCCGCTGGTTTTCAAGCGAAGGTAAAAGTAAGATATTTCGACTTTTAAGA